>NZ_JBYTBC010000001.1:633741-1103031 GCF_058788795.1 Variovorax sp. FW301-JW7
CGACCTGGGCTCGAACCAGGGACCTACGGATTAACAGTCCGGCGCTCTACCAACTGAGCTATCGAGGAACAAGCCTTCAATTATATTCAATGAATTCGCCGTTCTGAGACGACGGCGATCATTTTTGATGGGTGAAGCGCGCAGGGCGATTGATTTTTTTCGCACCTTCCACGTCTTCGCCCCCGCGGACTTCGCTTGCACGGGGCTCCACAAATGAAAAGGCCCGCTACCTTGTGAGTAGCGGGCCTTCCAGAGGCCTTGCGGCTTTGTTCTGGCTCCTCGACCTGGGCTCGAACCAGGGACCTACGGATTAACAGTCCGGCGCTCTACCAACTGAGCTATCGAGGAACAAGCCTTAAATTATAGCGTGGTTTTTTGGGCTTCCAAAACACCGAGGCGCCGGCGCAACGAAATCGTGGCGACGGGGCCGCGGTGACCACGAAGAATCACGCTCACATCGCAATGCTCACGCCCAGCCGCAGCGTGCGCGGCGCACCCGGGAACAGGTAGACATGGCTGAACTGGTAGGGCGATTCCTTCCAGTAGCGGCGGTCGAACAGGTTGTCGACGGCCAGCGTCCAGCTGGTGGCCATGCCGGCCAGCCTGGTGTCGTAGCGCAGCACCGCATCCAGGCGCGTCCACGACGGCAGACGGATGGAGCCGTCGGGCAGCACGTTGCGGCGGCCTTCGTAGGACAGCTGGCCCGCGAGTTCGAGGCCTGGCACCGACGCGAAGCGGTACGCGGCCTGTGCGCGCAGCACCTGCTTGGGCACGTTGGTGGGCGCCTGTCCGTTGAGTTCGGGCGCGGCCGTGCTGCCGCGCCGCTTGGCGTCGATGAGTGCCACGCTGCCGCCCAGGCGCCAGGGGCCGCCGGTCCATTGCGCGCCGGCCTCGAGGCCGCGGTGCACTGCGCGGCCGTCGTTGCGCACCGTGCAGGACGCGCCGCACAGGTCGAGGTTGGTCATGGGGCGCGAGATGTCGAACCACGCGAGCTGCCAGTTGAATGCCGCGTCGCCGCCCTTCAGGCCCAGTTCCCACTGGCGCGACTGCAGCGCGGGCAGCGCCTCGCCCGCGTTCGCGTACTGCGAGCTCTTGTTGGGCACGACCTGCGACTCGACGCCCTTGCCCCAGCTCGCATAGGCGAGCAGCCCGGGCTGGATCGTGTAGCTGGCCGCGATCCACGGCGTGGTGATGCTGTCGCTGTAGCCGGTGGGGCGCGAGCCGTCGGTGCGGATGCTGTCGCGCGACAGCCGCGTGTGCCGTGCGCCGATCCAGGTCGTGAAGCGGTCGTTCCAGCGGATTGCGTCCTGCACCGACAGCTCGGTCGAGCGTTCGTTGCGGTTGGTGTTGGCGTCCGTCAGCCGCGGGTCGGCTGGCGTCATCGCGGTCGCCCAGATGTTGCCGGTGCCGACGTAGTTGTAGGCCTGGTCCTGGAAGCGGTTGCGCACGCGGCTTTGCAGCAGGCCGAAGCCCAGCTCGTGGCGCACGCTGCCCGTCATCACGTTGCCCTTGAGGTTCAGGCTGCCCGCAGTCTGCGTGCGGCGCTCGTTCTCGCTGCGGAAGTCGTACACGTCGAAGGTGCCGTCGGAGCAGTAGCGGTCGTAGTTGCCTTCGGCACCGCAACCGAAGGCGTAGGCCAGCCGGTCGTCGGTCTTCAGGCGCTGCTGGCCGATCTGCGCGCTCCAGCGCCAGTCGGCATTCAGCGCCTGGCTGAAGCGCACGGTGCCGGTCAGCGCCTTGAACACCGAGGGCTGCGACCACGGCTGGTTGTTGAGGTTGATGCGCGGATCGACCGGTCGGGGCAGCGTGTTGCCCAGCAGGCTGTAGCCGTTCTGGCTCGGCTGTGTCTTGCGGCTTTGCTCCACCTCGAACTCGAGCACCGAGTCGCGCGTGATGCGCCAGTCGGCCGCGAGCGAGAAGAGGCGGCGGCTGCCGTCGAGGTTGTGCGTGAGCGGGTTGAGCTTTTCGCCGGCCACGTTGAGCCGATAGCCGAACTGGCGGTTCTCGCCGAAGCGCCCGCCGAAGTCGAGCGCGCTCAGCACACTGCCGCGGCTCGTGGTTTCGAAGCGGATGGTGCGCAGCTCCTGCTCGGTCGGGCGCTTGACCACGTAGTTGACGAGCCCGCCCGGCGCGCTGGTGCCGGCCTGGATGCCGCTGGTGCCGCGCAGGATCTCGATGCGCTCCTTGTTGTCCAGCGGGATCGCGGTCTCGGCGCTGATCGGCAGGCCTTCGCGCCGGTAGTTGAAGCGGTTGTCGAGCACGAAGCCGCGCACCGTGAGGTAGTCCCAGTAGCCGGCGGAGTTGTAGGCGTCGGTGACCGAAGCGTCGAACTGCGTCAGGTCGGCGAGGCGGCGTGCGCCGCTGCTGCGCAGCTGCTGGCTGTCGATGATGGTGGCCGACAGCGGCAGCTCGCGCAGCGGCACATCGCCGAAGCCGCTGATCTCGGCCTGCGGCGCGGCGGCGCCGTCGTTCACGGTGACTTCGGGCAGCGCCTGCGATGGCGATGAAGACTGCGCATGCGCGCCGCAGGCACCGAAAGTGAGGAGGGCGGCGGCGAGCGCGCGCGAAAGCGGGGAGGGCGAGAAAAGTCGAGCGTTCATTCTGTGCGTTCAGGGGAACCGGGGGCGGCGTGCATCGCCGTCATCCATTGCGCGGCCGTGGCCTCGGGGTCGTCGGCGGCGACCAGCGCGCGCACCACGGCGACCGAGCCGACGCCGGTGGCGAGCACCTCCGGCAGCCGCACGGCATCGACGCCGCCGATGCCCACCTGCGGGTAGCCGCGCAGCAGCCGCGCGTAGGCTGCGAGCCGCGCCACGCCCTGCGGCGCGGTCGCCATCCGCTTGAGCGTGGTCGGGTAGATGGCGCCCATCGCGATGTAGCTCGGGCTCACCGCATCGGCGCGCACCATCTCGGCGTAGCCATGGGTGCTCACGCCGAGCCGAAGGCCGGAGGCGCGCAGCTGCTGCAGCTCATCGGGCGACAACGCGTCGAGGTCTTCCTGCCCGAGGTGGATGCCGTAGGCGCCGGCCGCGATGGCGACCTGCCAGTGGTCGTTGATGAAGAGCAGCGCCTCGGTGCCGCGCACCGCGTCGACGGCGGCCTGCACTTCGCGCGCGACGGCGGCGGCGTCGTCCGACTTGAAGCGCAGCTGCACCGTCGGCACGCCGGCGCGCGCCATGCGGCCGACCCATGCCGCATCGGGCAGCACGGCGTACAGGCCGAGCCGCTCGGGGCAGGGCGGAAAGGCGTCGGCGCGTGCGGTGGGCGGAAACGGACCCATGCCGAAATCGACCGGCGCATCGGGCCATGCCGACGCGTCGAACTGGCCGAGCCGTTCGGTCTGCGCGCGCCATGCATGGGCGAGGCATTCGGCATCGATCTCGATGAAGCCGAGCGCGGTGCAGGCTTGCTTCGCGCCGCGGTAGACGGCGTCGTCCGAGCTGAAGTGCGGCGCGCTCACGGCCGTGGCCGTGGCGGCGCCGAAGCGCAGACCGTGGACCGCAACGATGGCTTGCGCCACGGCGCGGGCATTGGGGGTGTCGATGGGGTTCATGGCGCGTGGTGCCAGAAGGGCGTGCCGAGCACGGGCGTGCTGGGCTGCGCGGCGTCCTGCGCGGCCATCGCGCCGGCGCGGTAGGCGGCGCGGCCGGCCTGCACTGCGTCGGCAAAGGCACCGGCCATCGCGACCGGTTCCTGCGCAAGAGCGACGGCGGTGTTGAGCAGCACGCCGTCGTAGCCCCACTCCATCACCTGGCACGCATGCGAGGGCAGGCCGAGGCCTGCGTCGACCAGCATCGGCACCTGCAGCCGCTCGCGCAGCAGCCGCAGCGCATACGGGTTGACCGGCCCGCGTCCGGTGCCGATGGGCGCGGCCCACGGCATCACGGCCTGGCAGCCGACATCGACGAGGCGCTGGCACAGCACCAGGTCTTCGGTGCAGTACGGCAGCACATGGAAGCCGTCGCGGATCAGCTGCGACGCCGCATCGACGAGGTTCAGCGTGTCGGGCTGCAGCGTGTAGTCGTCGCCGATGAGCTCGAGCTTGATCCACGGCGTGTCGAACAGCTCGCGCGCCATCTGCGCGGTGGCGATCACTTCCTGCACGCTGTGGCAGCCGGCGGTGTTGGGCAGCACCGGCACGGCCAGCTTGCGCAGCAGCTCCCAGAAGCCGTTGCCGAGGTCGCTGTTGCCGGAGCCCTGGCTGGCGGTCTGGCGGCGCAGCGAGGCGGTCAGCATCGCGGGTTGGGCGCGCTGCACAGCCGCTTCGAGCACGTCGGGCGAGGGGTAGCGCGCGGTGCCCAGCAGCAGGCGGCTGTGGAAGGTCTGGCCGTAGAGGACCAGGGGATCGGGATTGGTCATGGTTGTCGTCTCCATCGTCTTGTCTCTGGTGCGTTCGTTCAGCCGCCGGTCACCGGGCGGATCACCTCGACGCGGTCGTCGGCGTGCAGCGGGTGCGTGGCGTAGGCCGAGCGCGGCACGAACTCGCGGTTCACCGCCACTGCGAAAGGCGGCACGGCCTGCAGCACGGCCAGCGCGTCGGCGAGCAGCGCACCCTCGGGCAGCGTGCAGGGCTTGTCGTTGATCAGGATGTTCATCGGGGTCGTCGTTGTTCTCGTCATGCGTCGGGCACGTCCATGCCGAAGCCGCGTGCGAGCGTGGAACGGCCATGCGCAAGCAGTTCCATCGCCGCATCGAGCAGGGCGGGCGCGATCATGAAGCCGTGGCGGTACAGGCCGTTGATCTGCAGCACGCGCGGCTGCGGCTGGCGAATGGCGGGAAGGTTGTCGGGCAGCGTGGGCCGGCATTGCGTCGCGATCTCGACGATGCGCGCCTCGGCAAAGCCGCTGTGCACCGCGTAGGCCGCGCTCAGCAGCTCGAGCGTGGAGCGCACGCTGGCGGGCGACAGGTCGTCGGACTCGATCTCGGTCGCGCCGATCACGAACAGGTGGTCGGGCTTGGGCGCGATGTACAGCGGGTAACGCGGATGCACGAGGCGCGTGGGCCGCTGCAGCGTGACCTCGGGCGCATGCACGCGGATCACCTCGCCGCGCACGCCGCGCAGCGCGTTCCATTGCGGCTTGGCGCCGAGGCCGCGACAGTCGATCACCCAGTCGGGCTGGCCCGCCGTGCCAGGCGAAAAGTCGGAGGGCGCACGCGGCGACTGCCAGTGCAGCGTCACGCGCGCATCGGCTTCGAGCGTGGCGCGCAGCGACGCCAGCAGCGCGCGGTTGTCGAGCTGGCCTTCGCCCGGCAGGTACAGGCCGCGAGCGAAGCGTGTGCCCAGCGAGGGCTCCAGCGCGGCGATGGCGGTGGGGGTGTCGAGCGTCTGCATCGGCGCCAGCTCGGGCACTTGCGCACCGGTGCGCGCCAGCACGCCCGCGAGTCGCGTGGCCTCGGCGGCGTCCTGGCGGTGCCACAGCACCAGCGTGCCTTCGCGCTGGAAGAACACCGGCTGCGCCAGTGGCGCCAGCAGCTCGGGCCAGCGCGACAGCGCGTGCTGACCCATGCGCACGACCGACACCGGCGCCACGGCCGATTCGGCCAGCGGCGCGAGCATGGCCGCGGCCACGCGGGCGGCTGCGCCCTCGGCATCGGGGCTGCCGGCTTCGTACAGGTCGATCTTGCAGCCGGCCTGCGCGAGCGTGACCGCCATCAGGCGACCCATGAGGCCTGCGCCAAGGATGGCCGCAGATTGAAATGGCACGCTCATGGTCTTGCTCCTTCCCCCGCTGGGGGAAGGCTGGGATGGGGGCGGGCAGAGCGCTCGATGGACACGCCGCGTGCCCCCATCCCGACCCTCCCCCGGAAGGGGAGTGAGAAAGAGGCACGGCGCACTCGCCGATAATTTTCAACATGACCCCCGCACCCACCCAACGCTACGCACGCGTGCTTTCCATCGCCGGCTCCGACAGCGGCGGCGGCGCCGGCATCCAGGCCGACCTCAAGACCTTCGCGGCCCTCGGCTGCTACGGCATGACGGCCATCACCGCGCTCACCGCGCAGAACACGGTGGGCGTCTCGGGCATCCACGGCGTGCCGCCCGACTTCCTGAAGGCGCAGATTCAGGCCGTGGTGGAAGACATCGGCGTCGACGCCGTCAAGCTCGGCATGCTGCACGCGCCCGAGGTGGTCGAGGTGGTGGCCTGGGCCATCGACCGCTACCAGCTGAAGAACGTGGTGCTCGACCCCGTGATGATCGCCACCAGCGGCGACCGCCTGATCGCGGCCGAGACCGTGCAGGTGCTGGTGCGCGAGCTGTTCCCGCGCGCCGTGGTGGTCACGCCCAACCTCGACGAAGCCGCCTTGCTGGTCGGCCATGCCATCGGCGGCATCGACGCGCTCGATGGCGCGGCCGACGAATTGCTCGCGCTCGGCGCGAAGGCCGTGCTGCTCAAGGGCGGCCACCTGCCCGGCGACGAAGTGGTCGATGTGCTGCTGGAGCGCAGCGGCGCGCGCAAGCGACTCGCGTCGCAACGCATCGCCAGCCGCAACCTGCACGGCACCGGTTGCACGCTCTCGTCGGCCATCGCCGCGCACCTGGCACTGGGCCTGGCGCTGCCCGAGGCGGTCGAGTGCGCACGCGCGTACATCCTCGGCGCAATGCGCGCCGGCGCGGATGTGCAGGTCGGCGCGGGCCACGGTCCGCTCAACCACGGCTTTGCGCCAGTGCCGACCCACCGCGTGCCGCTGTCGGCCGGCTGAGCCAGGCCAGCACGAAGGTCGCCGCCAGCGTCGGCAACGCCGAGCCGAACTGCGGCGCCCACTTGGCCAGCGCGTGGTAGGCCGCGATGCCCGCGAGCCAGATCAGCGCCGCGCCCCAGTCGATGGTGCGCGTGCTGTTCGCCGACACGGCACTTCCGCTGCCCAGCCGCCCCAGGATCACGCCGTACAGCGGCACGAACACCGAGCTCAGCAGCAGCAGGAAGGGCTCGAGCGTGTGCATCGGCAGCACCAGCGCCAGCCCGATGCACAGCACCGCCAGCAGCAGGCCCCAGCGCTTCACGCTCCAGCGCGGCAGCAGGCTGTGCGTGGACACCGAGCCCGAGTACACGTCGCCATAGGCGTTGTCGAGTTCGTCGATGAGGATCAGGCCCAGCGCCACCAGCCCGCCCTGCGCCAGCAGCAGCGCCATGACGAGGCTGGTGCCCGGCTCGGCCACGCTCACCACCATCACGCCGAGCGCGTAGCACCAGATGTTGGCGAGCGCGTAGCCGATCCAGGTGCCGCTGAACGCGCTGCCCAGGCCGCCCCCGGCGCTGCGCTTGCCGTGGCGCGCGTAGTCGGCCACCAGAGGCAGCCACGACACCGGCATCGCAATGACCAGGTCGAGCGCGCTGAACATGCCCATGCTGCCGTCGCCCGGCCGCGCCCAGAAGGCGTCCAGGCCCTTGGCGTGCAGCCGCGTCGCGAACTGCCAGCTGAGCCACAGCAGCGACAGCACCACCAGCGGCAGGCCGAAACGGCTCACGAAGCGGCGCACCAGCTTCACCATCGAACCGGCCAGCAGCGCCAGCAGCACCGCACCCCACAGCAGCGTGGTCAGCACGCCGCCCCAGGCCGTGCCCAGCGCGGGGCCGAAGGCCTGTTGCCCGATGGCCTGCGTGCCTTCTCGCATGATCACGAGCTCGAAGGTGGTCCAGCCCACCAGCTGCACGATGTTGAGCAGCACCGGCAGCCGCGCGAAGGCGCTGCCGTAGGTGGCGTGCATCAGTCCGGCGCTGGCCAGCCCGGTTTCGCAGCCCAGCCGCGCGGTCCAGGCCAGCAGCCCGGCGCCGAGCAGCGAGCCCAGCACGATCGCCAGCGCCGCGTCGCGCGTGCCCACGGCCGGCACCAGGTAGGCACCGATCTGCATCACCAGCAGCCCGACGCCGAGGCTGAACCACAGCGAGGCGTGGTCGTGCCAGCCGAAGACGCGTCGGGAGGCGGGCAGGGGCGTGAGCGCTTCGTTGCCGGACGAAGCGGAACTGTCGTTGTCGTTGTGTGCCATCCGTTTGCTCCAGTGCAAAAGGTTTGGCAGGTGGGCGAGGCTCCAGTGGCGTGGCCGTCGCGCGAGACAACGCGACAGGCCACCGGACCAGCTTCCCTGCGCGAGGATTACCTCAGTCAGGTTCAAAGGGACTTTCTCAGCCACCCCGGTCGAAACCGGCGCAGCACCCCTAGCGAAATGTCATTTTAGGCGCGTGTGTCGCAGACGCACCGAAAAGTTCCTGCGCACGGAAGAATCCAGCCACGGCGGGCCTTGCACCCGCCGCACCGATGGCGTGCCGGGACCGAGAGCCTATTCCTCGTGCTTTCCCGCGCCCCCGGCGGAAAAATTCTCGACCACCGATTCGAGCCACCGGCCGACGATTGCCATCTCTTCGTCGCTGAAGCCCTGGGTCAGCCGTGCGTTCAACGCGCCGAGCCCGGCCTTTGCACGCTGTCCGGCCAGCCGTCCTTCCTCGGTCTGGTAGAGGCGGAATGCGCGCCCGTCGTTCGGGTCTTGCGCGCGGGTCAGGTAGCCGGCTTTTTCGAGGCGGGCAGCAAGGCCGGACATGGCTGGTGCGCCGATGTTCAGTGCCTGCGCGACTTCTCCTGTCAGGGCGCCATCGTTGGCCGACAGGAAAAACATCGTGCCGGCCTGGGCTGCCGACAGTGCGGGCAGGGCATCGCCGCGGGTTTCTTTCCATCGCTGCACCGCCCGCTGGGCGACGTTCAGAAGAAACACCAGCCTGTATTTTTTTTGAGCTTTCATCGGATTCCTGTGGCCTGGGCGAAGGCGCGGCAGGTTACATCTTATCTGTATTTATTTCGCACACGAAGCATATACTTCGCATGCGAATTAAATGCCATCCCTCTCGCACGGTGCGAGCGGGCAACCAGGAGAACCCATGACCGAACACGTGACCGTCGAATCCACCCAGGGTGTCCTGACCCTCACGCTGGCCAGGCCGGAGAAGATGAACGCACTGACCAATGCGATGTATGGCCGTCTGGCCGATGCCATCGCAGGCGCCGAGAGCGACCCGTCCGTCCGGGCCATCGTGTTGCGAGGCGAAGGTGGCATGTTCACCTCGGGCAACGACCTGGGCGAATTTGCTGCCGTGGCTGCCGGGAAGGCTGGCAACGAAGAGCGCCATGTCGCCCGTTTCCTGCGTGCATTGGCGAGTTCGACGCGCCCGGTGATCGCGGCGGTCAACGGACGCGCAGTCGGCGTGGGGACCACCTTGCTGTTGCACTGCGACTTCGTGGTGCTGGCTGAGGATGCGCTGCTGTCCACGCCGTTCGTCAACCTGGCGCTGGTGCCCGAAGCGGCGTCGAGCCTGCTGCTGCCTGCCCGCATCGGCCACGTTCGTGCCTACGAGATGTTCGCGCTGGGCCTGCCGGTGTCCGCTGCGCAGGCCCTGGCCTGGGGCATCGCGAACCGGGTCGTGCCCGTGTCGGACCTGCACGGCGAGGCGCAAAAGGTTGCCGAGCTGCTCGCCAGCCGTGCCGCGGGCTCGTTGAAGCTGACGAAGGGCCTGATGAAGCAAGGCGCCGCCGTTGCAGCCCAGATGGACCTCGAAGGCGCACAGTTCGTGGAGCGCCTCCAGAGTCCCGAAGCACGCGAAGCCTTCACGGCGTTCGCCGAGAAGCGGGCCCCGGACTTCTCCAAGACCGCGGCGTAGCGGCAAGCGGGCCGGTCGTCGCCCAGATGTCGGCCGACGCGTGATGCGCAGGTCCGCGGGCCTTCGGCCCGGGTGAGAATCGCCGCCACGAGGGCGCCTTCGAATGCCCTGGAGGCTCCCCGCACATGACAGACGACCGCAAGCACCCGGAACCACCGGCCTCATCGCCCGCACCCCACGCGCGGCTGAGGCGCTTCCGCGTCGACGTCGGCACGATCATCTGCGCGGTCGCGCTGCTGCAGTCGCTGCTGCTGGTGGCCTTCGGCTATTGGGGCGCGGAGCAGCTGGTGTCGAAGGTCGGCGAGTCGGCGCACAAGGTCAACCACGACCGGGTCGAAGACAACGTCCTCGCCTTCCTCGCCAAGACCGAAGGGCTGGTGCGCGCCATCGCCCACACCCCCGACCTGCACCCCGCGGGCCACGACGGCGAGCAGACCGCCGAGCTGCTCTGGGCCGCGCTGGAGCAGACGCCGGAGCTTGACAGCATCGGCGTGGGCAGCGACGACGGCCACTTCCTGATGGCCATGCGCCACCCCGTGTCGGTGGTGCGGCAGGTGCTGCGCGAAGGGCGCACCACCACCGAGACCTGGGAGTACAAATCGCCGCCCGACAGCGACGGCGACGAAGACCCGCGGCGGCGCTACGAGACGACGCGCATCGAAGCCTTCCGCAGCGAAGACGACCCGGTGCACCAGGACTGGTTCACGCAGGCCGAGAAGGCGCAGCGCCCCGTGTGGACCGCGCCCTTCGTGCTGCCCTCGATGAAGGAGCTGGGCGTGAGCCATGCGCGGCCGAGCCGGCGGCGGGACGAGGAGGGCGCCACGCAGACGCTGGTGGCGGTCGCCAGCGTGTCGCTCGGGCACCTCTCCAACCTCGTGCGCCTGTTCGGCGGCACGGGCCACGGCCACAGTGCGCTGCTGAGCGCCGACCACCACGTGATCGCGCGCAGCGACCACCCGCATTCGGTGCGCAAGCTCGAAGACCCCGACGATGGCGTGCTCGGCGCGCTGCATGCCTACATGCTGGCCAACGGCAGCCGCGGTTGGACCGAAGACATGGCCTTTCCGCTCGTGCACGAGGGCATGCACTACCAGGTGCAGACCTCGCGCATTGCGGCCACCGACTGGCACCTGGTCAGCTGGGAGCCCGAAGAGGCGCTGATGGGCGCGCTGCATCGCAACGTGCTGTGGTCGCTGCTGCTCGCGCTGGGCTTTCTCGCGATCGCGCTCGTCATTTCGCTGCGGCTGTCGAAACTCGTGACCGCACCGATCGAAGGCCTCTCGCGCATCGCACGCCGCATCGGGCGGCTCGAACTCGACGACCTGCCGCGCGAGCCCAGCCGCGTGCTCGAGATCCAGCACCTGAGCCAGGCGCTGGAAGATTCCGCGCGCAGCCTCCAGGCCTTTCGCAAGTTCGTGCCGGTGGACGTGATCAAGCAGCTCGTCGCCGAAGGGCATGCACTCGAGCCCAACGGTTCGCCGCGCCGCATCACCGCGATGTTCACCGACGTGGAAGGCTTCACGAGCATCTCGGAATCGATGCCGGCCGACGTGCTCATGCGGCAGCTGACCGACTACTTCAACCTCGCCACCCGCGTGTTCGCGCGCCACGGCGGCGTGATCGACAAGTTCATGGGCGACGGCATCATGGTGCTGTGGGGCGCGCCCACCGACCTGCCCGATGCGGAGCATCGCGCCTGCGTGGCCTCGCTCGAACTGCACGCCGAGATGAACGACCTCAACCGCCGGTGGCAGGCGGAAGGCCTGCAGCCGTTCCGCACGCGCATCGGCATCCACACCGGCGTCGTGATCGCCGGGGTGCTCGGCTCGAGCGACCGGCTGTCGTACACCGCGCTGGGCGACGTGATCAATGCAGCAAGCCGCATCGAGGGCATCAACAAGCAGCTGGGGACGCGCACGCTGGTGTCCGAGACAACCTTCGAGGGGCTGGGCGGGCGGATGGCCACGCGGCGCATCGAGGAGCAGGTCGAGCTGCGCGGGCGGCAGACGCGGATGGTGCTCTACGAACTGCTAGAGGTCGAGCACCAGCCTCGGTGAGATGGCCCGCGAGCAGCAGGGCAGAAAGCAGTCGTTGGCGGCCTGCTCGGCAGGTGTCAGGTAGAGGTCGTGGTGCGCCACCTCGCCCGCGAGCACGCGCGTGAGGCAGGTGCCGCAGACGCCCTGTGCGCATGACACAGGAATCTCGACACCTTCGGCGGCGAGCGCGTCCAGCACCGTCATCGTCGCGGGGATGTGGACGACGCGGCGCGAGCGGTGCAGCTCGACCTCGAAGCTACCCTGTCCGCCAGCCGGCGTTGCGGCGCCCGAGAACGACTCGAAGTGCACTTGCGCGTCCGCCCAATGCAGAGCGCGCGCGGTCGTGCGCACGGCCTCGAGGAAGCCTGCGGGGCCGCACACGTAGACGTGCTTGCCCGGGGCCGGACTGCCGAGGGTGGCGGCGAGGTCGATGTGCTGCGCGGGCGGGCCGTCGTCATGGTGGAAGAACACCTGGTCCGCGAACGCGCTGTCTTGCAGCCGCCGCCGGTAGGGCGTGCGCGCCGCCGAGCGGCTGCAGCAGTGCAGCGCGAAGTCGGCGCCCAATGCAGCCAGCCGCTGTGCCATCGACAGCAGCGGCGTCACGCCGATGCCGCCGGCCAGCAGCAGGCTCTGCGTTGCGCTTTCGTCGAGCGCGAAGAGATTGCGCGGCGGGCTGATCTGCAGCACCGAGCCTTCGTGGACGGCGTCGTGCATCGCCCGCGAGCCGCCGCGCGAGGCCGCATCGCGCAACACGCCGATCTCGTAGTGCCCATCGTCCAGGGCCGAGGTGTTGCACAGCGAATACTGGCGCACCAGCCCGCCGGGCAGCGCCACGTCGATGTGCGCGCCCGGCGTGAAGGCCGGCAGGCGCTCGCCGTCGGCGGGCACCAGCCTGAAGCCGGCCACGCCCTCGGCCTCGACCGTCTTGCGCGCCACCCGCACCGCGATGCCGGCGTCCCTCAACACGCCGTTCACTCGGCGGGCACGAGGAAGTTGCCGGCCTCGAACTGCACGGGTGGTGCTGTGGGGTCGAAGCTCACACCGGCCGGGTCGCGGCCTTCGCGCAGTGCGTCGAGCTGGCGCTGCAGCAGCCGGCGCAGCATCACGATGCCGCGATCCGACGAGGCCAGGTGCTCTTCCGAATGCGCGGTGATGGCGCCCTGGCTCACCTGCGCCTCGTAGTCGCCGGGGAAGGCGCGGTGTTCGGCCTCGGTCAGCTCTTCCCACAGCTTGCCATTCAGGCGCGAGCGCATGCGGGACAGGTCGCCGGGGGTCTTCACGCGGCCCACGGTGTAGATGCGAAAGCTGTGGTCGTCGATGGGCAGCACCCAGCCGATCGACTCGACGCGCCCGTAGGTGGCCACGCGCGGGTTGGGCACCACGCGCAGCGTCGGCAGCACGGGACCGGCCACGCGGCGGAAGGTGCGGCCGTCGTCGAGCGTGCGGATCGAGGTGATCGTCACGCCGGTCTCGGTGCTCTCGAAACTCACGTCGGGCATCTGGCCCATGAGCGCCACGAACTGCGTGCCGCTGAAGCTGCCGTGCAGCACGGGCACGTGGAAGGGGTCGGCCACGTTTTCGTAGTGCTGCAGCCAATTGCACGGAATGACCTGCGGCCCGCCACCGCCGATGCTGTTGCCGTCGGCCTCCAGGGTCTCGCCGTCGTCCATGGTTTCGAGGCAGTCGTAGCGCGGCAGCACGGGCTTCTTGTCGGCCGGGCCGAGGTAGGCCCAGATCAGGCCGTACTGCTCCTGCACCGGGTACCAGGGCTGGCGCACCCGGCCGCGGCTGCGCGCGCCGCCTTCGGGTTCGCAGGGCTGGTCGACGCAGTGGCCCTGCACGTCGAACATCCAGCCGTGGTAGCAGCAGCGGATGCCTTCTTCCTCCACGCGCCCGTAGTACAGCGACGCCCCGCGGTGCGCGCAGCGCCAGTGCACGAGGCCCGCGCGGCCTTTCTTGTCGCGGAACAGGATCAGGTCTTCGCCCAGCACGCGCACCTGGCGCGGCGTGTCGGTGGCGTCGGCGGCCAGGCCGATGGGGTGCCAGTAGCGGCGCAGCAGCTCGCCCATGGGCGTACCGGCGCCGACCTCGGTCAGCTCGGGCTTGTGGCTCGGCGCCTTGCGGCCGTACGCGGTGCCGGTGTCGAAGGCGATGGGTTGCCACTCGGCAGTGGCGGAAGGCGGGACGACGGCGCTCATTCGGGGGTGACTCCTGCGGCCTTGATCAGGTCCGCCACGCGGGGAAAGTCAGCCTTGTAGCCGGCACGGAATTCGGCGGGTGTGCTGCCCAGCGGCTCGAAGCCGTAGCCGGCCAGGCGCTCCTGGATATCGGGCAGCTTCGTGATCTCGCGCAGCGCGAGCGACCATTCGTCGAGCACGGGCTGCGGCGTGCGCGCGGGCGCGTACACGCCGATCCAGCTGTCGAGATCGAAGCCTGCAAAGCCCTGTTCGGTGAAGGTCGGCACGTTGGGCATCGAGCGCACGCGCTGGCGGCCCGTGATGCCCAGCACCTTGATGCGCCCGGCCTGTGCGAGGCCGCGTGCGGTCGCAGGGTTGGCCCAGGCCACGCCCAGCGCCTCGCCGAACATGTCGTTGTGTGCGGCGGCCTCGGCCTTGTAGGGCACGTGCACCAGATCGATATGGTTCTGGCGCGCGAGCAGTTCGCCGAACAGGTGCGCGTTGGAGCCGTTGCCCCAGGTGCCGTACGAAACGCCGGGGTGCGCCTTGGCATAGGCCACGAACTCGCGCACGGTGGAGAAGGGCGCCGACGCGCGGGCGATGAGCATCGGTCCGCCCGTGGCCAGTTGCGACAGCGGCTCGAAGTCTTTCACCGGGTCGTAGGGCAGCCTGGGTTGCAGCACCACGTTGTTGATGTGCGTGAGCGGCAGCGTGAGCAGCACGGTGTAGCCGTCGGGCGCCGCCTTGGCGACGGCGTCGGCCGCGATGGTGCCGCTGGCGCCGGGACGGGTCTCGACGATCACCGGCTGGTTCCAGCGCGCCTTGAGCTTCTCGGCATAGACGCGGGCGATGGCGTCCATCGGTCCGCCGGGCGAGCCGAAGGGCACGATGCGCACCACGCGGTTCGGAAAGGGCGCGGGCTGCGCGAAGGCAGGGCCGGCGGCGAGGGCCGCGATGCCGGCACCAAGAACACCGAGCGCATGGCGGCGCGTGGCGCACGTCCTGTCCGCCGCGTGTGCCTCGGGCGGCGAGGGTCTGAACCGATTCATCGTGTCTCCAGTCGTGTTGTACTTGTGCGCTGGACGATACGGACAGCCTGCCCCGCGGGCAATTCGAAGCTTTGAATATGAGATATGGCCCAACGTGATATCCGCAGCCTCGACGTCGGCATGCTGCGGACCTTCGATGCCCTGATGCGCGAACGCAGCGTGTCGCGCGCGGCGACCCGGCTCTTCCTGAGCCAGCCGGCGGTCAGCGCCTCGCTCAACCGGCTGCGCGACACCTTCGACGACCCGCTGTTCACCCGCACGGCCCACGGCGTGGAGCCCACCGCGCGCGCCCATGCGCTGGCCGGCCAGGTCGAGCGCGTGCTGGCCGATCTGTCCGCGATGCTGGAGCCCGGCGAGGGCTTCGAGCCGGCGTCGTCGCAGCGCATCTTCCGCATCTCGGGCAGCGACTACGCCAGCCACCTGCTGCTGCCCACGCTCGCCAACGAACTCGTGGCCTGCGGTTCGCGCATCCGCCTGCACTGGGAGACCAGCTCGTTCCTCACGCTCACCGAGCGCCTGCGCAAGGGCGACTTCGACGTGGCCGTGCTGCCGCGCCTGCAGCCGCCGAGCGATTGCGAATCGGCGCTGCTGTACGAGGACCGCTACGTGGTCGCGGTGCGTCGCGGCCATCCGACGCTCGGCGAGGCGGCCACGCTGGATGCCTTCTGCGAGGCGCCGCACGTGTTCCTGGGCTACGGCAGCTCGGCGCTGGACGACCTCATCGACCAGGTGCTGGCGCGGCAGGGGCGCACGCGCAGCATGCGCGTGGCCATGACCAGCTTCGGCCAGATCGTCGACCTGCTGGCGCAGACCGACCATGTGGCCGTGCTGCCGCTGCGCGTGGCCGAGCATTTTCGCGATCGGCTCGCGGTGCACCCGCTGCCCTTCGAGCTGCCGGGTTACCGCTCGGTCGTCTGCTGGAACCGTCGCTCGAATTCGGATGCGGGCGTGCTGTGGTTGAAAGACGCGCTGCTGCGCATCGCGTTCACTGCGCCGGCTTGAGCCTGCGCGCGAAAGCCTCCAACCCGTCGATCGTGATCTGGATGTGCCGCTCGAAACTGCTGTCGAGCGGCACGGTGGTGCCGTTGTCCCAGCGCAGGATGAAGGCCTTGTTGGCCAGTTGCGGCAGGTGGCGCGTGAGCACCGGATGGTCGAGCGGGCGGATCGTGTGGACGCGCTCGCGCAGCTCTTCGGCCCAGGCCTGCGTGTTGTCGGCGGGCAGGGGCGAGAACTCCATCGTCAGAAAGCCCAGCATCGCGGCGATCACGCAGTTGTAGGCCTCGCGCAGCGGCTCGCCGTCGAAGCCGGCCTCGGTCAGTGCCGCCAGCACGCCTTCGACCAGTTCGGTCGGCAGGCTGCCGTTGGATACCAGTTGCGCCCCGAGCAGCTGCGCCACGTTCGGGTGCTGCCGCACCGCGGCGCGGCAGCGGTGGAACAGCTCGGCGATCCAGTCCTGCCAGGCGAGCGTGCCCTTGGGCGGCGTGACCTGCGCCATGACCGTGGCGGCGACTTCGGCGAGCAGGGCCTCGCGCGTGCTGACATGCCAGTGCACCGTGGCCGGGTACACGCCGAGCTGCGCCGCGATCTCGCGCATGCTGAAGGCGCCGAGGCCGAACGCGTCGATGTGCGCCAGCGCGACTTCGGCGATGCGCTGTTTCGACAGTGCCGCACCGCCGGCGGGGCGGCCGGCCGTCCGGGGGCGAGGCTCGGGGGCTTTTTTCTTCATGGATGCGGCCATTGTGCAGCGGGTGAATTGATTGTATAAATATTATTAATTGAGCATTGATCAATTAAATGGGCCGGGCGCTCCCGGCACGTTCCACTCCCAAAGGATGTCTCCCATGACGACCGCCATCGACCAGGCCCTGGCCCAGGCCCATCAACGCTTCACCGACGGCAACCCCGAGAGCCTGCGCCGCTTCGAGGCGCAGACGCGCTACATGCCCGGCGCCAACAGCCGCTCGGTGCTGTTCTACGCGCCGTTCCCGCTCACCATCGCCAAGGGCGAGGGCGCGTCGCTCTGGGACGCGGACGGCCACCGCTACACCGACTTCATCGCCGAGTACACGGCCGGCGTCTACGGCCACTCGGCGCCCGAGATCCGCGAGGCGGTCATCGAGGCGATGCAGGGCGGCATCAACCTCACGGGCCACAACCTGCTCGAAGGCCGGCTCGCGCAGACGATCTGCGAGCGCTTTCCGCAGGTCGAGCAGTTGCGCTTCACCAACTCGGGCACCGAGGCGAACCTGATGGCGCTCACGGCCGCGCTGCGCTTCACGGGACGGCGCAAGATCGTCGTGTTCTCGGGCGGCTACCACGGCGGCGTGCTGGGCTTCGGCGACCAGCCGTCGCCGACGACCGTGCCCTTCGACTTCCTCGTGCTGCCCTACAACGAAGCGGACACGGCGCGCGCGCAGATCGACGCGCACGGTGCAGACATTGCCGCCATCCTGGTCGAGCCGATGCAGGGCGCGAGCGGCTGCATCCCGGGGCGGCGCGAGTTCCTGCAGGCGCTGCGCGACGGGGCCACGCGGGTCGGCGCGCTGTTGATCTTCGACGAGGTGATGACTTCGCGGCTGGGGCCGCACGGGCTGGCGAACGGGCTGGGCATTCGCTCCGACCTCACGACGCTGGGCAAGTACATCGGTGGCGGCATGTCTTTCGGCGCTTTTGGCGGTCGGGCCGACGTGATGGCGCAGTTCGACCCACGCACCGGGGCGCTCGCGCACTCAGGCACCTTCAACAACAACGTGATGACGATGGCGGCAGGTTACGCGGGCCTCACGCAGCTGTTCACGCCCGAGGCGGCGGGTGCATTGGCCGAGCGGGGCGAGGCGATGCGGTCACGGCTCAATGCGCTGTGCGAACGCGAAGGCGTCGCGATGCAGTTCACCGGCGTGGGCTCGCTCATGAATGCGCATTTCCTGCGGGGCGAGGTGCAGCGCGTGGCCGACCTGGCGGCGGTGGACGGGCGCTTGCGGCAGCTGCTGTTCTTCCACCTGCTGGACCAGGGGATCTACACCTCGCCGCGCGGATTCGTCGTGCTCTCGCTGCCGTTGTCGGCGCAGGACATTGACCGCTACGTCGCCGCCGTGGGCAGCTTCATCGCCGCCTACCGGCCGTTGCTGCTCAGCGCGGGGTAGTGCCCGCCACGCCCAGCAACTCGTGCAGGCGCGTGCTGGTGGTCGTGTACTGCAGCGGGATCGCCTTGCCCGGAAACACCCGCGCCGCAGCGCCCCAGGCCGCCAGCGTGGCCTCGTGGAAGCCGCAGACGATGAGCTTCTTCTTGCCCGGGTAGGTGTTGATGTCGCCCACCGCGAACACGCCGGGTTCGCGGGTTTCGTACTTCTCGGTGTCGACCGGCACCTGCTTGCGTTCCAGCTCGAGGCCCCAGTCGGCGATGGGGCCCAGGCGCGGCGAAATGCCCAGGCAGGCGACCAGCGCGTCGAGCGGAAGCTCGACCGTGGTGTTGTCTGGTGTGGTGATCTGCAGTTGCTTGCCGTCGAAAGCGCTCGGCTGACCGACTCGGAAGGTCAGCTTGCCGCGGGCCACGAGGGCGCGCATCGCGGCCACGTTCGCCTCGTCGGCCTGGAAACCGTCGCGACGGTGGACCAGCGTCACCTGCTTCGCGAGCGTCGTGAGGGCGATGGCCGTTTCCAGCGCGATGTCGTCGCCACCGTTGACCACGACCGTCTGGCCGGCGAAGCGGTCGAGCGAATCGGGGTGATAGAACAGCGTTGAGCCCTCGAACTGCCCGATACCGTCGACCGTGATGCGCTTGGGCACGAAGGCGCCCACGCCGCCCGCGATGAACACGGTCTTCGCGAGGAAGGCCGTGCCAGCCGAGGTGGTCAGCAGCAGGCGGTCGTCGGTCTGGCGGGCCAGCGTAGAAACCTGCTCGCCGAAGTGGAATTGCGGCTTGAACGGCGCCACCTGCTGCAGCAGCGACTGCGCCAGATCGCGCCCGCTGGTGACCGGGGTGCCGGGAATGTCGTAGATCGGCTTGTGGCCGTACAGCGCCACGCACTGGCCGCCCGCGGCGGGCAGCGCATCGACGATGTGGCAGAAAATCTCGAGCAGGCCCAGCTGGAAGGCCTGGAACAGGCCGACCGGACCGGCGCCGATGATCAGCGCGTCGGTCTCGATCGGTGCGGGCGCCTGGCTCAGCGCACCAGCTCCGAGATCTTGCCGGTCTTGTCCTTCCACTCCTCGGCTTCGGGCAGGGCGGGCTTGCGCTTGGTGATGCTCTTCCAGCCGTCGGCCAGGGCCAGCTCGGCGTTCAGCTTGATGAAGGCGATCTGGTCGGCCGGCAGGTCTTCCTCGGCGTAGATCGCATTGACCGGGCATTCGGGGATGCAGACGGCGCAGTCGATGCATTCATCTGGGTCGATCACCAGCATGTTGGGACCTTCGCGGAAACAGTCGACGGGGCAAACGTCCACGCAGTCGGTGTATTTGCAACGGATGCAGGCTTCGGAGACGACGTGGGTCATTTGTCTTGTAGCGTCAGGAGAAGGGGCTGGAAAACCCTAGATTTTAGGCCTTTGCGGCGGGCGGCTGCACGAGCACGGCGGCGGAGGTGCGATGAGAGGCCGTATCGACCAGCACCAGCGACCCCAGTGCACGCGATTGGGCGAAGGGCAGGACGGCCAGCGGCTGCTGCAGCGCGAGCACCACATCGCCGATGGAATTGGCTTCCAGCTGGGTCGCCGGCTCGGATTCGAGGGTCGTGATGTTCACGCGATCGACGATGCGCGCCACCTTGGCCTTGACCCAGCGGTGGCCCTGCAGCGCCCAGTACACGCGGCCCGCGACCAGCGGCTCGTCGTCGAGCCAGGCCACGGTGGCGGTGATCTCGCGCACGGGCTCGAAGGCCTCGGGCGCCAGCAGCCAGTCGCCGCGCGACACGTCGAGCTCGCGGTCGAGCACGATGCCGGCGCTGTGGCCCGCATGCACGGTCTTGGGCTGGCGCGTGTGGCTCAGCACCTGCGCCACGGTGGCAGTCTGGTTGCTCGGCAGCACGGTCACGCGCTGGCCGGGCTCCACGTGGCCCGAGGCGACGCGGCCCCAGAACACGCGGCGGCCCTGCGAGGTGTCGGCCGAGGCCGAGAACTTCTCGACCCACTGCACCGGGAAGGCGAAGGGCACTGCTTCGTCCTGTGCGGTCACGGGCAGGTCTTCGAGCAGCTCGAGCAGGCTCGGGCCTTCGTAGCCGACCCAGTCGGCATGGCGCGTGGCGACGTTCCAGCCCTTGAGGGCCGAGATCGGCACGATGGCCGCGACCTTCACGCCGGCCGCTTCGGCAAAGGCATTCAGCGCGGTCGAGATGCGCTCGAAGGCGAGGGCGGCGTCGTCGATGGCGTCGAGCTTGTTGACCGCGAACACGATCGACTGCACGCGCAGCAGGTGGGCGAGCAGCGTGTGGCGGCGCGTCTGCGGCAGCAGCTCGCGCTTGACCACGGTGCCGTCTTCGACCTCGGCGGCCCAGGCCAGCTTGGTGGCATCGACCAGCACCACGGCCGCGTCGGCGGCCGAGACGGCCGTGACCATGTTGCGCGTGTACTGCTCGTGGCCCGGCGCGTCGCCGATGATGAACTTGCGCTTGGCGGTCGAGAAGTAGCGGTACGCCACGTCGATCGTGATGCCTTGCTCGCGCTCGGCCGAGAGGCCGTCGGTCAGCAGGGCCAGGTCGGTTTCGCCGCCGCGCTGAACGCCGGCCAGCTGGTCTTGCAGCACGGTCTTGCTGTCGACCAGCAGGCGGCCGATGAGCGTGCTCTTGCCGTCATCGACCGAGCCGCAGGTGATGAAGCGCAGGGCGGTGCCGGTGTCGCCGTGAAGGGCGGTGGTGTCGAGGGTTGCCGTCGTCGTGCTCATCAGAAATATCCGTCTTTCTTGCGCTTCTCCATCGAAGCTTCCGAAGTCATGTCGTCCATGCGCGTGGCGCCGCGCTCGCTGACGTCGACCGACAGCGTCTCCAGCACCACGTCGCCCGCGCCTGCGGCCAGGCTCTCGACCGGGCAGGTGGTCGTGATGTCGCCCACGGTGCGAAAGCGCACGTCGCGCACCTGCACGGTTTCGCCGTCGCGCGGCGGTGTGAGTTCAGTCACGGGCACCAGCAGGCCGCGGCGCTCGACCACTTCGCGCTTGTGCGTGTAGTAGATCGACGGCAGGCCGACGTTCTCGCGCTCGATGTATTGCCACACGTCGAGTTCGGTCCAGTTCGAAATCGGGAACACGCGGAAGTGCTCGCCCGGGGCCAGGCGCGTGTTGAACAGCGTCCACAGCTCGGGGCGCTGGTCCTTGGGCTGCCACTGGCCGAAGCTGTCGCGGTGCGAAAAGATGCGCTCCTTGGCGCGCGCCTTTTCCTCGTCGCGGCGGGCGCCGCCGATCAGCGCGTCGAAGCGGAATTCTTCAATGGCTTCGAGCAGCGTCACCGACTGGTGCGCGTTGCGCGATTCGCCCGGATGGGCCAGGCGCACGGTGCCGCGCTTCATCGAGTCTTCGACGCTGCGTACGATGAGTTCGGCGCCCAGTTCTTGCGCGCGCTGGTCGCGGTAGGCCGTCACTTCGGGGAAGTTGTGGCCGGTGTCGATCATCAGCAGCGGGTAGGGAATGCGGCCGGCGCCGAAGGCTTTTTCAGCGCACTTGAGCAGCACCAGCGAGTCCTTGCCGCCCGAGAACAGCAGGGTGGGGCGCTCGAAGGCGGCAGCCACTTCGCGCAGGATGAAAATGGTTTCTTCTTCCAGCGCGTCGAGGTGCGTGTTGGACAGGTTCGCGGGTGAGTGCATGGGCGGCTGCAGCAGGTCGGCTTCGGTACGGGCGTTCATCGGAGGGGTCCTGGAGGCGGAAAGCGATCGTTCAGTGCGACAGGTGCAAGCCGCATTCGCGGTTGTCCTCGCCCTTGGTCGGGTCCACGTAGTCGAAGTTGTTGGGCAGGCCGTTGGCTTCGCAGTATTCGTAAAGCTCCTTGGACGACCAGTGCAGCAGCGGCGCGACCTTGATCAGGCCGTCCGGGTTGACGCTGACCGGGTCCATCTGCGCGCGCACGGCCGTGTCGGTGGCCCGCAGCGCGGTGAACCAGACCTTGGGCGCGGTTTCGCGCAGGGCGCGGGCAAAGGGCTCCAGCTTCACTTCTTCAGTGAAGGCGGCGTGGCGCGGATCGTCCAGCGCCGGCGTGGCGCCTTCGACCGCTTCGCGGTGCGCGCGCGAGCGACGCGGCAGGTAGATGTGCAGGTCCAGGCCCAGGAGCTTCGTCACCTCGTCGGCAAAACGGTAGGTGGCCTCGGTGTTGTAGCCGTTGTCCATCCAGACCACCGGCACGTCCCGCTTGGCGCGCGTGACCATGTGCAGGATCACGGCCTCGAAGGGGCGGAAGTTGGTGGTGATGATCGCGGGCTGACCCAGGCCGACGGCCCAGTCCACCAGGCCCTCGGCGTTGCGGCCGAGTTCGGTGTTGATGCGTGCAAAGTCGATGTCGGTGGCGATGCTCATGGGACTCTCTTGTCTGCTCAGGCGCCGGCCACGAAGTGCGGCGCGGTCTTCACGGCGTCGCCCTGGTAGAATGTGGCGAAGCGGTCGAACTGGCGCTGTGCGTCGGAGGCGTCCACGCCTTCCTTGAGCACGGCGCTGGAGAAACCGGTGCGTTCCATCTGCACCAGCTGGTCGATCAGCACGTCGCCAGTGGCGCGGATGTCGCCCGTGAAGCCGAGGCGGCGGCGCAGCAGGAAGGCCTGGCTGTAGGCGCGGCCGTCGGTGAACTTCGGAAAGTTCAGGTCGATGCGCTCGATGTCGGCCAGGCACACCTCGATGGCGAGCGGGTCGGCGTCGTTGGCCAGTTGCAAGACCTTCGGGTCGCCGTCGTCGATGTGGTCTTCGGCGGCCAGGATGTTCAGAGTCTTCTTCATGCTGCTTCCTCCACCTTGAATCGCGCACCGTTGGCTGCGGCCTTGAACGGGTCGGGACCGACGCGGCGCAGGGTGTCGATGAAGGTTTCGCCGTTTTCACGGGTGTCGCGGTACGTGGTGAGCACAGCCTCGATCACGCCTGGCACTTCGGCCGCCGAGAACGAGGGGCCGACCACCTTGCCGGCCTGCGGCGCGCCGCTGAGCGCGGAGCCGTCGGAGCCGCCGAGGGTGACCTGGTACCACTCCTTGCCGTCCTTGTCGACGCCCAGGATGCCGATGTGGCCGCTGTGGTGGTGGCCGCACGAGTTGATGCAGCCGCTGATGTGCAGGTCGATCTCGCCCAGGTCGTCGAGCTCGTCGAGGTCCTGGTAACGCTCGGTGATGGCTTCGGCGATGGGAATGGAGCGGGCGTTGGCCAGCGCGCAGAAGTCGCCGCCGGGGCAGGCGATCATGTCGGTCAGCAGCTGCACGTTGGCGCTGGCGAAACCGGCGGCGCGGGCGGCGAGCCACAGCGCGTGCAGGTCTTCGGCGTGCACCCAGGGCAGCACCACGTTCTGGTCGTGCGTCACGCGGGCTTCGCCGGCCGAGAAGCGGTCGGCCAACTCGGCGATGGTGTCGAGCTGGTCGCCCGACGCGTCGCCGGGGGCCTGCTTCAGGCGCTTGAACGACAGCGTGACGGCGCGCAGCGCGGGGTTCTTGTGGGCGTCGACGTTACGGGCGAGCCAGCGCGCGAACATGACGTCGTCGGCGGCGTGGGCACGCAGCTCGGCGTCGGTCTTCTCGGCGCTTTGCAGCACGCGGGTGGCCAGCGTCGGCGGCACGAAGGAGGCGGCCACGCGGTCGTACTCTTCCTGCGTGATGGTGTGCGGCGCGCCGTCGTGCTCGATGATCTGCTTGTACTCGGCCTCTACGTCGTCGATGTAGCGCTGGCCTTCGGCCTTCACCAGGATCTTGATGCGCGCCTTGTAGATGTTGTCGCGGCGGCCGTAGCGGTTGTAGACACGAATCACCGCTTCGAGGTAATTCATGATCTGCTGCCAGGGCAGGAACTCGCGCAGCACGGTGCCGATGATGGGCGTGCGGCCCATGCCGCCGCCCACCTGCACACGGAAACCGATGTCGCCTGCTTCGTTCTTCACCACGTGCAGGCCCACGTCGTGCCAGCCGGTGGCGGCGCGGTCTTCGGTGGCGCCGGTGATGGCGATCTTGAACTTGCGCGGCAGGAAGGCGAACTCGGGGTGCAGCGTGCTCCACTGGCGCATGATTTCCGCGAACGGGCGCGGGTCGGCGATCTCGTCGACGGCAACGCCGGCGCGCTCGTCGCTCGTGATGTTGCGGATGCAGTTGCCGCTGGTCTGGATGCCGTGCATGTCGACCGAAGCCAGCAGGTCCATCACGTCGGCCGACTTGGCCAGCGGAATCCAGTTGTACTGGACGTTCTGGCGCGTCGTGAAGTGGGCGTAGTGGGTGGGCAGCTTGTGGCTGCCGAGCAGGCCCTGGGTCTCGATGGCCTTGCGGTAGACCTCGGCTTCGGGCTCGTCGTACTCGCGGGCGATGCGGGCCAGTACGCGCAGCTGTTTGCTCGACAGCTCGCCGTACGGCACGGCCACGCGCAGCATCGGCGCGTAGCGCTGCACGTACCAGCCGTTTTGCAGGCGCAGGGGGCGGAACTCGTCCTCGTGCAGGCGGCCCTTTTGCCAGCGCTCGAGCTGGTCTCGGAACTGGGCAGCGCGTTGGTGAACGAACTGGCGGTCGAATTCTGTGTATTGGTACATCGTGCGTGTGTGTCTTGAAGAAGTGCGGTGCCGCACGTACAACGGGGCGCCCCAGCAAGAAGCCGTGATTCTGAAAGCCCGCCTTATGGAAGCAAACTATTTTTTGGTTCGCGTCTTATGCGGATAAGCTTATTTACCAGCATCCATGCGGGTTGCGAGGCGGTTGGTTGCTTATTCCAGATAAGGCGCGAAGGCCGGCGCGGGGTCGCCGGACGCTGGATTCTAGGAACCCGGCGGCACCCGCGCAGGGCGGCTATCGCAGCTTGAAGTCGAAGCCGAGGGTCTGCGGCGAACTCAGCAGCTGCCGCGCGGCCTTGTCGGCCTGGTGCTGCGCGTTGAGCCATTCCCGGGCCAGCCGGGCTTCGGTCCGGTTCAGGTTCTCGATGCCGTGGTGGCGTTCCTTCGACCAGGCCTGGAAGCACTTCACCACCCGCAGCGGATCGCCGATCTGCTCCTCGATCCGCAGCCGGTAGATGTCCGCGGCCACCATGACATCCTTCAAAGTGAAGTTCTGGCCTTTGACGTGGACCACGTAGGGGACCACATAAGAAGTTGTCCTGGCGAGATCGCTCATGCCTTCATCCGTGCCTCAAGTCGCTGCCTGTGCCGCAGGTTAGCGGCGGGTATCGAAATGAAACTGAGCGTTTCTGAGCGCCGCAGCGGCGCCTGAACCGCTGTGGACTACCGCCGGATGAGCGTCTTGGCGTGGAAGCGGTAGCCGGCGTTGCGCGCCGTGTTGATCGGCAGCACCAGCCCCGTGGCCTCGCTGACCTTGCGCCGCAGGCGGCGAATCTGCGTGTCGAGGCGGCGCTGGTCGTAGCTCAGGTAGTGCTCGCCCAGCGCCTGCACGATCTGCTGGCGGCTGGCGATCTCGCCGGCGCTGCGCATCAGTTCGTGCAGCACCGTGAGGTCCTGTTCCGACAGTGCAATGGGCGCAAAACCCGGCGGCGACAGCCGGCGCGGCCCCAGCTCCAGCACCCAGGCGTCGGCCGGCACCGCGGCGGGCGAATCGCCCAGGCGCCGCGACAGCGCCGCCAGCGTGGCCGCCAGTTCATCGAGGTCGGTGGTCTTCGACAGGTAGTAGTCCGCGCCGATGTCCAGCCCCGTCACGCGGTCGCGGGCGCCGCCGCGTGCCGTCAGCACGACGATGCCCAGGCGCTCGCCGCGTTCGCGCAGCTCGCGGATCAGCGACAGGCCGTCGCCGTCGGGCAGCCCGAGGTCGACCAGCGCGATGCCGTGGCGGGCCGGGTCGTAGGTGCGGTGGAAGCCTTCGAGCGACGCCTCGGCATCGACCCGGTAGCCGCTGCCGGTCAGGAACTCGCTCAACTCTTCGCGCAGCACGGCTTCATCTTCCAGCAGGATCACATCACGCATGGGAACAGGGTACGGGCTGGCGACCAAGGGAATCTGAGCGTTTCTAAGCACGATGAAAGGCGCGCGGATTGTAGGGGCGCCATCGATAATCCGCGCCCATGAAACGCCTCGCTCGGTGCCTGTGGTTGTGCGGTTGCCTCGCCGTGTGGGGCCTTCTCTGTTCCACCGCGGCCACAGCCGGCGTGCTGCAGCTGAATCCGCTCGCGAGCGTCGACAGCCACGGTCAGTTGTCGATGCTGCGCGACCCCGAAGGCCAATTGAGCGCCGACGAGGCCGCCGCCGCCCCGGGCTGGAAGGCCTTGCCCGGCGCCGTGAACGCGGGCTTCACGCGCGATGTGGTGTGGATCAGGCTCGAGGTGCAGCGTCCGGCCGACGTGCCCCAGCAGCGGTGGCTGGC
Organism: Variovorax sp. FW301-JW7; assembly: GCF_058788795.1. Taxonomy (NCBI): domain Bacteria; kingdom Pseudomonadati; phylum Pseudomonadota; class Betaproteobacteria; order Burkholderiales; family Comamonadaceae; genus Variovorax; species Variovorax sp. FW301-JW7. Next base: position 660,101 of record NZ_JBYTBC010000001.1, read on the forward strand.
GCAATTCAAGAACGCGCTGCTCGACGACGTGCGGCTGTACCGCCAGGACGACGCGGGCCGCTGGCAGTTGGCCGTGCATTCCGGCGAAGACATCGGCCGCGAAAACTGGCCCATCGACGCGCGCAACGCGCAGCTGCCGCTGACCCTGGAGAGCGCCGCGCCCACGCCGCTGCTGCTGCGCCTGCAGTCGCGCAACGCCATGTCGACCACCATCGGCTTCGCTGCGCCCGAGGTCTACGCGGGCACCGCGCGGCGCGAGTACCTTTTCTACGGCCTGGGCTTCGGTTTCGGCCTGATGCTGATCGCCTTCCACGCCCTGTTCTGGCAGATGACGCGCGAGCGCGTGAGCGCCTGGTACCTGGTCTATGTGGCGAACGCGCTGCTGGTCGAGTTCCTGACGGCGGGGCTGCCGCAGCAGCTGCTGGCCATTCCCGCGCGGCTGTCCGACATGCTGTTGAGCCTGTCGATCTGCGCCGGCGTGGCCATCGGCATCCGGTTCGCCGGCATGCAGCTGGGCACCGATGTGCGGTGGCCGCGCTTCACCCGCGTGGTGGTGCGCGCGGTGGGCCTTGTGAGTGCCATCGCGGTGGCGCTGGTGCTGGCCGGCGCCAACGGCCTGGCCATGCAGGCGGTGCAGGGGACGGCGATGCTGTGCATCGTCTACCTGATCGGCGCCGCGCTGTGGCTGCTGCCGCGCGACCAGGGCCAGGCGCGGGCTTTTCTCATCATCTTCGGCATCTACTACGCGGGCGTGATGGTGAGCTTCCTGCGCAACCAGGGCTGGCTGCCGGCCGGCGCCTGGACCGACAACGCGACGGCCATCGGCACGCTGCTGCACCTGCTGCTGATGAGCATGCGGTTGAACCGCCGCTACGACCAGCTGCGCCGCGAGAAGGAAGCCGCGCAAGCCCGCCTCGTTCACGTGGTCGGCCGCCAGAACGACCGGCTGGAGGCGGAAGTGCGCCGGCGCACGGCCGACCTGCGCGGCGAGATCGAGCAGCGCCAGCGCCTCGAGGTCGACCTGCGCGCGGCGCTGGAGACCGAGCGCCGCGCCAAGCAGTCGCAGGTGGATTTCGTCGCGATGGTGTCGCACGAGTTCCGCACGCCGCTGGCGATCATCCACACCACCGCGCAGCAGATCGCCAAGAACCTCGACGCCGCGCGCGAGAAGACCCTGGCGCGCTGCCTGAACCTGCGTGCCGCCGCGCAGCGCATGACCGCGCTGGTCGACGAATACCTCACCTCCGACCGCATGGAAGCCGGCCAGACGCCGTTCCAGCCGCGCCCTTGCGAGCGCGACGAGTTGATGGAGCTGTTCGAGGACCTCGTGGCCGACTGGCCGGACGGCCGCGTCGTGTGGCACGACGGGCAGTTGCCGCCGCAGCTGGTGTGCGACCCCGGCCTGCTGCGCGTGGCGCTGCGCAACCTGCTGGCCAACGCCGATCGCCACACGCCGGCCGGCCGGGCGATCGTGCTCGACGTGGTGCCGGCGGGACCGGATGGGGAGGGCGGCCTGAACATCCGCGTGAGCAACCCCGGCGACGCGATTCCGCACGACGAGGTGCCGCGGCTGTTCGAGAAGTATTTCCGTGGCCGCCAGGCGGCGCGCTCACCGGGCGCTGGCCTCGGCCTGTACCTCGTGCACCAGATCGCCGAGTTGCACCGGGGCCAGGCCCGGCTCGACAGCGCCGGGCAGGACGGTCACGTGCGCTTCAGCCTCGCGCTGCCTTGAAGGCGCGCGGCCTCAGCGCAGCATCGCCGACATCGCCGAACAGCAGTTCAGCATGCGCACCGCCGACTCCACTGTTTCAGCAGTGAAGCGCAGCGTGACGCCGTCGACGCGCTCGAAGCTCGGCCACTGGCAGAACAGGTCGGCCATCATCGGCGACTGGGTGCGCAGCGTGACCACCTGCGGGCCCTGGAAGACCAGCGGACGTGCATGGGCACGCGCAGCCAACCCTTCGATCACGCCGGCGCGAATCGCCTGGCGCGACTGCTCCGGCGACAGCGACACGCCGCTGTTGAAACCGGTCGCCTTCTTGGTCTGCACGAAGCTCGCATGCGGAAAGAGCGCCTGGTTCTCGGAGATGAACACGTCGTCGCCGCTGGCCATCACGACCGGCACGCCGTACTCGCCGGCCAGCGCGCCGTAGAGTCCGGCTTCGCCCAGTTCCTGGTTGCCGAGCGAGATGCTCGCGAAGGCGAAACTGTTGATCGTGTGCGCCAGGATGCCGCGCCCCTGCGCGCGCGAGTGGTAGCCCACCATGCACAGCGCGTCCACGCCTTCTTCCACGCCGGCCACCATGCTCAGGTAGCGCGGCTTGCCCTGCACCACGCGGGCGCGTGCATCGAGCACGTCGGGCGGCATGTTGCGAAAGCCGCCGTGCGAGTCGTTCACCAGCACCTCGGTGGCGCCGGCGTCGAAGGCCCCGGCAATCGCGGCGTTGGCCTCCTGCGCCATCAGCACGCGGGCGCGCTCGTACTCGGGGTTGCCCTGGCGCGCCTGCTCGTGGTGGTAGACGCCCGCAACGCCTTCGATGTCGGTGGAGATCAGGACTTTCATGGACGTGTGTTTCAGGCGAGAGGTGAAAGGGAGGAGGGCGGCAGCAGTTCGCCGAGCGCCGCGCGGTGGTTGCCGTCGCGGCCCGTGACCGGCGTGGCGCGCCACAGCGCATGAAGTATGGCCTGCTCGGTGCTGTCGGCCGCGGCCTGGAACAGCCCGTCAAGCTGCGTGTCGTGCAGCATCGCCACGGCCGGCATGGGCCGGTCGGCGCGGTCGGGGATGGTGTAGGCGGTCGAGAAGGCCAGCACGAGGTCGCCGCTGCCGTGGCCGTAGACCGAGCCGGTGCGGGCCAGTCCCGCGCCCGCGCGCAGTGCCAGGCGGCGCAGCTGGCGCGCGTCGAGCGGTGCGTCGGTGGCGACGACGATGATGATCGAACCCTTCTCGGGCTCCGCCGCTTCCTTCGCTGCCTGCAGCGCCGCGAGCCGCTCGCCCACCGCGTGCCCGGCCAGCACCAGCTGCGGCTGGCGCCCGTAGTTCGCCAGCACCAGCGTGCCCACCGTGTGGGTCGTGCCGTCGGCCATCGCCACGCGGCGCGACGCGCTGCCGATGCCGCCCTTGAGCTGGAAGCTCGACATGCCGCGTCCCGCGCCGACCGAGCCCTGTTCGAAATCGGCCCCGGCGGCGTCGAGTGCCTGCAGGTAGTCGGCCTCGGCCACGGCCAGCCGCTGGATGTCGTTGAGAAAACCGTCGTTGCACTCGAAGACCAGCGGGTTCACCGTGGGCAGCGCGCGGCCGGTCTCGGGGTTGGCCGCCGCGCAGTGGCGGATCTGCGCCGTCGCCACGGTGCCGACCGAGAAGGTGTTGGTCAGCGCGATCGGCGTTTCCAGCACGCCGAGTTCGGCCAGCTGCACCAGCCCCACGCTCTTGCCGAAGCCGTTGAGCACCACGGCCGCGGCCGGCACCTTGTCACGGAACGGATCGCCCGCGTGCGGACGGATCACGGTCACGCCGGTCTGCACCGGGCCGTCGGCCAGCGTGCGGTGGCCGACCGTGACGCCCGCGACGTCGGTGATGGCGTCGCGCGGGCCCGCAGGCAGCGTGCCGATGAAGGGCTGGGAGGTCGTCGAGGCCATGAAGAGAAAAAGAAGAACTTACTGGCGGTCGATCTTCGGATCGAGCGCGTCGCGCAGCGCATCGCCCAGCAGGTTGAAGGCCAGCACGGTGAAGAAGATGGCCAGGCTGGGGAACAGCGCCACGTGCGGCGAGGTCACCATGTCGGCGCGGGCTTCGTTGAGCATCGCGCCCCACTCGGGCGTCGGCGGCTGCGCGCCCATGCCCAGGAACGAGAGGCTGGCTGCCGTGATGATCGAGGTGCCCACGCGCATCGAGAAGTACACGACGATCGACGAGATCGTGCCCGGCAGGATGTGGCGCACGATGATGGTCCAGTCGGACGCGCCGATGCTGCGCTCGGCCTCGATGTAGGTCTGCTGCTTGAGCACCAGCGTGTTGCCGCGCACCAGGCGCGCAAAGGCCGGCACGCTGAACACCGACACCGCCACCACCACGTTGGTCATGCTGCTGCCCAGGATGGCCACCACGCCCAGCGCCAGCAGGATGCCGGGGAAGGCGAACAGCACGTCCGAGATGCGCATCACGATGCGGTCCCACCAGCCTTCGTAGTAGCCGGCCAGCAGGCCGAAGGCCGTGCCGATGATGCCGCCCACCAGCACCGACAAAAAGCCGGCCGCCAGCGAGATGCGCGTGCCCGCCAGGATGCGGCTGAAGATGTCGCGGCCCAGCGGATCGACGCCGAACCAGTGCGTGGCCGAGGGCCCGCTGTTCAGCATGTCGTAGTCGAAGAAGTTCTCGGGATCGAAGGGCACGATCCACGGTGCGAACACCGCGATCACCACCAGCAGCAGCACGAAGATGGCCGCCACGATGCCCACGGGCTGCTTCTTGAAACGGCGCCAGCATTCGCCCCAGGGCGTGCGGACCTTGCCGGCGGTCAGCGCAACGGCAACGGGGGACAGGGGAACGATGGATTCGGCAGACACGCCGGTAGCTTGCGTCATGGCTGCGTGCTCACTTGTAGCGGATGGTCGGGTTGATGTAGCCATAGAGCACATCGACCACGAGGTTGATCAAAATGAATTCGAGCGAGAACAGCAGCACCAGCGTCTGGATCACGGGGTAGTCGCGCATCTGCACGGCATCGACCAGCAGGCGGCCCAGGCCGGGCCAGTTGAACACCGCCTCCACAAGAATGGAGCCGCCCAGCAGGAAGCCGAACTGCAGGCCCATCATCGTGACCACCGGAATCAGCGCGTTGCGCAGCGTGTGCTTGAACACCACGCTGGTTTCGTGCACGCCCTTGGCGCGCGCGGTGCGCACGAAGTCTTCCTGGATCACTTCGACGAAGGAAGCGCGCGTGAAGCGGGCCATCACGGCGGCCACGGCCGCGCCCAGCGTGATCGAGGGCAGGATGTAGTGCTGCCAGGTCGCGGCGCCCACCGTGGGCAGCCAGCCCAGCTGCACCGAGAAGATCTGCATGAGCAGCATGCCCAATGCAAATGCGGGGAATGAGATGCCCGACACCGCCAGCGTCATGCCGATGCGGTCGGGCCATTTGTTGCGGTACACCGCCGACACGATGCCGATCCCCATGCCGAAGATCACCGCCCACACCATGCTGGTGATGGTCAGCATCACCGTCGGGAAGAAGCGCTCGGCAATTTCCGTCGACACCGGCCGCCGCGTGCGGATCGAGGTACCGAAGTCGCCTTGCACCATGTGGGTGAAGAAGCTCACGAACTGCTGCGGCAGTGGCTTGTCCAGCCCGAGCTCCGCGCGCACCATGGCCACGGTCTGCTCGTCGGCATCCTGGCCGGCGGCAAGGCGCGCCGGGTCGCCGGGGAGCATGTGGACGAACAGGAACACCAGCACTGCCACGATGAGCAGCGTGGGGATCAGGCCCAACAGTCGTTTGAGGAAGTAGTTCAGCATGGGATACGGTTGTCGCGAACGGGCGATGGCACGGTGCCATCGCCCGCCGGACAGTCAGTCAGGAAAACGAAGGAGCTGCGATCAGTTCGACACCGACATCGCGTCGATGTTGATGTTGCCGTCGGGCATCACGAACACGCCAGAGAGGCGCTTGGCGTGCGACGACAGGTTCTGCTCGGTGACCATCGGTACGCGCGGCAGATCCTTGCGGATCTCTTCCTGGGCGGTCTTGTAGAGCGCGGTGCGTTCCTTCTCGTCGACGGTCACCAGGGCCTTGGCCAGCGCGGTGTCCACCACCTCGCTCTTGTAGAACGAAACGTTGTTGAGCTTGGGCGCCCACGATTCCGAGGCGAACAACGGGCGCAGGCCCCAGTCTGCTTCACCGGTCGACGACGACCAGCCGATGTAATACATGCGAACCTTGGCCGTCTTCGGATCGGGCCAGGCATCGACCATCTCGGTGCGTTGACCCACTTCGAGAGCTTGCACCTGCAGCTTGATGCCGATCTGCGCGAGCTGCTGCTGCACGAACTGGATCGTCTTCTGGCTGGTCGTGTTGTTGTAGGCGCTCCACAGCACCGACTCGAAGCCGTCGGGGTAACCGGCTTCCTTCATCAGCTCCTTGGCCTTCTTCAGGTCATAGGGAATGGGGGCCATCTTCTCGGCGTACTTCACGCCCTGGGGCAGCACGCCCTGCGCGGGGAATGCATAGCCGCCGAACGCGACCTTCGACAGCGCTTCCTTGTTGATGGCGTAGCCGATGGCTTCGCGCACCTTCGGGTTGTCATAGGGCTTCACGAGCATGTTGAACGCTAGGAAGCGCGTGATGATCGAGGGCGAGGCCACCACTTCGAGTTTGTCGTTCTTCTTCAGCAGCTCGGCCTGCTCGTAGGGGATGGGGTAAGCAAAGTCGGCTTCGCCGGTCTGCAGCATCGCGGCGCGCGTGTTGTTCTCGAGCACCGGCTTCCATTGCAGGTTGTCGACCTTCGGGTAGCCCTTCTTCCAGTAGCTGTCGAACTTCTTGGCCTTGACGGCGTCGGTCTGCTTCCACTCGACGAACTCGAAGGGGCCGGTGCCCACGGGGTGGAAGGCGATGTCCTTGCTGCCCCACTTCTTCAGCGCCGTGGGCGAGATCATGGCGGCCGAGGCGTGGGCCAGCGAGTTGATGAAGGGGCCGAAGGGCTCCTTCAGCGTGATGCGCACGGTGGTCGGGTTCACGGCCTCGACCTTGCCCACGCGGTTGAACTGGTTGTAGCGCAGCAGCTTGTTGTCCTGGTTCAGCACGCGGTCGAGCGTGAGCTTCACGGCTTCGGCGTTGAAGTCGGTGCCGTCGTGGAACTTGACGCCGCTGCGCAGCTTGATGGTGTAGACCAGGCCGTCCTTGGACACGTCGTAGCTCTCGGCGAGCACGTTCTGCACCTTCAGGTCCTTGTCGAACTGGAACAGGCCTTCATAGAAGGTCTTCGTCACCGCGGTGGTGATGGTGTTGTTGGTGTTGTACGGGTCCAGCGTTTCCGGCTGGTAGCCGATCGACAGCACCACGTCTTTCGCGGCCAGTGCCGAGCCCGAGGCGGCGAGCGCGGCCAGGCCCAGCAGTGCGGATGCCCAGCGCAGGGAGGAAGAAGATTGCTTCATGGAAGAACTCCAGTCGGTTCGTGGAAAAAATGCAGGGGGCCTGCGGGTGAAAAAACGGTTCGGAATCAGAAGGCGCCGCCGATGGCATGTCGTGCGACGAAGTGGCCGGGCGCGACTTGCACCAGCGGCGGCACGTCGGGCTCGTCGCCCACGGCGCGGATCGGGCTGGGAATCTCGCCTTCGAGCAGCGCACGCGGCTTGTGCCGACGCGACGGGTCGGCCACCGGCACCGCGGCCATCAGCTTGCGCGTGTAGGGGTGCTGCGGCGCTTCGAACACGGCGCGGCGCGGGCCGATCTCGACGATCTGGCCCAGGTACATCACGGCCACGCGGTGGCTGATGCGCTCGACCACGGCCATGTCGTGCGAGATGAAGAGGAACGCCACGCCCAGTTCACGCTGCAGGTCGAGCATGAGGTTGACGATCTGCGCCTGAATGGACACGTCGAGCGCCGACACCGATTCGTCGGCCACCACCACCTTCGGGTTGAGTGCGAGCGCGCGCGCGATCGCGATGCGCTGGCGCTGGCCGCCCGAGAACTCGTGCGGATAGCGCTGCGCCACCTCGGGCGGCAGGCCCACCTTCTGCAGCAGCCAGTCGACGCGCTGCTGCGCCTCGGCACCCTTGGCGATGCCGTGGATCAGCAGCGGCTCCATGATCGAGAAGCCCACCGTCACGCGCGGATCGAGCGAGGCGAAGGGGTCCTGGAAGATGAACTGGATGTTGCGGCGCAGTGCCTGCAGCTCGCGCGTGGGCAGCTCGCGGATGTTCTTGCCGCCGAACTCGATCGCGCCGCTCTGGCTCTCGACCAGGCGCAGCAGCGAGCGGCCCGTGGTCGACTTGCCGCAGCCCGATTCGCCGACCAGCGCCAGCGTCTCGCCGGGGTACAGGTCGAAGCTGATCTTTTCGACCGCATGCACGCGGCGCTTCACGCGGCCGAAGATGCCGCTGCGCACGTCGAAGCGCGTCACGAGGTCGCGCACGCGCAGGATCGGGCCGGCGTCTTCGCGCACGGTGGTCTGCGGCGTGGTGTTCGTGCAGGGCACGGTCTCGGTGCTGTCTTCGGTGCCGGACTCGGTACGAAGGAGCTCGAACTTGGCCGGCAGGTCGGTGCCCTGCATCGCGCCCAGCTTGGGCACGGCCGACAGCAGCGCCCGGGTGTAGGGGTGCTGCGGCGAGGCGAACACGGTGTCGGAACTGCCGGCTTCGACCTTGTCGCCGCGGTACATCACGAGCACGCGGTCGGCGATTTCGGCCACCACGCCCATGTCGTGCGTGATGAAGAGCACGCCCATGCGCATCTCTTTCTGCAGCTCGCGGATGAGCTGGAGGATCTGCGCCTGGATCGTCACGTCGAGCGCGGTGGTGGGCTCGTCGGCAATCAGCAGCTGCGGCTTGCACGACAGCGCCATCGCGATCATCACGCGCTGGCGCATGCCGCCCGAGAGCTGGTGCGGGAAGCGGTCGAGCACGTTGCGCGCTTCGGGAATGCGCACGAGTTCGAGCATGCGCAGCGCCTCGGCGCGCGCCGCCGCATTGCTCTTGCCCTGGTGGATGCGGATGGCCTCGGCGATCTGGTCGCCGGCGGTGAACACCGGGTTCAGCGAGGTCATCGGCTCCTGGAAGATCATCGCGATGTCCGCACCGCGGATGCCGCGCATCGTGCCGTCGCGTGCCTGCGCCAGGTCGAGCACTTCGCCGTTGCGGCGACGGAAGGCCATGCTGCCGCCGAGGATGCGACCGCCGCCGTGCTCCACCAGCCGCATCAGCGCGAGCGAGGTGACCGACTTGCCCGATCCCGATTCACCCACCACCGCGAGCGTTTCACCGTGGTCGACGTGGAAGGACAGCTTCTTGACGGCATCGACCGTGCGCTCGGAGGTCGAGAAACGCACGGTGAGGTCGTCGACGGCGAGGACGCGGCCGTCGGGCAGGTTCAGGGCAGGGGAGGACATGGCGGATGCGAGGGAAAAAGGGGCAGGGCGTCAGGCGAAGATGGCCGTCACGGGGGCTTCGTCGCCGCGCGCGTGGCCGCGGTACATGCCTTCGGTGTTGAAGGCCAGGCTCAGGTTGCCGTGGCGGTCGACGGCGATCAGGCCGCCGGTGCCGCCGATGGCGGGCAGCGACTCGTGCACCACGGCGTGCGTGGCCGCTTCGAGCGTGGCGCCGCCGTAGGCCATGCGCGCGCAGATGTCGTAGGCGGCTGCGACGCGGATGAACATTTCGCCGCTGCCGGTGCACGAGACGGCAGCGGTGCGGTCGTCGGCGTAGGTGCCGGAGCCGATGAGCGGCGTGTCGCCGACGCGGCCCACGCGCTTGTTGGTCATGCCGCCGGTCGAGGTGGCGGCGGCCAGGTGGCCGTGGATGTCGAGCGCCACGGCGCCGACGGTGCCGAACTTCTTGTCTTCGTCCAGCGGCGGCTTGGTCATGGCGGCGCCTTCGTGGTCGGTGACCACGCGGCCCGTGTCGCGCACGCGGTACAGCTGCTGGCGGCGCGCGTCGGTCGAGAAGAAGAAGGGCTCGACCATCTCCAGCCCGCGGTCGCGCGCGAAGGCCTCGGCGCCCGCGCCGGCCAGCAGCACGTGGGCGCCGTCCTCGAGCACGGCGCGCGCGGCGCGCACCGGGCGGCGCACGTGGCTTACGCCGGCGATGGCGCCGGCCGCGAGCGTCGTGCCGTCCATCACGGCGGCGTCGAGCTCGTGCGTTTCTTCGTGCGTGAACACCGCGCCGTAGCCGGCGTTGAAGAGCGGGCAGTCTTCGAGCATCTCGACCGCCAGGCAGGTGGCGTCGAGCGCGGACATGCCCTTGAGCAGCGCGGCCTGCGCGGCGCGCACGATGGCCTGCAGCGCGTCGTGATACGCCTGCGCCTGCTCGGGGTTGGTCGTCGAGGCGCTGATGGTGCCGGCGCCGCCGTGGATGGCGATGACGGGCGTGACGTTCTTCATCGGGAAGCTTTCTTCTTTTTCTTGCCGGCGTCGGAAGCGACGGCGGCGGGGAGGGAGGGCATGGAGACTTCGCCGCGCGCATGGCCCTGGCCCAGTCCGCCGTGCAGCCACGGGCGCACCGCCTGCAGGATGCGGCCGGCCGACTGCGCCGCGCCGGGCGCGCGCAGGGCGACCGCGCTGGTCAGCGCCTCGATCAGCGCGAGCACGCTGGTCTCGCAGTTGGGGCGGTAGCTGGTTTCGGTCTGGCCGTACAGCACCACGTCGGCCAGCGGCGCGATGGGCGAGCTGGGGCGGTCGGTCAGCGCGAGCACCGCGCAGCCCTGGCCGCGCGCGATCTGCGCCAGCGCCACCGTGTCGGTGAGGTAGCGCGGAAATGTGAGGCCGATGAACAGGTCCTGCGGGCCCGCATGCATCAGCGTGCGCGCCGAGTGCGTGACGCCGCTCACGCTGGAGAGCATGCGCACGTCACTGCAGGAACCATCGAGCCCGTGCTGCAACAGCCCCGCGAGCCAGGCGCTGGCGCCGAAGCCGCCGATGTAGATCGAGCGGGCCTTCAGGATGCGCTGCACCGCGGCCTCGCAGGCGGCGTAGTCCAGCGACTGGCGCGTGGCTTCGATGTTGCGGCGGCTTTCGTCGAGCGCGGTGGCGAACACCTCGGCCACCGTGGTCGGGTGCTCCAGGTTGCCGCGCAGCCGCTCGACCGGCGCCACCAGCGGCTCGAAGCCGCGCACGAGCTCGGCGCGAAAGGCCGCGTAGCCGTCGAAGTCCAGCGCGCGCGCAAAGCGGTTGGCCGTGGCCACCGACACGCCGGCTGCGGCGGCGAGCTCGTCGATGGGCAGCGTCGCGACCTGCAGCGGATGCCCGAGCACGAAGTCGGCCACCTGCCGGTGCGAACGCGTCAGCCGCGGCAGCGCCTGCGCAATGCGCTGGGCCACGGTGGTGCCTGGGGTGTCGACGTTGGTGCTCATGGGGCGGGCGATGCACCGGGAAGGGTGCGAGTGATGTAAATCAGTTTACAAATATATGTCGGTTATGAAAATTTTCTGTCATTCCCGAGCGATATCGCAAGTAGCGGGCCAGCCGTGAGGGGCTTTGGCGGGGGGCGGAAGGGGCGCGTTTCCCTTGCGGGGCGCCGTGTTCCGGGCCGTTGGGACGCGGTCTTCAGGGATTTCCCTGATGCTGTCGTTTCATCCCCACGGGCGGGGGATCGGGCGCTTTGGAAACGAACGAATTAACTGCGAGGGCCGGGTTGCATGGCGACATTGACGGCCTTCAGGCCTGCCCTGAGTATCCCGAGCGGTGCGATTGGCACCGGGGAACGAGGAACCAAAAAATGAGACAGGAATGGCTTCGCCGCGCATGCGCGGTGATGGGTGGCTTTGTGCTGATTGCGGCCGTGACCGCATGCGGCGGCGGTGGGGGCGGAGGAGGTGGCGGGGGCGGTGTGCCGCTGATCCTGCCGCCGACGGGCACGGCGCCGGTGCAGCCGGCGCCTTCGGCCAATGGCCGGGTGGTGTCGGACACCGTGACGTCGAGCGTCAACAACGTGCGCTACCCGATCGAGGTGTTCATTCCGGCGGCCTACGACAGCAGCAGCGATGCCGTGCCGATCATCTACGCCTTCGACGGCGACGCGACCAACGGCCTGCCCGACACGCGCTTCACGAACCTCAAGAACGTGCTGCTCAAGCGCGGCACCAAGGCCATCCTCGTGGGCATCGGCAACACCGCGCGCCGGCAGGAGGACTACAACTTTCCGGGCGCCAACGCGTACCACACCTTCCTCACGAAGGACCTGGTGCCGTTCATCGAATCGAAGTACCGCGCCGACCCGAAGAAACGCATGCTCACGGGCCTGTCGACCAGCGGCAACCTCGCGGCCACGGCGCTGTTCCTGGAAGCGCCCGACAACCTCGTGTTCTCGTACTTCATTTCCATCGAGGCGGCCTTCTGGCAGCAGGAGGGCGAGAACAACGCGCTCGAAAAGAAGATGTTCGACGCGCTCGCGGGCCGACCGTTGCCTGTCACGCTGATCCTGGCGCACTGCGCCAGCGGCTGCAACGAAGTGCCGGTGAAGGCGATGTACAAGCGCATGTCCGAACGGGGCTACGTGGGACTGCAGCTGATCGACACGGAGTTCAACTCCACGCACGTGGGCACGGACGTGCTCGCGTTCGACGACGCGATCGTGCGGATCTTCAAGTAGGGCTTTGCGGCGAACCGGGCAAGCCGGTTCGCGCCGCGCGCTCAGTGGGCGGAAGGACTCGGCGGGTAGCCGGCTTCCGTCAACGCCGCCACCAGCGAGGGGCGGTCTTCGGTGGTGTCGATGCGCACCGTTCTTTGCTTCACGTCCACTTCGAGCCTGGCCTGCGGGTCCAGGTCCTTGATGGCGCGGGTGATGCGGCCGGCGCAACTGCCGCAGGTCATCGACTGGATTTCAAACGCTTGCATGGGGTGAGTCCTTTCAAAAGAGTGACTCGCAGTCTCAAGCTTGGCATCGTGTGAAGGTCAAGCGCGTCGAACGCCCGACCCCTGGCGTGCCAAGGTCATGCGCCGTCTGCGTTTGACTCTCTCATGGTGTGAAGGTTGAGACTTCGCGCTTTGGCTCGAAGGAGAACCCCATGGAACATCCCACGGCGCCGGCTGCTGCGGCGCGCTTGTCCCTTGCCGACGTGATGGCGCGCTCCGGCGCGTCCGCGCAGTTGCTGAGCGACTGCGAATCGCTCGGACTGCTCGACGACACGGCGCACGCCGGCCGCTACGACGAACGCGCCGTGTCGACGCTGCGCTTCGTGCGACGCGCGCACACGCTGGGTTTCGACACACCGGAAGTCGTCGAGCTGCACGCCCTGTGGCAGGACGGGCGTCGTGCAAGTTTCGACGTGAAGCGCGTCGCGCTCGAACGTGCCGACGACCTGGCCCAGCGCATCGACGAGTTGGCGCACATGAAGCGCCTGCTGGAGCGCCTGGCGCATTGCTGCGAGGGCGACGAGCGCTCCGAGTGCCCCATCCTCGATGAGCTGGCCGGGCTCGAGGGGTTCGCCGGCTGCGAGGCACGGCGCGGGGCCTGAGCCGCTCGAAGTCAGTCACGAATCAGAATTCACGACCATCATCGTTGCCAGCACCTCTGTTGAATGGCCTCGAAGCCTTGCGCTTTTCTGCCTGAGTTCGCCGAACTCACATTCACCTTTCGTTTCAACCCGAGCTGGAGCACATCATGGGAATTCTGAACACACTGGAAGAAGTCGCTGGCGCCGTCGTGGCCGTCGAGGGCCTGGAAAAGGTCGATCCGAATGCGTCGTTCCTCGGCAAGGCCGCTGCCGCTGTGGCGGGCTACAAGGGCGTCGAGCTCGTCAAGGAGAAGCTCGAGGAAAAGAGCGAAGGCGAAGGCGCCAGCCCGGACCAACCCGCCTGAGATCGGCGCCGTCGTTCAGGGCCCTCAGCCCGGAATGTTCGGTTCGACCAGCTGGGCCAGCGCGAGCAGCGATTCCTGCCAGCCCAGGTAGCACATCTCGACGGGAATCACCTCGGGGATGCCTTCCTGCACGATGGATACGTCCGTGCCGCACGAGACCGCCGTCAACGTCACGGTGGTCTTCATCGTGCCCGGCAGGTTGGCGTCGTCGAAGCTCGCGTCGTAGGCAATGCGCTCGCCGGGCACGAGCTCCAGGTACTTTCCGCCGAACGAGTGGCCGTGGCCGGTGCCGAAGTTGGTGAAGGACATGCGCCACGCGCCGCCCACCACCGGCTCCATGCTGTGGACCTTGCCGGTGAAGCCGAAGGGCGGCAGCCAGCGCTCGAAGGCGCCGGGCTCCACGAAGGCGCGGTAGAGCTTGTCGGGGGTGGTGCGCAGCACGCGGTGCAGGCGAACGGTGTGGGTGGCCATGGTTGCTTTCTCCTGATGAAGTACAGAGGACGACCCTCTATGCTGACGTCGGATGAGCCCGCTGCGATTCGACAGGGTGCAGGATCAGGACAAACCCTGAGCCCACACCCCGCGCCTCAATCGATGAACCGCGCGACGATGTCCTGGAACGATGGCAAGTCCATCGGCGTGTGGCCGCCCTCGTAGCCCTTCAGGCTCAGCTGCAGACCCTTGTAGTTGCGTGCGGCGATCTGGTCGCGCAGCGCGGTGATCTCCGGGCCGCCGACGTTGCCGATGGCATAGCCCAGCAGCAGGGTCACGGGAATGTCGCGCGTGCTGCTGTTGGCGTACATCTGGCTTTCGAGCGGATCGAGCTGGCCGCGCGCGCCGGCGGCGGGCGGGTCGGACGCGAAGAAATGCTGGAAGGTGAACGTGCCCGCCGCGCCTTCGGTGAAGAAGGCGATGAGCGTGAAGACGCCGCCGTTCGACAGGCCGGAGAGCATGCGCCTGGCCGGGTTGGCCCGATAGTTCGATTCGACATGCGGCACCAGCTGGCCGGTGAGGAAGTTGTGATACGCCTTGGCGCCCGGCATCAGGTAGTCGGTGTTGCGGCGCGAGGTGCCGCCGATGCCGACCACGATGGCTTTCTTGCCGGCCTTCTCGAGGATGTCGGTGAAGTTCTGGAAGCGCGTCACGTTCTGGTTGTAGACGGCGTCGCCATCGGTGATGTAGACCATGGGGTAGCTCGCCGTGGCGCCGTCGTAGCCGGCCGGCAGGTAGACCTGGATCGGGTAGGTCGCGTCCGTGGCGGTCGACTTCATCGAGCTGCTGACCACCCGGCCGCGCCCGGTGTCCGCGGGCGGTGGTGTCGGCGTGCCGCCGGCCGGTGGCAGTGGCAGCATGGCCACACCGCCTCCGCCGCCCCCACCACCCCCTCCGCCGCCGCAACCTGAAAGCCCCAGCAGCAGGGCGCAGCCCGCTGTGAACATGAGCCGGCGAAGATTCCCTCTGGTCTGCATGTGACGTTCCTTGTTGTGATGACCGTGGTGGCGGAAGCCGGGGCGATCTTAGGGGCGATGGGGTGCGGCTGTCGCGGCCGTTTTCTGCATGAACACACTCAACGGATCGTCCGGGTAGTCGCCGAAGCGCTCGCGCCGCGCATACCCCGCACGCGCATAGAAGGCCAGCGCCTCGGGCTGGCTCACGCCCGTCTCCAGCCGGAACAGCGCGCATCCGCGCGCCGCCGCTTCGGCTTCGAGAAAGCCCAGCACCTTGGCCGCCACGCCTTGCCCGCGGTTCTGCGGGCGCACGTACATGCGCTTGAGTTCGCCGTAGCCGGGATTCATGACCACGGCGCCGCAGCCGATGGCCGTGCCGGCCGCGTCGCGCGCGACGGCGAACAGCACGTGGGCGGCCGACAGCGCGGCGATGTCGATGCCGTAGTGGCTCTCGGGCGGGTACAGCGGCTTCTGGTACGCGTCGAGGTCGTCGATGAGCTGGATGACGTCGGGCTGGTTCGGGTTTTCGATCGAGATCTGCATCGTTCGATCGTAGCGAGCCGAAGCACCGCAAAGCCCGACGCGCAACGGGGTTCTGCGCGGCGGCCAACAATGGCCGCGTCATTCATCTGGTTCGTCAGTTCATTGATTGAAGGAGTAGAACTTTGGAATACCGTCATCTGGGCAAATCAGGCCTCAAGGTCCCCGTGTTGAGCTTCGGCACCGGCACCTTCGGCGGCAAGGGCGAGTTTTTCAGCGCATGGGGCAGCACCGACGTGGCCGAGGCGCGCACGCTCATCGACATCTGCATGGACGCCGGCGTGAACATGTTCGACAGCGCCGACATCTACTCGGGCGGCGCCGCCGAATCGGTGCTCGGCGAGGCGATCAAGGGCCGGCCGCGCGACCGGCTGCTGATCTCGACCAAGGCCACCTTCCGCAGCGGCGAGGGGCCGAACGACGTGGGCTCGTCGCGTCACCACCTCGTTCAGGCGGTCGATGCCTCGCTGAAACGGCTGGGCACCGACTACATCGACCTGTTCCAGCTGCACGGCTTCGACGCCAGCACGCCGGTGGAAGAAACGCTGTCCACGCTCGACGACCTCGTGCGCGCGGGCAAGCTGCGCTATGTGGGCGCGTCGAACTTCTCGGGCTGGCACCTCATGAAGTCTTTGGCGGTGTCCGAGCAGCGCGGCTATGCGCGCTACGTGGCGCACCAGGCCTACTACTCGCTGGTCGGGCGCGAGTACGAGTGGGAGCTGATGCCGCTGGCGCAAGACCAGGGCGTGGGCGCGGTGGTCTGGAGCCCGCTGGGCTGGGGCCGGCTCACGGGCAAGATCCGCCGCGGCCAGCCGCTGCCCGCCAACAGCCGCCTGCACGTGACGGCCGACATGGGTCCGCCCGTGCCCGACGAGCTGCTGTACCGCGTGGTCGAGGCATTGGAAAAAGTCGGCGCCGAAGTCGGCAAGACGGTGCCGCAGGTCGCGCTCAACTGGCTGCTGCAACGCCCGACGGTGTCCAGCGTGGTGGTCGGTGCGCGCGACGAGGTGCAGCTGCGCCAGAACCTCGGCGCGGTGGGCTGGAACCTCACGCCCGCGCAGGTGGCCGAGCTCGACGCGGCCAGCGCGACGACGCGCACCTACCCGTACTGGCACCAGCAGGGCTTCAAGGAACGCAACCCGAACCCGGTCTGACCGGGTTCAGTCGGGTGTCAGCCCCAGCACCCACTGCTTGAAGTGCTCCAGCGCCCCGGAGGCCGGCCGGCCCTCGGGGTACGCGAAGTAGTAGCCCTGGTGCACGTCCAGGTGCCGGTCCACCGGGATCACGAGTTCGCCGGTGCGCAGTTCCTGCTCGACCAGGATGCGCGGCGCCAGCCCCACGCCCATGCCCGCCGCTGCGGCGGCCACCACCATCGTGAACAGTTCGTAGCGCGGCCCGCGCGACGCATGGACCGTGTACTCCCATTCCTGCTGCGCGTACCAGTCGCGCCACGCATGGGCGCGCGTGCTCAGGTGCACGTGGCGGCAGCGCTCGAAGCCGGCTTCGTCCCACCGGGCCTGCGCGTCGCGAAACGCGGGACTGCAGATGGGCACCATCTCGCCCTCGGAAAAGATCAGCCCGCCGCGCGTGTTCGGCCAGAACTGGTCGCCGAAGTAGATCGCTGCGTCGTAGGCGTTTTCCTGGAACGAGAAGGGCTGCGAGCGCGCCGACAGGTTCACCGTGATGTTCGGGTGCAGCCGGCTGAAATCGGGCAGCCGCGGAATGAGCCATTGCGTGGCGAAGGTCGGCACGACGGCCAGTTCGAGCACGAAGCCCATCTCGTGGCCGGTGCTGATCTCCAGCGTGTCGCGGCGGATCTGGTCGAGGTGGCGGCGGATGCGCGCGGCGTACTCGCGACCCACGTCGGTGAGCGTGAGCCGCTTGCGCACGCGCGAGAACAGCGGCACGCCCAGGCGCTGCTCCAGCATCGCCACCTGGCGCCCGACCGCGCTTTGCGTGAGCGCCAGCTCGGTCGCCGCGCGGGTGAAGCTCCCCAGGCGCGCCGAGGCCTCGAAGGCCTGCAACGCGCCGAGGTTGGGAATGTCTTTTCTCATCGCGCTATTCTGGCGGGAGCTTGCGCGGCCCGGGCAACGGCCCGGGCCCGCACATCGAAGACACGGAAAGGCATCTCATGCGGCGTGTGGCGATCATCGGCGGCGGGGCCATCGGCTCGGCCATCGCGTACTTCCTGGGCGCCGACCCGGCGGGCGAGGCCTTCGACATCACGGTGGTGGAGCGCGACTTCTCGTACCGGCAGGCCTCGTCGGCGCTGTCGGCCAGCTCGATCCGCCAGCAGTTTTCCACCGCCATCAACATCGAGATGTCGCTCTATGGCATCGAGTTTTTCCGCGCGCTGGGCGAGACCCTGCGCGTGGGCGACGACGTGCCGGACATCGGCCTGACGGAACCCGGCTACCTGTACCTGGCCTCGCCGGCGGGTGTCGAGGTGCTGCGAGAGAACCACGCGACGCAGAAGGCGCACGCGGTGGACGTGGCGCTGTTGACGCCCGATGAACTGAAGGCGCGCTTCCCGTGGCTCTCGACCGAGGGCATCGAACTCGCATCCCTCGGCCTTTCGGGCGAGGGCTGGTACGACGGCTACAGCCTGCTGCAGGCCTTTCGCAAGAAGGCGGTGTCGCAAGGCGTGCGCTATGTGCAGGCGCAGGCGACGGGTCTGCAGCGCGAGGGCCGCCGCATCACCGGCGTGCAGATCGACGGCGGCGACACCCTGCATGCGGACATCGTCGTCAACGCGGCGGGCGCGTGGGCGGCGCCGGTCGCGCAGTGGGCCGGCATCGCGCTGCCCGTGCACGGGCGACGCCGCAGCGTGTTCAGCTTTTCATGCCCGAGCACCTTGCCGGGTTGCCCGCTGGTCATCGACACCTCGGGCATCTGGCTGCGCCCAGAAGGCCGCCAGTTCATCTGCGGCTTCGCGCCGCCCGAAGACCGGGACCCCGACGATGCGCCGCTCGAAGTCGACCACGAGGCCTTCGAGAATTTCATTTGGCCGGCATTGGCCGAACGCATCCCGGCCTTCGAGGCCGTCCGCATGACCGGCGCCTGGGCCGGCTACTACGAGATGAACGTGTTCGACCACAACGCGATCCTCGGCCTGCACCCGGATTGCGACAACCTGTACTTCGCGAACGGCTTCTCGGGCCACGGGTTGCAGCAGTGTCCGGTGGCGGGGCGCGGCATCGCGGAGCTGATCCGTTTCGGCGGCTACCGCAGCCTCGACCTGTCGCCGCTGTCGTTCGCGCGCATCCTCGAGAACCGGCCGCTGCGCGAGAAGAACATCATCTAGGGTTGTTGCTCCGCCGGCTTGATGTCCCCCACGGGCGACAGCAGCGCCGGGTCGAAAGCGGCGAGCGCGCGGCCTTCCTTCAACCGCTTCGGCCAGTCGGGGTTCGACAGCGCGCCGCGTCCCAGTGCCACAAAGTCGGCGCCGTCTGCGAGCGCCGCTTGCGCGCGCCCCGGATCGTGCAGGCTGCCGTTGGCAACGATCGCAATCCCCGGCGCGTGGCGGCGTGCGAGCTGCAGCAGGCTCGGCCCCGCATCGCCGAAGGCCGGTCGCCAGGCTTCGAACTCGGTGACGTGCAGGTAGTCGATGCCGCTGTGCGCCAAAGCCCCGAACACCGTCGACGCGCCGGCTTCAGCCTCCGGCCACTTGTGGCCGAAGTCGTTGACCTTGCCTTGCGAGATGCGCACGCCGACCGGCGCCGACGCGCCCAGCATCTGCCGCACGGCGCGCGCCACCTCGGCCGTGAGCTGCACGCGCTGCGCAAGGGCGCCGCCCCAGCGGTCGGTGCGCGTGTTGGTGTGGCCGCTCAGGAACTGGTCGAGCAGGTAGCCGTTCGCGCCGTGGATCTCCACGCCGTCGAAGCCCGCCACTTCCATGGCCAGCAGCGCCGCCCGGGCGAAGCCGCGAATCGCCTCGGCGATGTCGGCATCGGTCATCGCGCGGGGCACCGGGTACTCGCCTTCGCCGCGGTAGGCCGTCATCTGCGTGCCCAGCGGACGAACGGCCGATGGCCCCGCCGTGTGGTCGCGGAAGCGGTTGAACTGCGACAGCGCGCCCGCGTGCATGAGCTGTGCGATGGCGCGCCCGCCCGCGCCCTGGATCGCCTTCACCACCGGGCGCCACGCACGGGCCTGTTCGCCATCGCTCAGGCCGGGCTGGCGGGCATAGCCTTGCGCGTAAGCCGTGTCGGTGTAGATGCCTTCGGTGATGACGAGCCCGAAGCCGCCCCGCGCAAAGCGCTCGTAGTAGCGGGCCATGGTGCCGTTGGCGTGGCCCTCGGGCGAGGCGCTGACGCGCGTCATCGGCGCCACGGCGAGCCGGTTGGGCAGCTGCAGGCCGTGCAGCGTCGCCGGCGCGAGCAGCGGCGTGCTCATCGGGCGTCTCCGGGCGCGACGGCGATGGCCTCGATCTCGATCATCGCGTCGGGCGAGTACAGGCCCGAGACCTCGACGATGGTGTCGGCCGGGTAGGGTGCCGAGAACCATTGACGGCGCAGTTCGACGATCTTCGGAAAGTGGCTCATCGAGGTCAGGAAGATCGTCACCTTGACCACGTTGCCCAGGCCCGTGCCGGCGGCCCGCAGCACGCGGTCGAGGTTCTTGAAGGCCTGCTCGGCCTGGCGGTCGAAGTCGCCCTTGCCGACGATCTCGCCGTCGTCGCCGATCGCGGCCTGGCCGGACACGAAAACGAGGTTGCCGAGCTGGATGGCCTGCGACAGCAGGAAGGGGGCGTAGGGGTCGGGTTGGGTGTGGATCTGCTTGGGTTGGAGTTGCATGACAGGTGCCTTCGATGGTGAATTTCAGATCAGCCGTGGAAGTGATTTCTTCCTGCGACACCTGAAATTTAGGGGTGAAGAGGGTGCCCGACAAAGGCTGATTTTTCAGCCAATGGATGAGTTGAGCTAATCTGTCTGCATGCGAAGACTTCCTCCCCTGGGCGCATTGCGCGTGTTCGAGGCCGCGGCCCGCCGGCTGAGCTTCAAGGCTGCGGCCGACGAACTGCACGTCACGCCCACCGCCGTCAGCCACCAGATCAAGCAGCTCGAGGAAACGCTCGAGGTGCGCCTGTTCGAACGCGGCACGCGGCAGGTGCACCTGACGGCCGCCGGGCACCAGCTGTTTCCCGCGCTGCGCGACGGCTTCGACAGCTTCGAGCGCGCCGTCGACGGCGTGCGCCGCCTGAAGGGCACGCGCATTGCCACGCTGTCGTCCACGGTCGGGTTCATGGCCCGGCGGCTGGCGCCGCGCGCGGGCACCTTCCGCGACCTGCACCCCGAATGGACGCTGCGGCTGGACGCCACCAACCAGGTCGTCGACCTCGACACCGAGGCCGACGCGGCGATTCGCTACGGCAACGGCCGTTATGCCGACCTGGTCGTCGAGCCGCTGTTCCAGGACCACTACGCGCCGGTCTGCAGCCCCGCGCTGGCGGTCGCGGCGCGGCAGGACCTGACGGCCGTCTCGCTGATCCATTTCGAATGGGGCCGCGCGGGGCGCGACGAAACGCTGGCACCCGTGTGGCGCACCTGGCTCGCGCGCGCGGGCCGCACCGACGTCGATGCGCAGGCCGGCCTGTCGTTCACCGAAGAGATTCACGCGGTGCAGGCCACGGTCGCGGGGCAGGGCGTCGGCCTGCTGAGCCTGGCGCTGGTGGCCGACGAGCTGGCGTCGGGCCTGCTGGTGCAGCCCTTCGAGTTGTCGGTGGAGAGCTACCGCTACGACCTGGTCTACAGCCCGCGCGCCGCCAGCCGGCCCGCCACGGCCGTGCTGCGCGACTGGGTGCACCGCGAGTTCGGCGGCGGCGAAAAGAAGGCATAGTGGCAGGCATGACTGCCCAGACCCTGTACGCGCAAAAGCGCGTTTCCGCCGCCGATGCCGTGCGCCAGGTGCGCAACGGCGACATGATCATCGTGCCCACGGGCGTCGGCGAGCCGCCCTCGCTGCTCACCGCCTTGTCCGAGCAGCGCCGCGATTTCCGCGACGTGAAGGTGGCGCAGATCCTGGCGATGCGCAAGTACGCCTACATCGACCCCGAGACGGTCGAGCACGTGCGCCACGTCGCGCTGTTCTTCGGCGGTGCCACGCGCGCGGGCGGGCAGGCCGGCTGGATCGACTTCATTCCCAACTACTTCTCCGAGATTCCCGCGCAGATCGAGCGCGGGCAGATCGCGGCCGACGTGGTGTTCAGCATGGCCTCGCCGATGGACGCGCACGGCTACTTC
Source organism: Variovorax sp. FW301-JW7 (assembly GCF_058788795.1). NCBI lineage: Bacteria > Pseudomonadati > Pseudomonadota > Betaproteobacteria > Burkholderiales > Comamonadaceae > Variovorax > Variovorax sp. FW301-JW7. Next base: position 681,838 of record NZ_JBYTBC010000001.1, read on the forward strand.
GCGCTGAGCCTGGGCCCCGACTACACGATGGCCGCCGTCGCGAAGGCGCGCGCGGTCGTGCTCGAGGTGAACCCCAACGTGCCCTACGCCCACGGCAACTGCCACGTGCACATCTCGCAGGTGGCGGCGCTGGTGGAAAGCAGCGAGCCGGTGATGGAAGTCGGCCTGCCGAAGATCGGCCCGGTGCAAGAAGCCATCGGCAAGCACGTGGCCGACCTGATCGACGACGGCGCCACCTTGCAGATCGGCTACGGCGGCATTCCCGATGCGGTGGTGATGCAGCTCACGGGCAAGCGCGACCTGGGCATCCACACCGAGATGATCGGCGACGGCATCCTCACGCTGGTGGAAAGCGGCGCGGTCACCAACCGCCGCAAGAACTACCTGCCGGGCAAGTCGGTCGCGACCTTCGCGCTGGGATCGAACAAGCTGTACCGCTTCATGGACCGCAACCCGGGGCTGGAGATGCACCCGGTGAACTTCACCAACGACCCGGCGCTGGCGGGGCTGAACGACAACCTCATCGCCATCAACGCCACCATGCAGATCGACCTGCTGGGCCAGTGCGGCTCCGAGAGCCTGGGCCACGCGCCGTACTCGGGCACGGGCGGGCAGTCGGACTTCGTGCGCGCGGCCAACCGCTCGCGCGGCGGCAAGGCCTTCATCGTGCTGCCTTCCACAGCGAAGGACGACACCATCTCGCGCATCGTGCCCTCGCTGTCGCCCGGCACGCACGTGAGCACGAGCAAGAACGACATCAACTACGTCGTCACCGAACATGGCGTGGCGCAGCTGCGCGGCAAGTCGGCCAAGCAGCGCGCGCAGGAACTGATCGCCATTGCGCACCCGAACTTCCGGGCGGAGCTGACGGAGCAGGCGAAGCGCGCGAAGCTGCTGTGAGCGTGGCGCAGCGCGTTGGTCAGCTGGCCTTGGCCGCCCGCACCAGCGACGGCGTGGCCTTGTAGCTCTCGGGGAACAGCTTCTTCAGGTCGTCGATCTTCGGCAGGTCGTTGATCGCGATGTAGGGCTGGTTCGGGTGCAGCGTGAGGTAGTCCTGGTGGTAGTCCTCGGCCGCATAGAAGGGCTTGGACATCTCGACCGTGGTCGCCAGCGGCTTGTTGCCGAAGATCCTGGCCTGGTTCAGCTGGGCGATGTAGGCGTTGGCGATGCGGGCCTGCTCGGCGTTGTCGGCGAACACGGTGGAGCGGTACTGCGGGCCGGTGTCGGGGCCCTGGCGGTTGAGCTGGGTCGGGTCGTGCGCCACCGAGAAATAGATCTGCAGCAGCTTGCCGTAGCTGACCTTGCGTGGGTCGTAGCTGATGCGCACGGCCTCGGCATGGCCGGTGCGGCCCGAGCCGACCTCGTCGTAGCGCGCGGTGCGGGCCTCGCCGCCCGCGTAGCCCGAGAGCGCATTGCTCACGCCCTCGACGCGCTGGAACACGCCCTGCACGCCCCAGAAGCAGCCGCCTGCGAACACCGCGGTGGCGGTGGTGGCGCCTGCGGGTGCGGTGAGGTCGACCGTGGGCGCGGGCACGCGGCGCGCGGTCTCGGCAAAGGATGGGGCTGCGTGCCAGGCGAAGGCCGCGGCGGCGAGCGCGCCGGCGGCGATGGCGAAGGATTTCATGGCGGTCTTTCGTAGGGAGCGCAGGAAAGGGACAGTGATCCCGATCCCGCCGGCCGTCAATGGCGGCGGGGCCGGGGAGAAGGCGGCTTACTTCTTCATCTCGTCCTTGCCCATCGCGTCCTTCTTCATTTCGTCTTTGCCCATGGCATCTTTCTTCATGCCATCTTTGGCCATGCCGTCCTTCTTCATGGCGTCCTTGCCCATGGCGTCTTTCTTCATCCCGTCCTTGGCCATGCTGTCCTTCTTCATGCCGTCCTTGGCCATGTCGTCCGCGGCCAAGGCCGAGGCGCCGGCGAAGGCCATGCAGGTGGCGAGGAGGGTGGCGGTGAGCTTGTTCATGTCGGTCTTCCTGAGTTGAGGTTGGGTCTTGTTGTCGAGATCGGCCTGGTTCCCTGTCGGAATTCGGCCTCGCGCTTTCTTCGGCAGTCGAGCGGCTGTGGCAGCCCCTCAGTTCCCTCCGAACCAGTTGTAGCCCTGGTCTTCCCAGTAGCCACCGGGATAGGTGTTGGTCACGTACATCGCCTGGATGTGCTTGGGGTTCTTGTAGCCAAGCTTGGTCGGCATGCGCAGCTTCATCGGGAAGCCGTACTTCGGCGGCAGCGGCTGGCCGTCGTAGCTCAGCGCCAGCAGCGTCTGCGGGTGCAGCGCGGTCGGCATGTCGATGCTGGTGTGGTAGTCGTCCGCGCACTGGAAGCCGACGTACTTCGCGTTCAGGTCCGCGCCCACATGGCGCAGGAAATCGGCAAAGCGCACGCCGCCCCACTTGCCGATGGCGCTCCAGCCTTCGACGCAGATGTGGCGCGTGATCTGGTCCTGCTGCGGCAGGGCGCGCAGCTCGGCGAGCGTCCAGCGGCGCTTGTCGGCGACCATGCCGCTCACTTCGAGGCGGTAGGTGGCTTCGTCGACCTCACGGACCTCGTCCTCGCCGTAGTAGGCGTTGAACGGAAAGGGGCGCGTGATCTCGGCCTCGGTGTAGGTTGGCGCCAGCCGCGTCGGACTGAAGAGCCAGCCCTGCACCTCGTCGTTGAAGCGCGAGACCTTCGAGAGCGCCGCTTCCACGTGGCTGTCGTCGCTGATGCTGCAGCCGGTGAGCATCGACAGGCCGCCCAGCGTCAGCGATCGGCGCAGGAACAGGCGGCGCGAGGGGGCGTCGAGCCGGCGTTCGATGAGGGCGCGGGCTTCGCGCACCACGGCGTCGCCGTCGATACCGACCAGGGGAGGGCGTTTGAAAAAGAGGCTCATGGGGTGTGGGGCGCGCGACCGCGCAGCATGGTGAGCAGGGTGCGGGGCACGAGCGCCACCATCACGAGGTGCACGGCAACGAACGCCACCAGGGCGGCCATCGCCACGAAGTGGACGCGGCGCGCGGCTTCGTAGCCGCCCAGCAGTTCGCGCAGCATCGGAAACTGCACCGACTTCCACAGCACCAGCCCCGACAGCACGATCGCGACGAGGTCGACGATCACGAACAGGTAGGCGAGCTTTTGCACATGGTTGTAGTGGCGCGGGTCGGCGTGCGAGAGCCTGCCGCCGAGCGCGGCCCGCGCATCGCGCCAGAGACCGGCCGGCGTGAGCGGGAAGAACTTGCGCGCGAAGCGCCCGCTGGCCAGGTTCAGCACCAGGTAGACGAGCCCGTTGAACACCAGCAGCCACATCGCCGCGAAGTGCCACTGCAGCGCTCCGCCGAGCCAGCCGCCCAGCGTGATCGCGGCCGGGAAGCGAAAGGCAAGGAAGGGCGCCGCGTTGTAGATGCGCCAGCCGCTGGTCACCAGCACCAGCACGGCCAGCGCGTTGAGCCAGTGCGTGACACGCATCCACAGCGGGTGGATCGGTCGGTGGTCAGGGGCGGAGCGTGTCTGCATGGGCCGGATTGTTGGGCGCACCCCCTCGCCGATTCATCACGCAAAGTTCAAAGATTCGTGATAACTCCGAGGGGCGTCTCGCGGGACAATCGCGGCCATGGACACCGCCAAACGCGTGCTGATCGTCGAAGACGACGCCCACATTGCCGAGCTGCTGCGCATGCACCTGCGCGACGAGGGCTACGCGGTCGAGCACGCCGCCGACGGCAACGCCGGCCTGCGCGCACTGGAGCGCGGCCAGTGGGACGCGCTGGTGCTCGACCTCATGCTGCCCGGCATCGACGGCCTCGAGATCTGCCGCCGCGCCCGCGCCATGGCGCGCTACACGCCCATCATCATCGTGAGCGCGCGCTCGAGCGAGGTGCACCGCATCCTCGGGCTGGAGCTGGGCGCCGACGACTACCTGGCCAAGCCCTTCTCGGTGCTGGAGCTGGTGGCGCGCGTGAAGGCACTGCTGCGGCGCACCGACGCGCTGGCGCGCAACGCGCGGCTGGAGTCGGGCAGCCTCACGCTGGGCAACCTCGACATCGAGCCGCTGGCGCGCGAGGTGCGCGTCGACGGCAAGCCGATCGAACTCACGCCGCGCGAGTTCGACCTGCTGTACTTCTTTGCGCGCCATCCCGGCAAGGTGTTCTCGCGCCTCGACCTGCTCAACCAGGTCTGGGGCTACCAGCACGACGGCTACGAGCACACGGTCAACACGCACATCAACCGGCTGCGCACCAAGGTCGAGGCCGACCCGGCCGCGCCGCGGCGCATCCTCACGGTGTGGGGGCGTGGCTACAAGCTCGCGGCGGACGACGCCGCACCGAAGGGCGACGTATGAGCGCCGCGCCGGGCCGCCCCAAGCAAGCTCGCTCCCGCCTGGCGGGAAGGCGCGAAGCGCCAAGGGTGCTTCAATGACGATGGCCTGGGCCACGCTGTCGCGGCGGCTGTCGATCGCGTTCGCGGTGCTGCTGCTGGCCTGCTGCGGCGCCTCGGCGTGGCTGCAGATGCGCGCCGGCGCGCAGCACGCGCAGGAGGTGACGCAGCGCCTGTCGCTGGGGCTCGCGGCCCACATCGCGCAGAACACCGAACTCATGAAGCCCGGCGGCCTCGACCCGGTGGCGGTGAAAGACCTGTTCGACAAGCTCATGACCGTCAACCCCAGCGTCGAGGTCTACGTGCTGGGGCCCGACGGCCACATCGAGGCCCAGGCCGCGCCGCCCGGGCACCTCAAGCGCGACAAGGTGGCGCTCGGCCCCATCCGCCGGCTGCTGGCCGGCGAGCGGCTGCCGATTGCGGGCGACGACCCGCGCAGCCCCGATGGCGCCAAAGTCTTCAGCGCCGCGCCGCTGCGCATGGGCGGGCGCGATGCCGGCTACGTGTACGTGGTGCTGCAGGGCGAAGACCACGACGCGCTGGCCGCCAACCTCTCGGCCGACACTGTGCTGCGCACCACGCTGTGGTCGATGGCCTTGGTGGCGCTGCTGGGGCTCATCGCCGGGCTGGTGGCGTTCCGCCTCATCACCCGGCCGCTGCGCGAGCTGACGGCGGCGGTGCGCCGCTTCGAGGCCGAGGGCATCGAGGCACTGGAACGTGAAGCGCCCATGCCCGCGCCGCCGCGCCACGCCGACGACGAGATCGCGCAGCTGCAGCAGGCCTTTGCACAGATGACGCGCCGCATCGCCGAGCAGTGGCGTGAACTGAGCCTGCAGGACCGCCAGCGCCGTGAACTCTTCGCCAACATCTCGCACGACCTGCGCACGCCGCTCACTTCGCTGCACGGCTACCTCGAGACGCTGCTGCTCAAGGCCGGCACGCTCAGCGAGGAAGAGCGCCGCCGCTACCTGGAGATCGCGCTCGGGCAGAGCCGCAAGGTGGGCCGGCTCGCGCAGGAGGTGTTCGAGCTGGCGCGGCTCGAGTACGGCGTGGTCAAGCCCGAGAAAGAGAACTTCGCGCTCGCCGACCTCGTGCAGGACGTGTTCCAGAAGTTCGAACTCGCGGCCGAGGCGCGGCGCCAGCAGCTCAAGCCCGACATCGCGCCGAACCTGCCCGTGGTGTCGGCCGACCTCGGGATGATCGAGCGCGTGCTGACCAACCTGCTGGACAACGCCATCCGCCACACGCCGGCCGGCGGCGAGATCGAGGTGCGCCTGCGCCCGTCCGACGCCGGCGTGGCGGTGCAGGTGAGCGACACCGGCCCCGGCATTCCGGGCGAGCTGCAGAAGGGCCTGTTCACGCGGCCGGCCTTTGCCGACGGCGGTGCGCGCGGCGGCGGGCTGGGGCTGATGATCGTGCAGCGCATCCTGCAGCTGCACGGCAGCGACATCCGGCTCGTACCGCAGCCGGGCAAGGGCGCGGTGTTCCTGTTCCGGCTCGGGGGGGCAACGGGGCGTTGAGCCGGGTGGTCGACGGGTTTGCCAGCGGGCGGCGGGCGATGCTACAAGCGAAGCGGCATCACCCCCCAAGAACAGAAGGAGACCACCGACCATGCCCGCTTTCGAGACCGTCCTGATCGACAAGGACCCGCAGCACCCGCGCATCGCGCGCTTGGTGCTCAACCGCCCCGAGAAGCTCAACGCCATCGGCGACAGCACGCCGACCGACATCCGTCGCGCGGTCGAGTGGGCCGAGGCCGACGACGAGGTGCATGTGATCGTGGTCGAGGGCGCGGGCCGCGCCTTCTGCGCCGGCTACGACCTGGGCGACTACGCCGAAGGCCACGGCCGCGAAGGCCAGGGCGACCATCCCTGCCGGCAGGAGAAAACGCCGTGGGACTCGATGCTCGACTACGCCGCCATGAAGCGCAACACCGAAGACTTCATGTCGCTGTGGCGCTGCCGCAAGCCGACCATCGCCAAGGTGCACGGCTACGCGGTGGCCGGCGGCTCCGACATCGCGCTGTGCTGCGACCTGCTCACCATGGCCGACGACGCACGCATCGGCTACATGCCCACGCGCGTGTGGGGCTGCCCGACCACCGCGATGTGGACCTACCGCCTCGGCGCATTGCGCGCCAAGCAGCTCATGTTCACCGGCGACACCATCACCGGCACGCAGGCGGCCGACTGGGGCCTGGCCAACTTCGCGGTGCCCGCGGCGCAGCTCGACGAGGCCACGCTGGCGCTCGCGCAGCGCATTGCGGGCGTGCCCAGTTCGCACCTCATGATGCACAAGATGGTCGTCAACCAGGTCTGGCACTCGATGGGGCTGGAGCAGACCCAGATGTTCGCCACCGTGTTCGACGGCATCACGCGCCACAACCCTGAAGGCCTATGGTTCCGCCGCCAGGCCGAGGCCGAAGGCTTCAAGAGCGCGGTGCAGTGGCGCGACAGCGGCCGGCCGATTCCCGAAGGCGACGAGGCGAGGGCGCGCATCGCCGAGCTCGAAGCGAAGCTGGCTGCGCGCGGCTGAGCGCACGGTCGCGCGGCGCCATGCCGGCGCCCATGTCACGCGACCGACATATCCCCCCTCGATGATCCGCCGCGCCTGCCGCCCGTCACGTTGACGGCGGAAAGATGGCGCATCCATTTCGATGGATACAAAAGGGGAGGATTTCAATGCAGTTGTTCAATTTCTCGCGCACGGCCCTCGCGGCCTGTGCCTGCGCATTCATGGCCGCCTGCGGTGGCGGCAACGGCGGTGGTGGCGTGCCGATGTGGCCCATTGCGCCGGTCTCGCCCCCGGTGCCGGCACCTGCGCCCACTCCGGCGCCCGCACCGGCCGAGGCTGCCCCTGTGCTTGTCATCGGCCACCGTGGCGCGCCCGCGCTGCGGCCCGAGCACACGCTGGCCTCGTACCAACAGGCCATCGACGACGGTGCCGATTTCATCGAGCCCGACCTCGTGCCCACCAAGGACGGCGAGCTGGTCGCGCGCCACGAGAACGCCATCGCCATCGTCGATGCCGCGGGCAAGGTGCTCGAAGCCACGACGAACGTGGCCGACGTGCCCAAGTTCGCCGACCGCAAGGCCACCAAGGTCATCGACGGCCGTCAGGTCACCGGCTGGTTCACCGAAGACTTCACGCTGGCTGAACTCAAGGAGCTGAAGGCGCGCGAACGCATCCCGGCGCTGCGCCCGGCCAACGTGTCTTTCGACCAGCTCCAGGTGCCCACGCTCGACGAAGTGATCCAGCTCGCCAAGGCGCAGTCGGTCATCAAGGGCCGCGTGATCGGCATCTACCCCGAGACCAAGCACCCGACCTACTTCCGTTCGATCGGCCTGCCGCTCGAGAAGAAGCTGCTCGACACGCTGCACAAGCACGACCTCGACAAGGCCGACGCGCCGGTGTTCGTGCAGTCGTTCGAAACCGGCAACCTGAAGGACATCCGCCTGAAGAGCACGGTGAAGATCGTCCAGCTCATCGACGGGCAGGGCGCGCCGTATGACCTCGTGGCGCTGAACGACAAGCGCACCTACGCCGACCTCGTGAAGCCCGAAGGCCTGGCCGAGATCGCGACCTATGCGAACGGCATCGGCCCGGCCAAGGCGCGCGTGATCCCGGTGGTCGACGGCAAGCTCGGCGCGCCGACCACGCTCGTGAAGGACGCGCACGACAAGAAGCTGCTGGTCCACATCTTCACGGTGCGGCCCGAGAACAACTTCCTGCCCGACAGCCTGAAGAAGGCGCCCAAGACCGACCCGATCGTGTACGGCGACACCGCCGGCGAGATCAAGGCGTTCCTGGATGCGGGCATCGACGGCTTCTTTGCCGACAGCGCGGCCACGGCCGTGCCGGCGGTGAAGGCGTACCGCGCGGCGCAGCCGAAATAAGTCGAACCTGAAAAGAAAGGGCGCTCAGCCGCCCTTGCGCCGCTTCACCACCACCGTGGCCTCGAGGCCTTCGTAGGCCTCGGCGTCGCCGTACCAGCTGCCCGAGATGGGCGCTGCCAGCGCGGGGTCGCGCGCCACGCCCACGCGGATCAGCTGGCCGCTGCCCATGAGGTTGTTGGTCGGGTCGAAGGCCAGCCAGCCCGCGCCCGGCAGGTAGGCCTGCAGCCATGCGTGCGTGCTGCCGGCGCCGGTGACCGATTCGCCGGGCGCCTGCCCGGTGGCGTCGCTGTCGAGCGAGGCGTCGTAGAGGTAGCCCGAGACGAAGCGCGTCGCGATGCCGAGACGGCGCGTGGCTTCCATCATCAGCAGCGCGTAGTCGCGGCAGCTGCCGCTGCCCAGCGCCAGCGTCTCGAGCGGTGTCTGCGTGCCTTCCTCGTCGCGCGCCTTGTATTCGAAGCTCTGGCCGATGTGCGCGTTCATGCGCGTGAGCACGTCGCGCGTGCTGTTGGGCTGGTCGGTGTGCAGGAACTGGTGCGCCCAGCGGATCAGCGTGCCGTTGGCATCGTCGTTGTGGTGCGGGCGCAGGTAGTGCTCCAGGTCCAGGCGCTCCTGCACCGAATAGGCAAAGGGCAGGAACTCGGCCGACGGGTCGAGCGTGAGCAGGTCGCGCTGCGACGGCGGCACGTGCTCGATGGTGAAGGAGCAGACGATGCGCAGCTCGGTCGCTTCGCCCAGCGGCTGCACCAGCGCGACGGAGTTGGAGTACGGGTCTTGAATGAGCCGCGTGAGGGCCTGCGGGCTCACCTGCAGGTCGGTGGCGAGCACCCGCAGGTCGTGGCTGTCGCGCGGACGGAACATCACGCGGTGCAAGCCGAAGGTCACCGGCTTGTTGTAGCGGTAGACGGTGGTGTGGGTGATGTCGTACTGGATGGCCATGGCGCGCATTGTGCGGTGCGCGCGTGACCTCGGGTGACGGGAAACCCAGAACGCGCCGATTCAGTCCGATCCGGGCCAGAGCCGCTGCGTGCCCAGTGCCTTGGCAAGCGTCGCGGGCAAGGGCAGCGGTTCGCCATGCCACTGCGCCGCCAGCAGCTCGGCGCACAGCGTGGCAAAGCTCAGGCCGCGCGAGCCCAGCGCGGTGCAGGCCCACAGGCCCTCGTCGGCACCCGGGGCCAGCGGGCCGACCAGCGGCCGGCGGTCGCCCGAGGCGCAGCGCACGCCGACCCAGGCGTGGGTGTCTCCGCGTTCGAAGGCGGGCGCGAGCGCGGCGGCGGCGCCGGGGTGCAGGCGCGCGAGCCGTTCGCGGTTGGCGAGGCGGTCGGCGTCGGTGGGGGCGAGGTCGGTGCTGTCGCGGTCGAAGGTGGCGCCGATCAGCCACAGCGGCTGCGGCGCCTGGCCGTCGGACACGCCGGCGATCAGGTGGCCGTCGCCGTTGATGGGGGTGACGGGCAGGGCGGCGGGGTCCGCGCGACCCCAGGCGACCTGACCGCGCACGGGTTGCAGCGGCAGGTCGGGCGCGAAGCGGTGCGATGCGAAGCCCGCGGCCACGACGACGCGGTCGGCTTCGGCGAGCAAGGCGCCGGTGTCGTCGAGCAGCTGCCAACCGCCGTCCGTGCGTGCGAGGCGCGCCACGTGGCTGTTGCCTCGGAATTCGACGCCTGGTTGGCCCAGCCACGCAGCGATCAGTCGGTGCGGCCGCACCCAGGCTGCGCGCGCATGCCAGAGCGCCGGCGTGTCGGGCGGCAGGCCGGCCGCTGCGAGCCGGTCGGGCTGTGCGGGCCAGGATTCGTTTGGCCCGTCCGCGCTCCAGCCGGGCGGCACGCGCACGTCGCCGTCGGGGCGGCGTTCGAGCGACCCGTGGGCGCCCCAGTCGCGACCGTTCTCGAGCCGCCGCGCCAGTTCCGTCCAGGTCGCGCGGATGCCGGCGCGCGTGAGCCGTGACAGCAAGGCGTCGTCGGACGACACATGCGGCGCCAGCAGCCCGACCGGCAGGCCCGACGCGCCCGAGGCCGGCGCGTCCGCCGCATCGAGCACCGTGACTCGCCAGCCGCGCCGCGCGAGGCTGGCCGCGACCGCTGCGCCCGCAAGGCCGGCGCCGATCACCGCGCAATGGCCGGGCGCGTCGACGCCCTCACGCACCGGCTGGCGACGCCGCACCGTCCAGGCGGGCGCGAACACGCCGCGCAGGCTGCTGGGGCTCGGGTCGAGCTGGAAGCCGTTCTGCGCCAGCGCATGGCGCACCCCGTCGTCGTCGGTGCGGGCCGCGAGGCCGGTGCCCTGGCGGGCGAAGCGCGACACCGCCTTGAGCGTGTCGGGTGAGGCCATCGCCGGGCCGAAGCTGTCGACGAAGAGGCTGTCGGCCTCGAAGCGTTGCGCGCGCAGCATCGGCTGCAGCTCGCCCACGCACAGCGTGAGCAGCACGCGGCCATCGTCGAAGGCCAGCCGGTGGAAGCCGGGCAGCAGCCCGGTCCATTGGTCGGCCAGCTCCGCAGCGAGCGGTGCCAGCGCCGGGTCGGCCTCAGCCGCGCGCAGCAGATCGCCGGCCAGCGCCGGATGGGCGTCGATCGCGACGTAATGCAGCAGGCGCGGGCGCTGCGGGTCGGCGCGCCAGGCCTGCCAGGTTGTCAGGAAATGAAGGCCCGGCCCGAAGCCGGTTTCGAGAATCCGCCATTGCGGGCGCCCGGACCAGGCGGCGGGCAGGCCGCAGCCGCCCAAAAACACACGGCGCGAAAGCGCCGGTGTGTCGTTGTCGAGGGGGGAGGTGTCGCCGGAGCGCGCGCCGAGCGGGGTGCCGTCGGCGGCCACGCCGGACTCAGGCCGCGGGAGGGGGAACGTAGCCTTGCGCCACGTCGGCGCCTTCGCCGAAGAAGTGCTTTTCCATCTGGCGGGCCAGGTACTGGCGGGCGCGCAGGTCGGCCAGGTTCAGCCGGTTTTCATTGACCAGCATGGTCTGTTGCTTGAGCCAGGCGGCCCAGGCTTCCTTGCTGACGTTTTCCCACAGGCGCTTGCCCAGGTCGCCGGGGTACGGCGGAAAGTCGAGTCCTTCGGCCTCTTTGCCGAGCTTGATGCACTGAACCATGCGTGCCATTTGATTGCCTCTTGTGGGGGAAAGCGGTTGCTTAGTTGATTTGGCTATTAAGAACTGAAAACTTGGTCGTTCCAGTTCCTATATGTCGTATTCAGAATACGTGGCTTCATTGATATGCCTTTTTAAGAGCAAGACACCATGAGCCTTCGCCGCGACTTTATCAAGCTTTCCCTGGGTGCCGGCGTGGCCGGTGCCTTGGCCCTGTCGGCATTGCCGTCGTTTTCGCAGGGCGCGGCGGGTGCCAAGGGCCCCGTGACGCTGCTGAACGTGTCGTACGACCCGACCCGCGAGCTGTACGTGGACTACAACCAGGCCTTCGCCAAGTACTGGAAGGCCAAGACCGGCCAGGACGTGAGCGTCAAGCAGTCGCACGGCGGCTCGGGCAAGCAGGCCCGCTCGATCATCGACGGCATCGATTCCGACGTGGCCACGCTGGCGCTGGGCGGCGACATCGACGCCCTGGCCACGCACGGCGGCCTCGTCAAGGCCGACTGGCAAAAGCGTCTGCCGCACAACTCCGCCCCCTACACCTCGACCATCGTGTTCCTGGTGAAGAAGGGCAACCCCAAGGGCCTGAAGGACTGGGACGACCTGGTCAAGCCCGGCGTGCAGGTGATCACCCCCAACCCCAAGACTTCGGGCGGCGCCCGCTGGAACTACCTGGCCGCCTGGGAATTCGCCAAGCGCAAGTACGGCGGTGACGCCAAGGCCAAGGAATTCGTCGGCAACCTGTACAAGAACGTGCCTGTGCTCGACACCGGCGCGCGCGGCTCGACCATCACCTTCGTGCAGCGCGGCGTGGGCGACGTGCTGCTGGCCTGGGAAAACGAAGCCTTCCTGGCGCTGAAGGAATTCGGCCCCGAGAAGTTCGAGATCGTCGTGCCGTCCATCTCCATCCTGGCCGAGCCCAGCGTGGCGGTGGTCGACAAGGTGGTCGACAAGAAGGGCACGCGCGCCGTGGCCGAGGAGTACCTGAAGTACCTGTACTCGGACGAAGGCCAGGACATCGCGGGCCGCAACTTCTACCGCCCGACCTCGGACAAGGCCAAGGCCAAGTACGACAAGCAGTTCCCCAAGCTCACGCTGGTGACCATCGACCAGGCCTTCGGCGGCTGGGCGAAGGCCGACAAGGAGCATTTCGCCGACGGCGGCTCCTTCGACCAGATCTACGCACCCAAGCAGAAGTAAGCGCAGCCGTTCCGGAATCGATCGCTGGTGGCACCCCGTGGGAGGGCGCCGGGGATCGCTTCGCCCTGAATTTCTCCTGAAGCCCAACGAAAGTTTCTCGTGTCCGTTCTCCTGATTGCTGGCAGCCCCTCGGCCCCGTCCCGCTCCACCGCCTTGCTCGACGCGGTGGGCGAGCGGCTGGCCCAACGCCATGCGCGCATCGAGCGGCTCGCGATCCGCGACCTGCCGGCGCAGGCGCTGCTGCAGGCCGAGTGGGCGCATCCAGCCATCGAGCGAGCCATTGCCCAGGTGGCGGCGGCCCGCGTGATCGTGGTGGCCACGCCGGTCTACAAGGCGGCCTACAGCGGCGTGCTGAAGGTCTTTCTCGATCTGCTCTCGCAGAACGCGCTCAAGGGCAAGACGGTGCTGCCGCTGGCCACCGGCGGCAGCCCGCACCACATGCTCGCGCTCGACTACGCACTGCGGCCCGTGCTGCAGTCGCTGTCGGCGCGCCACATCCTGCCGGGCGTCTACGCGAGCGATTCGCAGATCGCGCTGACGCCCGAGAACGCCTACCAGGTGCACCACGACCTGGCGGAGCGCCTGAACGAGGCCGTCGAGGTGCTCGCGACCGAAGGCCTGAAGCTGCCGGCGACCCATGGCTTCGAGCCGGTTCCTTTCTCCCGTGTGCGATGTAGCGTTTGACGACCGGGTTCCCCGCTGAACCCGGCCCCGGCCAGACCTTTTTCCGTTCCCCGTTTTTCGAAGCCGCCTGTGTGCGGCCGGGGGATCGCTTTGCCTCACGTTTTTGCACCAAGGAATTCCGCATGAACCCCGTCGCTCCCGAAGACTCCGTGTTCGAAGTCGCGCCGCGCTCCTTCTGGCAGGCGCTGCGCGACCTGGCCATCAGCGCCATCGTCGTCACCGCCATCGCTCTGATCGTGAGCTTCATCTCCGCCGCCTCGGCACACGCCCAGACGCAGACGAAGGCCAAGGGCGAGCTGCGCATCGGCTACCAGAAGTCGGCCAGCCTGTTCGTGCTGCAGAAGGCGCAGGGCACGCTCGAGAAGAAGCTCTCGCCGCTGGGCTTCGGCGTGAAGTGGGTCGAGTTCCCGGCCGGCCCGCAGCTGCTCGAAGGGCTGAACGTGGGCGCGGTCGACGTGGGCTATGTCGGCGAGGCGCCGCCCATCTTCGCGCAGGCCGCGGGGGCGAAGTTCGTCTACTTCGGCCACGACCCGGCCGCGCCGCGCGCCGAGGCCATCCTCGTCACCAAGGATTCGCCCATCAAGTCCGTGGCCGACCTCAAAGGCAAGAAGGTCGCGCTCAACAAGGGCAGCAACGTGCACTACCTGCTCGTGAAGCAGCTGGAGAAAAACGGCCTGAAGCTGTCCGACATCCAGCCCGTGTACCTCGCTCCGGCCGATGGCCGTGCCGCCTTCGAGAGCAAGAACGTCGACGCCTGGGTGATCTGGGACCCGTTCCAGGCCGCCGCCGAGAAAGCCACCGGCGCCCGCGTGCTGGCCGATGGTGCACCGGACGTGGTCAACAACTACCAGTACTACCTGGGCGAGCGCGGCTTCGTGAAGAAGCACCCGCAGGTGATCGATGCGCTGTTCGCCGATTCGGTCGAGCAGGGCATCTGGCTCAAGAAGAACCTGCGCCAGGCCGCCGAGCTGATCGCGCCACTGCAGGGCCTGCCCGTCGATGTGGTCGAGCTGGCGCTGCGCCGCTACGAGTTCAACGTGAAGCCGATCACCGCCGCCGTCGCGGCCGACCAGCAACAGATCGCCGACACCTTCTACGCGCTGAAGCTCATTCCCAAGCCCATCAAGGTCAGCGACGCGGTCGTCACGGCCCAGCCCTGAACAGATTCGAAGGACCCCTTTCCATGACCCGCATTGCCATTCCCCGACGCCGCCTGCTGCAGGGCGCAGCCGCCGCCCTCGCGCTGCCGTCGTCGTTCGCCGCCCTGGCGCAGAGCCCCGCGCGCCAGTTGCGCATCGGCCACCAGAAGGGCTACCTGAGCGTGCTCAAGGCCCGCGGCACGCTCGAGAAGCGGCTCGCGCCGCTGGGCGCCACCGTGAAGTGGACCGAGTTCACGGCCGGCCCGGTGCAGCTCGAGGCGCTGAACGTCGGCTCGATCGACTTCGGCGACGTGGGCGAGGCCCCGCCCATCTTCGCGCAGGCCGCCGGCGCGCCGCTGGCCTACGTGGGCGCCACGGTGCCGCGCCCGAAGACCGAGGCGGTGCTGGTGCCCAAGGGCTCGGCCATCCAGACCGTGGCCGACCTCAAGGGCAAGAAGATCGCGCTCAACAAGGGCTCGAACGTCCACTACTTCATCGTCAAGCTGTTCGAGAAGCACGGCCTGGCGTACAGCGACCTGAACCTGGTCTACCTGCCACCGGCCGACGCGCGCGCCGCCTTCGAAAAAGGCTCGGTCGACGCCTGGGTGATCTGGGACCCGTTCCTGGCCGCCGCGCAGCAGTCGCTCGACGCGCGCATCCTGGCCGACGCCGTGGGCGTGGTCGGCAACCGCGCCTACTACTTCTCGTCGCTCGACTACGTGGCGAAGAACGCCGACGTGCTGGCCGTTGCGATCGAAGAGGTCAACAAGATCGACCAGTGGGGCGCCGCCCACCGCAACGAACTGGCGACCGAGTTGTCTGCGATTTGGGGCCTGCCCAAGGCGGTGGCCGACCTGTCGCAAGGCCGCACCGCCTACGGCACCGGCCCGATCACCAAGGCCATCCTGGCCGAGCAGCAGCAGATCGCCGACACCTTCTTCGCGCTCAAGCTGATCCCCAGAAAGATCAACGTGCTCGAAGCCGCCGGCGCCGGGATCGCGTGATGGCCGCCGTGTCGACTGCGCTGCACGAACGCGCCGGCCACGTGCTGGCCATCACGGCGCGCGCCTGGGGTGTCGTGTCTGCGGCGCGCCGCCTTCCTTTCCTGCTTGCCGTCTGAACGGGCAAGCCAACGAACGATCGAGAGTTTCCGATGCAGATCTTCTGGTTCCTCCCCACGCACGGCGACAGCCGTTACCTCGGCACGAGCGAAGGCGCACGCGCCGTCGACCTGCCGTACCTGCAGCAGATCGCCGGCGCGGCCGACCACCTCGGCTACGAAGGCGTGCTGATTCCCACCGGCCGCTCCTGCGAAGACCCGTGGGTGATCGCCTCCAGCCTGATCGGCGCGACGAAGAAGCTCAAGTTTCTGGTGGCGGTGCGCCCGGGCCTGCACCAGCCCAGCCTGGCCGCGCGCATGGCCGCGACCTTCGACCGGCTCTCGGGCGGGCGCCTGCTCGTGAACCTCGTCACCGGCGGCGACCAGGCCGAGCTGGAAGGCGACGGCGTGTACCTCGACCACGCGGCGCGCTACGAGCAGTCGGCCGAGTTCATCCGCATCTGGCGCGAGATCATCGCGCGCAGCCACGAGACCGGCACCTACGACTACGAAGGCAAGCACCTGAGCGTGAAGGGCGCGCGGCTGCTGTTTCCGCCGGTACAGAAGCCCTATCCGCCCGTGTGGTTCGGTGGCTCTTCTGCGGCGGCGCATGACCTCGCGGCCGAGCAGGTCGATGCCTACCTGACCTGGGGCGAGCCGCCCGCGGAAGTGTCGAAGAAGATCGCCGACGTGCGCGCCCGCGCCGAACGCCAGGGCCGCAGCGTGCAGTTCGGCATCCGCCTGCACGTGATCGTGCGCGAGACCGAGGACGCCGCCTGGAAAGCCGCCGAAGAACTCATCAGCCGCGTCGACGACGAAACCGTCACGCGCGCCCAGGCCGCTTTTGCGCGCATGGATTCCGAAGGCCAGCGCCGCATGGCCGCGCTGCATGCCGGCGGC
Source organism: Variovorax sp. FW301-JW7 (assembly GCF_058788795.1). Taxonomy (NCBI): domain Bacteria; kingdom Pseudomonadati; phylum Pseudomonadota; class Betaproteobacteria; order Burkholderiales; family Comamonadaceae; genus Variovorax; species Variovorax sp. FW301-JW7. The sequence continues at coordinate 698,179 of NZ_JBYTBC010000001.1, forward strand.
GCCAAGCGCGGGCGCGCCGACCTGGAGATCGCGCCCAACCTGTGGGCCGGCGTGGGCCTGGTGCGCGGTGGCGCGGGCACGGCGCTGGTCGGCGATGCCAAGACCGTGGCGGCGCGCATCGAGGAGTACGCGGCGCTGGGCATCGACAAGTTCATCTTCTCGGGCTACCCGCACCTCGAAGAGGCCTACCGCTTCGCCGAGCTGGTGTTCCCGCTGCTGTCGCGCAAGGCGAAGACGCAACTCGCGGGCGGCTCGCTGAGTGGCCCCTTCGGCGAGGTCGTCGCCAACCTCGACGCGCCGTCCCGACTCGTCTCGCAAAGCTGAGGACACGCATGACCGAACAAGTACAGGAACTGCCGGCCGTGGCGCCGGCATCGAACACCGCAGGGGACGCGGGCAGCGCGCTGCGAGGCTTCGGCCTCAACGTCGCGAAGCGGCTCATCCCGTGGCTGGTGCCGGTGGGGCTGATCGTCGTCTGGCAGATCGCCTCGTCGCTGGGCTGGCTCTCGACGCGCGTGCTGCCGGCGCCGCTCGACGTGGTCAAGGCCGCGTGGACGCTCACCGTGTCCGGCGAGCTCTGGACGCACGTGAAGGTGAGCGCGGGCCGTGCGCTCGCGGGGCTGGCCATCGGCGGCGGCGCGGGGCTGGCGCTGGGCCTGCTCACGGGCTCGGTGAAGTTCTTCGAGACGCTGCTCGACTCCACCATCCAGATGGTGCGCAACATCCCGGCGCTGGCGCTCATTCCGCTGGTGATCCTGTGGTTCGGCATTGATGAATCGGCCAAGCTCTTCCTGATCTCGGTGTCGGTGTTCTTCCCGATCTACCTGAACACCTTCCACGGCATCCGCAACGTCGATCCGCAGCTCATCGAGATGGGGCGCACCTACGGCCTGTCGCGCTGGCAGCTGTACCGCGAGGTGATCCTGCCGGGTGCGCTGTCGTCGATCCTGGTGGGCCTGCGTTTCTCGCTGGGCCTGATGTGGGTGATCCTCATCGTGGCCGAGACCATCTCGGCGCAGGCCGGCATCGGCTACCTCACGATGAACGCCCGCGAATTCCTGCAGACCGACATCGTGCTGGTGGGCATCCTGCTGTACGCGCTGCTCGGCAAGCTGGCCGACCTGTTCGCGCGCGGCCTGGAGCAGTGGTGGCTGCGCTGGCACCCGGGCTACCAGAAGAAGCCGGCGAAGTGAGGGCAGGGCACATGAACCACCTCATCAATCGCCGTACCGCCATTGCGACGCTGGGTGCGCTCAGCGCAGGTGCCGTGCTGGCACAGCAACAACGGCCCGCCACGGTGCGGCTCGGCTACCAGAAGTCGTCCACGCTGATCGCACTGCTGAAGGTGCAGGGCACGCTCGAGAAGCAGCTCGCGCCGCTCAACGTTTCGCTGAGCTGGCACGAGTTCACCAGCGGCCTGCCGCTGCTCGAGGCGCTGAACCTCGACAACCTCGACATCAGCGCCGACGTCGCCGACACCGTGCCCGTGTTTGCACAAGCGGCCGGCGCCGACCTGACCTTTCTGGCGCAGGAAGCACCGTCGCCGGCCGCGCAGGCCATCGTCGTGCGCGACGAGTCACCGCTCAGGACCGTGGCCGATCTCAAGGGCAAGAAGGTCGGTTTCGCGAAGGCAGCCGGCGCGCACTACCTGCTGATTGCCGCGCTCGAAAAGGCCGGCCTGTCGTTCAAGGACATCGAGCCCGCGTACCTCACGCCCGCCGACGGCCGCGCCGCCTTCGAGAAGGGCGCCATCGACGCCTGGGTCGTGTGGGACCCGTTCCTGGCCGCCGCCCAGCGCCAGTCGAAGGTGCGCATCCTGGCCGACGGCGCGGGCATCGCGTCGTACCAGCGCTACTACCTGGCGAGCACCAAGTTCGCGAAGGCGCGGCCCGACGTGCTGCGCGTGGTCTACGCCGAGCTGGAGAAGACTGGCAAGTGGGTCAAGCAGCACCCGAAGGAGGCTGCGGCCCTGCTCGCGCCCGTGTGGGGGCTCGACGCCCCGACCATCGAGCAGGCCAACAGCCGCCGCAGCTACGCGGTGCGGCCGGTGGTGGCCGGCGGGCTGGCCGAACAACAGCGCATCGCCGATGCCTTCTTCGCCGAGAAGCTGCTGCCCAGAAAAATCGATGCGCTGAACGTGGCGCTGTTCAACCCCGGGGCCTGAATTCATGAGTGCCGTTCTCAAAGACATCCAACCCCAAGCCATCGCTGGCGGCGTGCGCCTCGAGGCGCGTGGCCTGCACAAGCGCTATGGCGCGCGCGAGGTGCTGCGCAACACGCAGCTGACCATCGAGCCGGGCCAGTTCATCGCCATCGTGGGGCGCAGCGGCTGCGGCAAGAGCACGCTGCTGCGGCTCATCGCGGGCCTCGAAGAAGCCACGTCCGGTGGCCTCTACACCGACGGCAAGGCCGTGAGCGGCCTGCACGACGACACCCGCATCATGTTCCAGGAGGCGCGCCTGCTGCCCTGGCGCCGCGTGCTCGACAACGTGACGCTGGGCCTGCCGAACGATGCCAAGGCGCGCGGCAAGGAAGTGCTGGCGCAGGTCGGCCTGGCCGACCGCGAGAACGAATGGCCGGCGCGCCTGTCGGGCGGGCAGCGCCAGCGCGTGGCCCTGGCGCGTGCGCTGGTACACCACCCGCGCCTGCTGCTGCTCGACGAGCCGCTGGGCGCGCTCGACGCGCTCACGCGCATCGAGATGCATCGCCTCATCGAGAACCTGTGGCAGCGCCACCGCTTCACCGCGCTGCTGGTGACGCACGACGTGCAGGAAGCCGTGGCGCTGGCCGACCGCGTGATCCTCATCGAGGACGGCCGCATCGCGCTCGACGAGAACATTGCGCTGGCCCGTCCGCGCTCGCAGGGCGACCCGGCCTTTGCCGCGATCGAAAAACGAATCCTCGACCGGGTGCTGCAGAAGTCCGAAGAGACCGATGTGGAAAGCACCGATGCCAGCTGGCTCACGCCTCAGGCCCACGCCCTGCGCTGGGCGATCTGAGTCGTTTCATCCATTCCCCCTTTGAAAGGCAGTCGCATGTCGCAGAACTGGAAATTCGAAACCCTGTCGGTCCACGCCGGCTACTCGCCCGAACCGACCACCCGCGCGGTCGCGCCGCCGATCTACCAGACCGTGGCTTACGCCTTCGACAGCGCGCAGCACGGCGCCGACCTGTTCGATCTGAAGGTGCCGGGCAACATCTACACCCGCATCAACAACCCGACGCAGGACGTGCTGGAGCAGCGCGTGGCCGCGCTCGAAGGCGGCATCGCGGCGCTGGCGCTGGCCTCGGGGCAAGCGGCCGTGACCTACGCGATCCAGACCATCGCCGAGGCCGGTGACAACATCATCAGCAGCACCGCGCTGTACGGCGGCACCTACAACCTGTTCGCGCACACGCTGCCGCAGTTCGGCATCACGACGCGCTTCGCGGACCACCGCGACCCGAGCAGTTTCGAGAAGCTGTTCGACGAGCGCACCAAGGCGGTGTTCGTCGAGTCGCTGGGCAACCCGGCGGGCAACGTGACCGACATCGCGGCCATCGCCGAGATCGCGCACCGCCACGGCGTGCCGCTCATCGTCGACAACACCGTGCCCTCGCCGTACCTGAGCCGGCCCATCGAGCACGGCGCCGACATCGTGGTGCACTCGCTCACCAAGTACCTGGGCGGCCACGGCACCAGCATCGGCGGCGCCATCGTCGATTCGGGCAAGTTCCCGTGGGCCGAGCACAAGGAGCGCTACAAGCGCCTGAACGAACCCGACGTGAGCTACCACGGCGTGGTCTACACCGAGGCGCTGGGCCCGGCCGCCTACATCGGCCGTGCGCGCGTGGTGCCGCTGCGCAACACGGGCGCGGCCATCTCGCCGTTCAACGCCTTCCTGATCCTGCAGGGCATCGAGACGCTGGCGCTGCGCATGGACCGCATCAGCAGCAACGCGCTGGCGGTGGCGCAGCATCTGAAGCAGAGCAAGGCCGTCAATTGGGTGAACTACGCCGCGCTCGAGGACCATGCCGACTACCCGCTGGCGAAGAAGTACTTCGGCGGCAAGTCCAGCGGCGTGCTGACCTTCGGCATCGGCGCGGGTCGCGAGGGTGGGGCGAAGTTCCTCGATGCGCTGAAGCTCTTCACGCGCCTCGTGAACATCGGCGACGTGCGCTCGCTGGCCACGCACCCCGCATCGACCACGCACCGCCAGCTGTCGCCCGAAGAGCTGGCCCGCGCCGGCGTCACGGAAGACACCGTGCGCCTGTCGGTGGGCATCGAGCACATCGACGATCTAATCGCCGACCTCGACCAGGCGCTGGCCGCTGCGTCGAAATGACACACCGTTCCAAGCCATGACCACACTGCAAGCCATCCCTGACGCCGCGCTGGACCAGCTGTTCCGAAAGGCGCGCACCGTGCACGCCTTCAAGCCGGTGCCCGTGACCGACGCGCTGATCCGCCAGCTCTACGAGCTCGTGAAGTGGGGCCCGACCGCCTACAACGCCCAGCCCGCGCGCTACGTGTTCGTGCGCAGCGAAGAGGGCAAGGCGAAGCTGAAGCCGGCCGTGTCGGCGGGCAACACCGCGCAGACGCTGCAGGCCGGCGTGACGGTGATCGTGGCGCACGACACGCGCTTCTACGAGCACCTGCCCACGCAGTTCCCGGCCTACGACGCCAAGCCCTTCTTCGAGAAGAGCGCCGAAGCCGCGCAGGCCACGGCCTTTCGCAACAGCAGCCTGCAGGGCGCCTACCTGATCCTGGCGGCGCGTTCGCTCGGGCTCGATGCGGGGCCGCAGTCGGGCTTCAACGCCGACCTGGTCGACAAGGCCTTCTTCCCCGACGGCCGCTATCGCGCGAACTTCCTCGTCAACCTCGGCGTGGCCGACCACGCCGGCACTTTCGAACGCGGGCCCCGGCTGGCGTTCGACGACGTGGCCGAGATCGTCTGACCGCCGGCCGTTTTCACTCACAACCCCTGTCAACCCTGAAAGAGAAATCACCATGTCCATCCAAGCCATCAACGTCCGCAACCAGTTCAAGGGCAAGGTCCGCGAGATCATCCGCGGCGACGTCGTCTCCGAAGTCGATGTCGAAACCGCCTGGGGCATCGTCACCTCCGTCATCACCACGCGCTCGGTCGACGAGCTGCAGCTGAAGGTGGGCTCCGACGTGGTCGCACTCGTGAAGTCGACCGAAGTTTCGATCGCCAAGCTCTGACGGACCCTCGGGCTTTGCGATTCCCCGGTGCTGTCTTGGTGCCGGGGTTTTTCGTTTCAACGCTGCTGGTTTGGAGCGTGTGCGCAGGACGCCGAGCGCGCCCTGAAGCAGCGCCCCATAGATCACAAGGTTGTTAAGAATCGACTTTTGAGTCGTTTGACCTTGGCCTTCGCACTCCTACAGTGGTGGTTATCGCCATCAAGGAAGATGGAATGACCAACGTACAACAGGAGCCGAACCGCATGTCCGTGGAAGTTGAAGATGTCATCGCCTTGCCGCCCGCCCTCGAACAGGCGCGCGCGCAAGCCATCGAAAAGAACTGGCCCTACGCCGGCGGCGTGACGCCCCCCGTGGCCTGGCAGCTGGTGCAGGACGGCCACGCCCTGCTCGTGGACGTGCGCTCCGGCGAAGAACGCAAGTTCGTCGGCCACGTGCCCGACAGCCTGCACGTGGCCTGGGCCACGGGCACCGCGCTCACCCGCAACCCGCGCTTCGTGCGCGAGCTCGAAGCCAAGGTGGCGAAGGACGGCGGCAAGGAGGCCGTGGTGCTCCTGCTGTGCCGCAGCGGCAAGCGCTCGGCGCTGGCGGCCGAAGCCGCGGCCAAGGCTGGCTTCACGCAGGTGTTCAACGTGCTCGAAGGCTTCGAGGGCGAGATCGATGCGCGGCAGCATCGCGGCGGGTCCGACGGCTGGCGCTTCCATGGCCTGCCGTGGGTGCAGGACTGAACCCCCATCGATAGAAACACACGGGAGGAAAAAACACATGGCTCAATTCGAAGTGAGTGACATCGTGCGCGCACTGCACGAGGTGCGCGACGAGTGGCGCGATTCGCAGCGCCGCTCGCGCGAGCCCGGTGCGCGCGAGTTTCCGTCGCGCGATGCGCTGGCGCAGATCGTCGAGTCGCTCAAGGGCGCGCTCTTTCCGATGCGGCTGGGACCGCCGGACCTGCGTCACGAGAGCGAGGATTTCTACGTGGGCCACACGCTCGACGCCGCCTTGCAGGCACTGCTGGTGCAGGCCCGGCTCGAGCTGAACTTCAACGCACGGCTGGCGCCGCGCCCCGCGAGCGAGATCGACGCTGCGGCCACTGAAGCGGTGCGGCAGTTCGCGAACGCGCTGCCGGGCCTGCGCCGGCTGCTCGACAGCGACGTGCTCGCGGCCTACCAGGGCGACCCGGCCGCGCGCAGCGTCGACGAGGTGCTGCTGTGCTATCCGGGCGTGCTCGCGATGATCCATCACCGCCTCGCGTACCGGCTCTACGAGCTCGGCCTGCCGCTGCTCGCGCGCATCGTGGCCGAACTGGCGCATGCGCAGACCGGCATCGACATCCACCCGGGCGCGACGATCGATGCGGGCTTCTTCATGGACCACGGCACGGGCGTCGTGATCGGCGAGACGGCCGTCATCGGCAAGCGCGTGCGGCTGTACCAGGCCGTCACGCTCGGCGCCAAGCGCTTCCCCACCGACGCCGAAGGCAACCTGCAGAAGGGCCTGCCGCGCCACCCGGTGGTGGAGGACGACGTGATCATCTACGCGGGCGCCACCATCCTGGGCCGCGTGACGCTGGGCAAGGGCGCGGTCATCGGCGGCAACGTGTGGATCACCGACGACGTGAAGCCCGGTGCCAGCGTCACGCAGGCCAGCCTGCAGAACAACAGCGCACCGAAGGCGGGCGGCGTATGAAAGCCTTCGTCGAAGACTTCGGCGTCACCGTGCGCCAGCTGCGCGAAGGGCAGGGCTGGTCGCAGGAAGAGCTGGCCGAGCGTTCCGATCTGAACCGCTCGTACGTGGGCGAGATCGAGCGCGGGCGCGTGATCCCGTCGATCGTCACGGCGCAGAAGCTGGCCACTGCGCTGGGCATCAACATCGTCAACCTGCTCGCGCGTTGCGAGCAACTGGAGCAGTCGCGCCTTGCACGGCGGATCAACTTGGCGGCTATAGCCTGTTGAGGGGAAACCCGTGGTCGCCAGACACTGGCGATCACTTTTTCCTCAACCCACGGAGCCTTGATCCATGAGTGCAACAGTCGGTGGTACCACCGCCCTTGGCGACAACGCCGCCCGCCAGCTAGCCAACGCCACCAAGACCGTTCCCCAACTCGAGACCATCAGCCCGCGCTGGCTGACGCACCTGCTGCAATGGGTGCCTGTCGAGGCGGGCATCTACCGCGTCAACAAGGTCAAGAATCCCGAGTCGATCAAGGTCACCTGCACCTCGCGCGAAGAAGAGAACCAGCTGCCGCGCACCTTCGTCGACTACGAAGAGAACCCGCGCGAGCACTACCTCAATGCCGTGAGCACCGTGCTCGACGTGCACACCCGCATCTCCGACCTGTACAGCAGCCCGCACGACCAGATCAAGGAGCAGCTGCGTCTGACGATCGAGACGATCAAGGAGAACCAGGAGAGCGAGCTCATCAACAACCCCGACTACGGCCTGCTGGCGCAGGTGAGCGAAGAGCAGCGCATCTTCCCGCTGACCGGCGCGCCCACGCCCGACGACCTGGACGAGCTGCTGACCAAGGTGTGGAAGGAGCCCGCGTTCTTCCTCACGCATCCGCTGGCCATTGCCGCGTTCGGGCGTGAAGCCACGCGCCGCGGCACGCCACCGCCCACGGTGAGCCTGTTCGGTTCGCAGTTCATCACCTGGCGCGGCATTCCGCTGATTCCGTCGAACAAGGTGCCGGTGGCCGACGGCAAGAGCAAGATCCTGCTGCTGCGCGTGGGCGACAAGCGCCAGGGCGTGGTGGGGCTGTTCCAGCCGGGCCTGTCGGGCGAGCAGAGCCCGGGGCTGTCGGTGCGCTTCATGGGCATCAACAACCACGCGATCGCGTCGTACCTGATCTCGCTGTACTGCTCGCTCGCGGTGCTGACCACCGACGCGCTGGCCGTGCTCGACGACGTCGAGATCGGCAAGTACCACGACTATCCCGACACCTACAAGTAAGCCGCGGTGAGCAGCACACCCACGTTCCCGGGCGAGGCGCCGTTCGATCCGGCCGTTCTCGCGCGCATGGCCAGCGCCATGTTCTCCGCGCCGCCGGGCGCGCAGTTTCCCGCCAACATCGCACCGCCGGGCTCGCCGCTGGTGAGCCCCGCCGGCTTCGGGCCGAGCGTGCCGGGCACACCGATCCCGCAGGGACAGATTCCGGGCGCCAATGTGCTGCCCGCATCGCCCACGCAGCTGCCGTCGCTCGCGAACCGCGCGCCGGCGCTGCTGCCGCATGCGGTGGCGGGCAATGGCGTGCCGGACACGGTGCTGTCGGTGGCGCCGGCCTTCGAGCCGCGCTCGGGCGGCGTGGTGCAGGGCGTGCCGCAGCAGGTGGGGGCGCCTGCGTCGCCGCAGGCAGCGTCAGCCTCGCCGTTCTATTTCCTGAACCACAGCTACGGGCATCCGGTGGCCAGCTCCAGCGATGGCTTCGCGATCCACGATCCGTTCGCGGGCCTTGCCGCGCCGACGGCACAGCCTGCATTGCCGCCGAGCCCGCCTTCGGCGCCGGCCGGACGCGACGCGCAGTTCTACTTTGTCGATACGGTGCGCCTGCCCAACGGCTTCGTCACGCCGGCCAAGCCCGATCCGCGCGGCCCCGACGCGGTGCCGCTGGCCGGCAGTGGCCAGCATCCGCCGTTCGACGTACACGCCGTGCGCCGCGACTTCCCGATCCTGCAGGAGCGCGTCAACGGCAAGCAGCTCGTGTGGTTCGACAACGCCGCCACCACGCACAAGCCGCAGTCGGTCATCGACCGCATCGCGTACTTCTACGCACACGAGAACTCGAACATCCACCGCGCGGCGCATGAACTCGCTGCGCGTGCCACCGATGCCTATGAAGGTGCGCGCGAACGCGTGCGCAAGTTCATCAACGCGCCCGAAGTCGAAGAAGTGATCTTCGTGCGCGGCACCACCGAGGCCATCAACCTCGTGGCCAAGAGCTGGGGCGGCCAGCACGTGGGCGAGGGCGACGAGATCATCGTGTCGAACCTCGAGCACCACGCCAACATCGTGCCGTGGCAGCAGCTCGCCGCCGCCAAGGGCGCGAAGCTGCGCGTGATCCCGGTGGACGATTCGGGGCAGGTGCTGCTCGACGAGTACCGCAAGCTGCTGAGCGACCGCACGAAGATCGTCGCGGTCACGCAGGTCTCGAACGCGCTGGGCACCGTGGTGCCGGTGAAGGAGATCGTCGAGCTGGCACACCGCGCAGGCGCCAAGGCGCTGGTCGATGGCGCGCAGTCGGTCTCGCACATGCGCGTCGACGTGCAGGACATCGGCGCCGACTTCTTCGTGTTCTCCGGCCACAAGGTGTTCGGCCCGACCGGCATCGGCGTGGTGTGGGGCAAGCGCGAGGTGCTCGAGGACATGCCCCCGTGGCAGGGCGGCGGCAACATGATTGCCGACGTGACCTTCGAGAAGACCGTGTTCCAGCCGATCCCGAACAAGTTCGAGGCCGGCACCGGCAACATCGCCGATGCCGTGGGCCTGGGCGCGGCCATCGACTACGTGAACAAGGTCGGCATCGAGAACATCGCGCGCTACGAGCACGACCTGCTGGTGTACGGCATGGCCCAACTGGGCGCGATTCCCGGCGTGCGGCTGATCGGCACGGCGGCCGACAAGGCCAGCGTGATGTCCTTCGTGCTCGACGGCTACACCACCGAAGAGGTGGGCCACGCGCTCAACGACGAAGGCATTGCGGTGCGCACGGGACACCACTGCGCGCAGCCGATCCTGCGGCGCTTCGGCGTCGAGACCACGGTGCGGCCGTCGCTGGCGTTCTACAACACCTTCGACGAGATCGATCGGCTGGTGACGGTGGTGCGGCGACTCGCCGGCCAGCGGCGCACGCGCTGAGCCGGCTCAGGGCTTCGATGCCAGGTGCTGCCTGAAGAAGGCGAGCACCTTGGCATTGAAGTCGGCGTGGAAGGCGACGCGATCGAAGCCGCCGGCATCGCTGCAGATCTCCGGCAAGGCCTTGGCCATGGCCGGCGCGCAGGGCGCCAGGAAGGCGAAGTGCGCGGTGCTCGCGGGCACGTACCAGTCCGGCGCGGAAGGCAGGTGGCGGCGAACCGCTTCGACATCGTCCAGCGTCACGCCGTCGCCGCCGCGCGCGGAGGCCCAGAGCTGGATGGGCACCGTGACCTGCTTCAGCCCTTCGGCATCGAAAAAACTCAACGGATCGACGATCACCGCCGCCTTGATGCGCGCATCGCGCACCGGCGGCGCGGGCAGTTCCTGGCGCTGGATCTGGCCGCAGAACGGAATCTTCGACGCCGGCGTGCAAGAGCGCAGGCCCAGCTTGAAGTCGGGCACCGCGCCCGTCGCGACGAGGCCGGTGTAGCCGCCGCGGGAGAAGCCGAAGAAGCCGACCTGGTCGGCGGCGATTTTTGTGTGGCCGGGCCACGTCTTGAGCATGTGATCCGCCAGCCGGCGCATGTCGATGGGCCGCGCGGCAAATGTCGAGAGATGGCCCCGGCGCTCCATGTCCTGGAAGTTGTCGTTCGGATGGTTGATGGCGGCGACCACGAAGCCCGCGTCGGCCAGCGCCGCCGCCGTGTCGTGGTGCCCGAGGAGCGAGCCGCCCGAGCCGTGCGACATCAGCACCAGCGGCAGGCCCGTGCCGGCAATGGGGCAGTCCTTGGTGGCCGAAATGGCGATCAGCCCGAACGCGATCTCGCCGGGGGTCGCCTCGCAAGGCGTCCACACCGCGCCACGCAAGGCCGGCCCGTCCTTGTCGGCCGGCACCTCGATGAAGCTGAACCCCGCGGCGTGACTCCATGCGGCAGACACACAGAGGGCGGCGAGCAGTGCAAGGCGATGCAGGGTCATGGCGCGCAAGGGGTCGAGGGCTGAAAAGGCCGCCAGTGTGCCGCCTCCGGCCCCGCGCCGCCAGCCCGTTTTGCGTCGTGCGATGCGGGCGCGCTATGCTCTGTCGCTGTCCATCACGCTGCTTGTCTTCGCATGTCCCAGCCTCAGGTTTCTTCTTCCGGTGCTCCTTCTTCTGTCAGCGATGCCTGCGATGTGTTCGTGATCGGCGGCGGCCCCGCGGGCTCGACCGTCGCGGCGCTGCTGGCGCAGCAGGGGCGAAGGGTGGTGCTGGTCGAGAAAGAGCACCACCCGCGTTTTCACATCGGCGAGTCGCTGCTGCCCGCGAACGTCGAGCTGTTCGACAAGCTCGGCGTGCGCGACCAGGTCGAGAAGATCGGCATGCCGAAGTTCGGCATCGAGTTCGTCTCGCCCGAGCACGAGCACCGCAGCTACGTGGAGTTCGCCGAAGGCTGGGACAAGTCGCTCGACTCCGCCTGGCAGGTGCGCCGCTCCGAGCTCGACGAGCTCTTGTTCCGCAACGCCGCCACGCGCGGCGCCCAGACCTTCGAAGGCTGCAAGGTGCGCGACGTGGCCTTCGACGCCGACGGCGCCACCGTGCAGGCCGTGATGGACGACGGCGCCAAGCGCAGCTGGCGCGCGCGCTTCGTGGTCGACGCCACGGGCCGCGACACGCTGCTGGCCAACAAATTCCGCTGCAAGCAGAAGAACCCCGATCACAACAGCACCGCGCTGTTCGGCCACTTCACGAATGCCGAGCGGCTCGAGGGCAAGAAGGAAGGCAACATCAGCATCTGCTGGTTTCCGCACGGCTGGTTCTGGTTCATTCCGCTGGCCGACGGCACGACCAGCGTGGGCGCGGTGTGCTGGCCCTACTACCTGAAGACGCGCGAAAAATCGCTGAAGGAATTCTTCTACGACACCATCGCGCTGTGCCCCGTGCTGGCCGACCGCCTGAAGAACGCCACCCTGGTCGACGACGCGGTGCACGCCACGGGCAACTTCTCGTACTCGAGCACGCACGCCACCGGCGACAACTACCTGCTGCTGGGCGACGCCTTCACCTTCATCGACCCGATGTTCTCCTCGGGCGTGTACCTGGCGATGCACAGCGCCTTCGACGGCGCCGAACTGGTGGCCACTGCACTCGACCAGCCGGCCGAACTGGCCCGCGCCCGCGAAGGCTTCGAGGCCATGATGCGCAAGGGCCCGCGCGAGTACTCGTGGTTCATCTACCGCGTGACCAACCCGACCATCCGCGACATGTTCATGTACCCCGGCAACCCGTTCAGGGTGAAGGAGGCGCTGATGTCGCTGCTGGCCGGCGACATCTACAAGGGCACGCCGATGTGGGGCGCGCTGCGCATGTTCAAGGTGCTGTATTACGGCATCTCCCTGGCCAACTTCCGACGCACCATGGCAGGGTGGAAGCAGCACCGCTTCAACATCCGCGACATGGGGGCGTTGAAGGGGGAGACGATCCAGAAGTTGGATTGAGGCTAGGCGCATGGCCGTGCGGGTGTCCCGAACCACCATTGGCGTGGCGCTGGTCGGCCTCGGGTTGCTCATGGCCGTCTGGAGCTACAACGGCTATGGCGATGCCCGCACCTGCGGCTATATGGCATTGACCTGCCTCTATCGCGCGCTGGCCTGGCACCTCGGTCTCCAGGGCATGGCGACGGTCGTGCTGTGGTGGGAGGTTTTTTCACCGCAGAAGAACACACGTCAGAAATGGGCTCGGTATGCGTTGGCCATGGGCGCCACGCTGGTCCTGCTGTTTCCGGCGCTGGTGCTCGCGTCCGTGTTCCTGCTGTAGGCGCTACCAGCCCCGCAGGTCTTCGCGGCCGGTCGCCCAGGCTGTGCTCGACGCGCGCAGCGTGGCCACGGCATGTGCCACCCCCAGCTGCGGACTGCTGAGCACATCGACCTTGAGGTCCGCCAGCAACCCCGTCACCGGCGCCATCGACGCCTGCGCCAGCACGATCACGTCGGTGCCATCGGCCGCGGCGCGGATCGATTCGGCCAGCGTGGCGACGTAGCGCGCGATGTCGCCGGACTGGAAGTGCACCCAGGCATCGTCGACCAGCAGCGTGCTGGCGCGGATGCCGACACCGGCTTGCCGCGCGGCTGAAAGCACGAGCGACAGGGTCGGGTCGATGGTGCTCTCGACGGCGCCGACGATCAGCACGCGCGGGCCGTTGCGCACCGCGCGGTCGGCCATGGCGCGGTCGATGCGCAGGGCGGCGAAGGCGCCGCCGGTGGCGGTCTTCTCGGCGATGCCGCCGATGGTCGAGCAGGTGCACACGACGACGGAGGCGCCGTCCGAGGCGGCGTCGCGCATGGCTTCGTGGACGCGCGCCACCAGGCCGGCGTGGTCGACGCCCAGGGTGCGCGCATCGGCGAGCAGCTCTTCCATCACCAGGTGCTGCACGCGCAGCTCGGGGGCGATCTCGCGGGCCAGGCTGCCGAAGGTCTGCACATGCACTTGCGCAGTATGGAGGAAGGCGAGCGTGTCGGCCATGGTGTTGCCGCCGTTCAATCGGCCTCGTGGGCGCGACGGAACTCGTAGGCCTTGAGGTGCACGTACGCCGTGCGCAGCACCGACGGTGTGGCCGAGGCGCTGCGCGGCGCGCGGGCCAGCAGGTCGCCCACGATGTGGTCGGCCTCGACGCGCGCGCCGCGGGCCATGTCCTTGTACATCGAGGCGGTCATGGGCGAGCCGGCGGTCGTGACCACCGCGCGGCCGCGCGTGACGGCGCCGGGCCGCGGGGCAAAGCCGTTGTGGGCGGCGATGGCGCAGCACTCGTCGAAGATCGCAAGCGCCACGTCCTCGCCGCCGGCCGCCACGATGTCGCCGATGGAGGCGTGCATCAGGCTTGTGAGGCCCGCGGCCGAGGCGATGAAGACCCACTTCTCCCACATGTCCTGCGCGATGGTCTCGCTCGCGGTGGCCGTGAAGTTCGCACCCGCGAACTGGGCTGCGATGGCGTCGATGCGTGGCGAGCGCCCGCCCGCGCGTTCGCCATAGCTCAGGCTGTGCATGTCGTTCAGGTGCTGCACGCGGCCCTCGTCGTCGAGGGTGGCGGAGATCATGCACAGGCCGCCGAGCACGCGCGCCTCGCCGAAGCGCGCGACCAGCCGGTCGATGTGGCCCAGGCCGTTGAGCAGAGGAAGGATGACGGTGTCGGGCCCGACGGCGGGCGCGAACGAATCCATGGTGGCGTCGAGGTCGTAGGCCTTGCAGCCGACCACGACCACGTCGTACGGGCCGCCGATCTGCTCGGCCAGCACGTGCTTCGGCGTGGGCAGGTCAAGGTCGCCGAAGGGGCTGCGCACCACGAGTCCGGTCGTGGCCAGCTGGGCCGCGCGGCCGGGACGCAGTAGAAAGGTCACATCGCGGCCTGCCGCGAGCAGGCGTGCGCCGAAGTAACCACCGAGTGCTCCCGCACCCACCATCAGGAATCGCATCGCGCGCTGCCTCCGAAGAAACTGAAGATCGGAAGCGATGATGCCCCGGATCGCGCGCGGGCGCCTCAGGGGTGTTGCGAGGTCGCCAACCGTTCGCGGGCAAAGGGCCGCAGGTCGAGGCCGTGCGCGCTCTCGCGGCCCAGCACGCGGTCGGCGATGGCGTCGCCCAGCCCGGCCGAGTGCTTGAAGCCGTGGCCCGAGCAGGCCGAGACGATCAGCACATTCGGCAGGCCGTCGAGCGCGTCGATCACGAAGCGGCGGTCGGGCGTGACGGTGTACATGCAGGCGCGGGCCTTGAGTGCTTGTCCCGCGATCTGCGGAAAGCGTCCGGCCACGCGGTCGCGGTACATGGCGGCGCTTTCCTCGGCGCTCACCTCGCGGTCGAGCGCGTCGGGCGTGGTGGCGTCGACGTACTGCTCGGTGGCGACCTTCAGCGCGGGTTGCGACGCGTCGGAGGCCGGAAAGCCGTACATGTAGTCTTCCTGCGCGTCGCCGAACATCCAGATGAAGATCGGGAAGCGCCCGGGCGCGAAGTCGGCCGCGGCGGTGGGGCCGGTGTCGAACCAGTGCATCACCTGGCGGTGCACCGAGAAGTGCGCCTGCCAGTCGGTGCGCGCCTGCCGGCCAAGGAATTCGGGCAGCCAGGCGCCGGCCGCGACCACCACCTGGTCGGCGGTGAAGCTCGCGGTCTCGGTGCGCACGCGCACGGTGTCGCCGTTGCCCACGGGCTCGACGCCCAGCACGCGCTCGCCGGTGCGGGTCTGTGCGCCGTCGGCGCGGGCCACGGCGAGCTGGGCGGCGATGGCGTCTTCGGGGCGCACGAAGCCGGCGTCGCGCTCGAGGTACCCGATCTCGTCGCCCTGCAGGTGGAACTGCGGGTAGCGCGCGCGGATGCCGGCCGCGTCGAGCACCTCGTGCGCGATGTCGAAGCGCTCGGCGCAGGCGATGGTGCGGCGCACGAAGTCGGACTTGCCGTGGTGTTCGGCCACGCGGTCGCGTGGCGCGAGGATGAGGCCGCCGGTGGTGGTCATCAGCGGGCGACCGGTGCGTGCCTCGAGCTCGCGCCAGATGGCGTGCGAGCGGTGCACCAGCGGCACGTACTCGTCGCCTTCGCCAACGGCCAGCCGCGTGATGCGCGAGTCGCCGTGCGAGGAGCCGCGGTCGTGCGGCGGTGCGAACTGGTCGATGCCGAGCACGCGCGCGCCGCGTTGCGAGAGCTGGTAGAGGGTGGCCGCGCCGAGGGCGCCCAGGCCGATGACGATCGCGTCGTAATGAGTAGGGGAACGGGTCACGGGGCGAGAGGTTTCGTCGTCACACAAGGTTCAGGTCGAGAAACGCATCCTTCACCGCGATGGGCTGGGGAATGAGCTTCAGCTGCGCAAACACGTCGGCCAGGCCCTGCTGTTCGCGAGCGATGGCGGGCGTGAGCGCCACGACGCCATAGTGCCGCCGTTCGGTCGCCAGCGCCAGCACCTTGGGCTCGACCTTCAGCTGCGGCGCGAGCGTGGCCACCACGTCGCCGGGGTGGGCCTGCGCCCAGTCGTTGGCCTTGCGCAGCTCGGCGAACACGGTGCGCAACGTGTCGGCGTTGGCGCGCGCGAAGGCGGGCTGCGCGAAGTGGTAGGTGCGGTTGCCGCTCAGGCCGGTGCCGTCGAACAGCAGGCGCGATTCGGTCGCCACCTGCGCGCCGGCCAGGAACGGGTCCCACAGGCCGATGGCCGCGACGCTGCCCGACTGGTAGGCGGCCACGGTGTCGGAGGCCGTGACGATGTAGACCGGCTCGATGTCTTCGTAGCGCAGGCCGGCCGCTTCGAGCGCGCGGATCAGCACGTACTGCGTGTTGTAGCCGCGGCCGGTGACGACCTTCTTGCCCTTGAGGTCGCGCACGTTGCGGATCGGCGAGTCGCGCGGCACCAGGAAGCCGACGCCGCCGGGGTAGGGGCTTTCGGCCGCGAGGTAGACCAGGCCCTTGCCGCTGGCCTGCTGGAACACGCCGATGCCGTCGGAGGCGTGGCCGAAGTCGATGGCGCCGGCCGCCAGTGCTTCCGACAGCTGGCTGCCGCCGAGGAACTCGCGCCACTCGACGCTCACGCCGGCCGGTGCGAGCGCCTTCTCGAGCTGGCCCGTGCCCTTGAGGATGTTGAGCGTGTTGAACTTCTGGTAGCCGATGCGCAGCGTGCGGGCGCGCGTCTGGGCAAACAGCGGGGCCGAGGCGGCCACGGCGGCGGCGCCGACGCCGGCGCGAAGCAGGAGGCGCCGGGAGACGGCGGGCGAGGAAGAGCGTGGGAAGTGCATGGGAAGAGCGGGGCCGCGTCGCGCAGCCGAAGAAGAAAAAAGCAGTCAGTCGAAAGGCAGAGGCTGGCCACTCTAGGGACCGACGCTGTCTCGCGCCACGAAGCTTTTGTCATTTGTTCATGCGCAACTCATCGCTGCATATGCAAGCGGGAATTGCTTCGTTGGCGCCGCACGCAGCGCTGCCTAGAGTCGCGCTCTCCTTTTCCACTTCCAGCGAAGCGCAGGCATGACCCGCAACACCCACTCTTTCACCGTGACCAGCCTGGCCCTGGCAATCGGCGCTCTCACCACCCTGGGCAACATCGCCTGGGCCGACAAGCTCGACGACATCCGCAAGGCCGGCGTGCTGCGCGTGGCCGCGTTCGACGGCAACCCGCCCTTCGGCTACATCGACCCGGCCAGCAAGAAGCAGGTGGGCCATGACATCGACCTGGCGACCGAGTTCGCGAAGAGCCTGGGCGTGAAGATCGAACTGGTGCCGACCAACCCGGCCAACCGCATCCCGCTGCTCACCTCGGGCAAGGCGGACGTGGTGTTCGCCAGCTTCACCATCACCGACGAGCGCGCCAAGGCGGTGGACTTCACCACGCCGTACTTCCTGGTCGGCCAGCAGTTCCTGGCGAAGAAGGGCGTGCTGAAGGAGGCCGCGCAGATCAAGGACATCCGCATCGGCACCGAGAAGGGCACGACGATGGAGTCGAACCTGCGCAAGAACTACCCCGACGCCAAGGTCGTGCTCTACGACGATTCACCGTTTGCGCTGGCCGCGCTGCGCAACGGCAACGTGCAGGCCATCACCAACGACGGCGTGAAGCTCACGGCGCAGTGGAACGCGATTCCCGACAAGGAGAAGTACGAGATCCCGGCGATCACGGTGTCGAAGGAATACCTCGGCGCGGCCGTGGCCAAGGGCGAGACGCGCCTGCTCGAGACGCTCAACGCCTGGCTGGTCGATAGCGAGAAGAACGGCCGCGCCGTGGCGATCTACGACACCTGGTTCGGCCCGAACAGCAAGGCGCCGCTGCCGCGCCTGCTGAAGATCGGCGACCAGCGCGTGGCCGCCAACTGAGGGGGCACGCAACGACCGGATCGATGCGGCCTTGAGCGATTTCCTGCGCGAGCACCTGCTCGCGCCCCATTACCTCGGCTGGCTGCTCGACGGCTGGCTCGTGACCGTGGGCGCCTCGCTGCTGGTGGCGGCGGGCGCCACGCTGCTGGGTGTCGTCGTGGCGGCGGGGCGCTCGTCGAGCCGGCCCGCGTGGCTGCGTGCGAGCGGGGCGTACGTCTCGCTGTTTCGCAACACGCCGCTGCTGGTGCAGCTCTTCTTCTGGTACTTCGGCGCGCCCAGTTTGCTGCCCGAGGCGCTGCGCGAAGGGCTGCTGGCGGGGCGCTTCATTTCCTTCGAGCTTCTGTCGGCGCTGCTCGGCCTCACGCTGTATGCGGCGGCCTACGTGGGCGAGGACATCCGCTCGGGCATCCGCGGCGTGCCCGCGGGGCAGACGCTGGCGGCGCAGGCGCTGGGCTTCACGCGCGCGCAGGTGCTGGCGCAGGTGGTGCTGCCGCAGGCGCTGCGCATCGCGTTGCCGCCGCTGCTGGGTCAGTACATGAACATCGTCAAGAACACCTCGCTCGCGATGGCCGTGGGGCTGGTCGAGCTGTCGTACGCCTCGCGCCAGGTCGAGGCGGAAACCTTCAAGACCTTCCAGGCTTTCGGCGTGGCGACGCTGCTCTACATCGTGACCATCGGCGCGATCGAGCTGCTGGCAGCGTGGGCTGCGCGTCGGCAGTCAGCGGTGCCGGGGAGGGCGGCTGCATGAGCGATGCATTGCACATGCTGTGGGACAGCCTGCCGTACTTGCTGTGGGGCGCCTTTCCGCAGGGCGAGCTGGGTGGCGCGGCGCTCACGGTGCTGCTCAGTGCCGGCTCGGGCATCGCGTCGGCGCTGCTGGGGCTGGCGTGGGGCAGCGGGCTGGCCATGGCGCGGGGGCCGCTCAAGCGCGTGCTGACGCTGGGGCTGGCCTTCCTGCGCGCGATCCCGGTGCTGATGCTGATCTTCTGGACCTACTTCCTGCTGCCGTTCGCGCTGGGCGTGAGCGTGCCGGGCGTGCTGTCGGTGATGTGCGCGCTGTCGCTGGTGGGCGGCGCCTACCTGGCGCACGCGGTGCATGCGGGCATCCGCGGCATCGGGGCGGGGCAGTGGGCGGCGGGGCTGTCGCTTGGGCTCACGCGCTGGGGCACGCTGCGCCACATCGTGCTGCCGCAGGCGCTGCGGATGATGCTGCCGTCGTTCGTCAACCAGTGGGTGACGCTGGTGAAAGACAGTTCGCTGGCCTACGTGGTGGGCGTGGGCGAGCTGTCGTTCGTGGCCTCGCAGGTGAACGCGCGCACCATGGTCTATCCGGCGGAGATCTTCGTGCTGGTGGGCGCGATCTACTGGCTGCTGTGCACCGGGCTCGACCGGCTGGCCCACGGGGTCGTGCGCCGCGCGCAGGCGGGTGCGCCGGTTGTCATGAACTTTTCTGGAAAAGGTCTTGAGCGCTTCGCATAATCGTCCCGGTCATTCCGACAGCCTTTCTCATTTCAAGGAGTTCCACCCATGGCACAGACCCGGATCGCCGTCATCGTCGGCAGCCTGCGCAAGGATTCGTTCAACCACAAGCTGGCCCTGGCGCTGGCGCACCTCGCGCCGTCGGACTTCACGTTCGAGACCCTGCGCATCGACGACCTGCCGCTGTACAACCAGGACGACGACGGCAACCAGGCCGCGCAGGTGAAGCGCCTCAAGAGCGAAGTGGCCGCCGCGCAGGGCGTGCTGTTCGTCACGCCCGAATACAACCGCTCGATCCCCGGCGTGCTGAAGAACGCCATCGACCACGCCTCGCGCCCTTACGGCCAGAGCGTGTGGGCTGGCAAGCCGACCGGCGTGCTCGGCATCTCGGTGGGCGCCATCGGCACCGCGCTGGCGCAGCAGCACCTGCGCAACATCCTGGCGTATCTCGACGCGCCCACGATGGGTGGCCCCGAGGTGTTCCTGCAGGCCAAGGAAGGCCTGTTCGACGACAAGGGCCACATCGGCAATGAAGGCACGCAGAAATTCCTGCAGGGCTGGATGGACAAGTACGTGGCCTGGGTGAAGAGCCATTCGGCGGCCTGACGAACGAAGTGCCGGTCGACGGCCATGAAAAAGCCGCCCTTGTGGGGCGGCTTTTTTGATTTGGCGATCTGAATTTTGTAATTCAGATCGAATTGAAGGTTTGAAACTTCAGGTCAATCAATTCAGGGTATTGGGTTTCGTGAAAATTTCAGGTCAGGCCATGCTTTTTGAGAACGCCTGTTTCGCACTTCGCGACTACCGGACCGTATTTCCAACGACATAGCCACCATCGACCGGCAGATCGGAGGCGGTCACGAACGCGGCGGCCGGGCTGGCGAAGAAAATGGCGGCCCCGACCAGGTCTTCGGTCGATCCCCAGCGCTTGAGGGCGGAGTGATTGGCGACGAGGTCGTGGCTCCTTGGCACGCTCCACAACACTTTGGTCATGTCGGTCTTGTGATAGCCCGGGGAGATCGCGTTGACCCGCACGCCATGCGGCCCGTACGCGTGCGCCAAGGTTCGCGTCAGGCCCAGCAGCCCGGTCTTGCTTGCCGCATAGGCGGGAATTTCAGGCTCGACCAGGTAGCTGAGCATCGACGAGATGTTGATGATGCTGCCCCTCGAGCGGATCAGGTGTTCGCGGAAGGCGTACGACATGCGCATGACGCCATTGAGGTTGACGTCGATCACGTCGAGGAAGGCTTCCTCGGTGTGTTCCGCATCGCCGAGAAGGATGCCTTGTGCATTGACCAGGACATCGAGGGTGTCGAATCTTGCGGAGAACGCCTTGATGGCTTC
Source organism: Variovorax sp. FW301-JW7 (assembly GCF_058788795.1). Taxonomy (NCBI): domain Bacteria; kingdom Pseudomonadati; phylum Pseudomonadota; class Betaproteobacteria; order Burkholderiales; family Comamonadaceae; genus Variovorax; species Variovorax sp. FW301-JW7. The sequence continues at coordinate 718,860 of NZ_JBYTBC010000001.1, forward strand.
GCCGTTGCGCGCGTCCAGGAGCTCAAAGCGGATGGACCGGTTGTCCGGATTTGCACTTTCCCCGGCGATCTTTTCAGGGTTGCTTCCCGTCGCCACGACCGAGGCCCCCAGCCTCGCAAAACCGTGCGCAAGGGCGAGTCCGATGCCACTGGTGGCGCCCGAGACCACCACCGATTTCCCGCTGAAAAGGTCGTTGCGAAAAGTGTCGAGTATGTCGCCGCTGTCTGTTTGATTTGCTTTCATGGTCGGGCCATATTTGTTGAATGCCGAATTGGCCCGAAAAATATTATCAGCGTCGATGGGGTTCTGGCATTCCATTCAAATCGAATTAACTATAGACCTCAATGTTTGCAATTTTCTGATGGCAAGACAGTGGCGAATCTGCGCCGATTCTCGATTTGAGGCGCAACGTTAATTTTTAGTTGGACGCATGGAAGCACCAACGCCCCTGCACGCTGCGCAAGGCAGCATGCAGGGGCGTCGAGGGCAGGGGGCGGAAAACTCAGGCTGCTTGCGCAACGGTCTTCTGGTTCGCCGCTTCGGTCGTGGTCACGAGGATGTCGGCGCGGGCGGCGGCCAGGGCGGCGGCCTTGGGCGCGTCACCCATCGCGATGCCTTCGGCGCGCACGAAACGCACGTCGGTGATGCCGAAGAAGCCGAAGATCACCTTCAGGTAGCTCTCCTGGTGCTCGGCCGCCTGGCCGCCTTCGGAGGTCGAGTAGATGCCGCCGCGGCTCGACGCCACGATGATGGTCTTGCCGCCGGCCAGGCCGACGGGGCCCTTCTCGGTGTACTTGAAGGTGCGGCCGGCTTGCGCGAGGCGGTCGATCCAGGCCTTGAGCTGGGTCGGGATGGTGAAGTTGTACAGCGGGGCGCCGAGCACGACGACGTCGGCGGCCAGGAACTGGCTCACCAGCTTTTCCGACAGGGCGTTCTCGCGCAGCTGCGCTTCGGTCGGCTGGGCCTGCACGCCGGTCTTGATGCCCAGGGCGTCGGCGCTGAAGTGCGAGGGCGCGTCCACGGCCAGGTCCAGGTATTCGACCTGGGTGTCGGGGTGGGCGGCGCGCCAGGCGGCGACGGTTTCGGCGGTCAGCTGGCGCGAGGTGGAGCCGGCGGCCAGGATGCTGGAGTCGATGTGGAGCAGCTTCATGTCAGTCAATCACTTTCTGTGCAAGGTGTCGGCGCTGAGAAGTGGCCGGCGTTGGGAGAATTCTATTTTTGATGCGAGTGGTTGATAAGTAGCCAAAATTTGATCAGATCGTTCTGTTTGCAGGACAATGAAGCCATGCAAGACCTCAACGACATGGTGTTCTTCGCCGAGGTGGCCGAGCGGGGCGGCTTTGCCGCCGCCAGCCGGGCGCTGGGCATTCCCAAATCGCGCCTGTCGCGCCGCGTGGCCGAGCTCGAGGAGCGCCTGGGCGTGCAGCTGATGCAGCGCAGCACGCGGCGCCTGTCGCTCACGCCGGCCGGCGAGATCTACCTGCGGCACGCCTCGGCCATGCGCGACGCGGCCCAGGCGGCGGCCGAGGCGGTGGCGCAGGTGCAGACCGAGCCGAGCGGGCTGGTGCGGCTGACCTGCCCGGTCACCATCGCGCACAGCGGGCTGGCGCAACTGATCCCGCTGTTCATGGAGCGCTACCCCGCGGTGCGCGTCGACATCCGCGTCATTAACCGGCCGGTGGACCTGATCGAAGAGGGCATCGACATCGCGCTGCGCGTGCGCCCCGCCATCGAGGACAGCACGGTGCTCGTGGCCAAGACCTTCGGCCACAGCCGCGGCGTGCTGGTCGCGAGCCCGGCGCTGCTGGCGCAACACGGGCCGATCGACACGCCCGCCGACCTCGCGAAGCTGCCGACGGCGGCCATGTCGGTCAACGGGGAAGGGCGCTCCGAATGGCGGCTCGAAGGCCCGGAAGGCCGCAACCACCTGCACGTGCACACGCCGCGCTACGTGGCCGACGACCTCGCCACGCTGCAATTCGGCGCGCTGGGCGGGGTCGGCGCGACGATGCTGCCCGACTACATGTGCAGCGCCGACGTCGAGACGGGCCGGCTGGCGCGGGTGCTGCCGGGCTGGGGGCCGTCGCCGGTGGTGGCGCACATGGTGTTTCCGGCGCGGCGGGCGCTGGTGCCGGCGGTGCGGCGGCTGATCGACTTCCTGTCGGAGCATCTGCAGAGCGAGCAGATGCGGATGTTTTGAGGCAGGCTGCTATCTAAAAGATAGCGACATAGGGGGCCGCGCAGGTTCTATATGCGAAAAACGTCATATCCAAACAAACAGATATTCGTTTGCCATTGAAGCAGCGGTTCGCACAATCCAGGGCTTCACCCCCTCCTTGGAGCGACCATGGCAACCCTGCGACTCGGCGACACCGCCCCCAACTTCACCCAGGACTCCAGCGAAGGCCCGATCGACTTCTATCAGTGGGCCGGCGATTCGTGGATCGTGTTCTTCTCGCACCCGGCCGATTTCACGCCCGTGTGCACCACCGAACTCGGCAAGACGGCGGCGCTGTCGGGCGAGTTCGCCAAGCGCGGCGTGAAGCCCATCGCGCTGAGCGTCGACCCGGCCACCAAGCACAAGGAGTGGATCTCGGACATCAACGAGACGCAGAACACCACCGTCAACTTCCCGATCATTGCGGACGCCGACCGCAAGGTGGCCGACCTGTACGACCTGATCCACCCGAACGCCTCGACCACGGCCACGGTGCGCAGCGTCTACATCATCGACCCCAAGAAGGTCATCCGCACCACCATCACCTACCCGGCGTCCACCGGCCGCAACTTCGACGAAATCATTCGCGTGATCGACTCGCTGCAGCTCACCGACAGCCACAAGGTCGCCACGCCCGTGAACTGGAAGGACGGCGATGACGTCGTCATCGTGCCGAGCATCCAGGACCCGGCCGAGTTGGCCGAGCGCTTCCCCAAGGGCTTCAAGGCCGTCAAGCCTTACCTGCGCATCACGCCGCAGCCCAACAAGTAAGACGCCGCAGGACCGCGCCGTCATGCAGACTCGTGTCGTCATCGTGCCCGGTTGGCGCGACTCCGGGCCCGGCCATTGGCAGAGCCTGTGGGAAGAACGCATTCCGGGCGCGGCGCGGGTGGCGCAGGACGACTGGGCCTCGCCCAAGCGCGACGCCTGGGTGCCCGCGCTGGCCAAGCTCGTGCTCGAAAGCGAAGGCCCCGTGGTCATCGCGGCGCACAGCCTGGGCTGCATCGCCACGGCGCACCTGCCGCCCGAGGCCGCCGCCCGCATCCAGGGCGCGCTGCTGGTGGCGCCGGCCGACCCCGAGCGCCGCGCGGTGCTGTCCGACTTCGCACCCGTGCCCTACGCGGCGCTGCCCTACCGCAGCATCGTGGTGGCGAGCAGCAACGATCCTTATTGCCCCATCCGCCTGGCCGGCGCCTACTCGCGCGCCTGGGGCAGCGAGTTCGTGCGCATGCAGAATGCGGGGCACATCAACATCGATTCGGGGCACGGAGACTGGCCGCTCGGCCTGGCCCTGCTGCAATCGTTGACCGACGAACCCGCCGCCTGGTCGGCCGGTCGTGAATTTTCAGACAACCTGGCAACTACATGACTTCCAGAATCAAGACCTTCGCTGCCGTGCTCGCGCTGGCGTCCTCCGCACTCGCCGGCAACACGGCCATTGCCCAAGGCACGGGCCTGCTGAACGCCTCGTACGACGTGGCGCGCGAGTTCTACAAGGACTACAACGCGGCCTTCGTGGCGAACTACAAGAAGACCACGGGCAAGGACGTCAAGATCGACCAGTCGCACGGCGGCTCCAGCGCCCAGGCGCGCGCCGTGGCCGACGGCCTCGACGCCGATGTGGTCACCATGAACACCTCCACCGACATCGACTTCCTGGCCAACGCCGGCGTGGTCGCCAAGGACTGGAACAAGAAGTTCCCCGAGAACGCATCGCCCACCACCTCGACCATGCTGCTGCTGGTGCGCAACGGCAACCCCAAGGGCATCAAGGACTGGGACGACCTGGTCAAGCCGGGCGTGCAGGTCGTGATCGTCAACCCCAAGACCGGCGGCAACGGCCGCTATGCCTACCTGGCCGCCTGGGGCTACATCAAGAAGAAGGGCGGCACCGACGCCCAGGCTGCCGAGTTCGTCGGCAAGCTGTTCAAGAACGTGCCGGTGCTGGCACGCGGCGGCCGCGACGCGACCACCGCCTTCCTGCAACGCAACATCGGCGACGCGCTGATCACCTTCGAATCTGAAGTGGTCTCGATCGACCGCGAATTCGGCACCGGCAAGGTCGACTCGGTCTACCCGTCGATCTCCATCGTGGCCGAGAACCCGGTGGCCATCGTCGAGCGCACCGTCAAGAAGAAGGGCACGGGCGAACTCGCCAAGGCCTACCTCGACTGGCTGTACTCCGAAGAAGCGCAGGAAATCGCCGCCAAGCATGCGCTGCGCCCGCGTTCGCAGACCGTGCTCAAGAAGTACGCCTCGACCTTCAAGCCGCTGCAGCTGTTCACGGTGCAGGAACTGTTCGGCAGCCTGAGCGAAGCGCAGAAGGTGCACTTCAATGACGGCGGCCAGTTCGACAAGCTCTACACGCCCGGCGCGAAGTAAATGAGCGGCGCTGCTTCTTCGGCGCTCCCGGCAGCGGGAGCGCCTTTTTCACGTGCCAACCGGGCAGGGGGCGCCAAGCGCGTGCTGCCCGGTTTCCACATCACGCTCGGCTTCACGGTCTTCTATCTGTGCCTGATCGTGCTGATCCCGTTGTCGGCGCTGGTCTTCAAGACCTTCACGATGACCTGGGAGCACTTCTGGGTGTCGGTGACCGCGCCGCGCGTGATGGCCTCGTACCGCCTGACCTTCGGCGCCTCGCTGATCGCCGCGATGGTGAACGCGGTGTTCGGCCTGCTCGTGGCGTGGGTGCTGGTGCGCTACAAGTTCCCGGGCAAGCGCATCGTCGACGCGCTGGTCGACCTTCCGTTCGCGCTGCCCACGGCCGTGGCCGGCATCTCGCTCACGGCGCTGCTCGCGGGCAACGGCTGGATCGGGCAGTTGCTCGAGCCGCACGGCATCAAGCTGGCGTTCACGCCGGCGGGCATCGTGATCGCGCTGATCTTCATCGGGCTGCCCTTCGTGGTGCGCACGGTGCAGCCGGTGCTGGAAGACGCCGAGAAAGAACTGGAAGAAGCCGCGACTTCGCTCGGTGCCACGCGCCTGCAGACCTTCACCAAGGTGATCTTTCCGGCGATTGCACCGGCCTTGCTCACGGGCTTTGCCATGGCCTTCGCACGTGCCATCGGCGAGTACGGCTCGGTGATCTTCATCGCCGGCAACATGCCGATGATTTCCGAGATCACGCCGCTCATCATCATCGGCAAGCTGGAGCAGTACGACTACACGGGCGCCACCGCGGTCGCGCTGGTGATGCTGGTGCTGTCGTTCATCCTGCTGCTGGTCATCAATGGCCTCCAGGCCTGGCAGCGCAAGCGCGCGGGGGCCTGACATGAGCGCACCTTCGAAAATCATCCGCCGCGCGCAGGCCGGCACCACCGAGTCGCCCTGGGTCCGCTGGACGCTGATCGGCATCGCCCTGGCGTTCATGTTCCTGTTCCTCGTGCTGCCGCTGGCGGCCGTGGCGGTCGAGGCGCTGCGCAAGGGCCTCAATGCCTACCTCGAGGCGCTGAAGGAACCCGATGCGTGGAGCGCCATCCGCCTCACGCTCATCACCGCCGCCATCGCCGTGCCGATGAACCTCGTCTTCGGCGTGGCCGCGGCCTGGGCCATCGCCAAGTTCGAGTTCCGCGGCAAGGCCTTTCTCACGACGCTGATCGACCTGCCGTTCGCGGTGTCGCCGGTGGTGGCGGGCCTGATCTACGTGCTGGTGTTCGGCGCGCAGGGCTGGTTCGGCCCGTGGCTGGCGGAGCACGACATCAAGATCATCTTCGCCGTGCCCGGCATCGTGCTGGCCACCGTGTTCGTGACCTTTCCCTTCATTGCGCGCGAACTCATTCCGCTGATGCAAGCGCAGGGCACCGACGAAGAGCAGGCCGCCATCGTGCTCGGCGCGACCGGCTGGCAGACCTTCTGGCGCGTGACATTGCCCAACATCAAGTGGGGCCTGCTGTACGGCGTGATCCTGTGCAACGCGCGCGCCATGGGCGAGTTCGGCGCGGTGTCGGTGGTGTCGGGCCACATCCGCGGCCAGACCAACACGATGCCGCTGCACGTCGAGGTGCTCTACAACGAATACCAGTCGGTGGCCGCCTTCGCGGTGGCCTCGCTGCTGGCGATCCTGGCGCTGGTCACCCTGGTGATCAAGTCGGTCATCGAGTGGCGCCATGAGCGCGAAATGAAAGCCATCGCCGAGCTGCCGCCCGAGCGTCCCCCCGAGCCTTCGGCGGCCTGAGAAGACGAGAGAACAAGACCATGAGCATCGAAATCCGCAACATCAGCAAGCAGTTCGGCGACTTCCGCGCGCTGAACAACGTGAACCTCGACGTCGAGTCGGGCGAACTGGTCGCGCTGCTCGGCCCCTCGGGCTGCGGCAAGACCACGCTGCTGCGCATCATCGCGGGCCTGGAAACGGCCGACACCGGCAGCATCCATTTCTCGGGCGAAGACACGACCGACGTGCACGTGCGCGAACGCCAGGTCGGCTTCGTGTTCCAGCACTACGCGCTGTTCCGCCACATGACCGTGTTCGAGAACGTGGCCTTCGGCCTGCGTGTGAAGCCGCGCAAGGAGCGCCCGAGCGACGCGCAGATCAAGGCCAAGGTGACCGACCTGCTCAAGCTGGTGCAGCTCGACTGGCTGGCCGACCGCTACCCGTCGCAGCTGTCCGGCGGCCAGCGCCAGCGCATCGCGCTGGCCCGTGCGCTGGCGGTGGAGCCCAAGGTGCTGCTGCTGGACGAACCCTTCGGCGCACTCGACGCCAAGGTGCGCAAGGAACTGCGCCGCTGGCTGCGCCGGCTGCACGACGAACTGCACGTCACCTCGATCTTCGTCACGCACGACCAGGAAGAAGCGCTCGAAGTGGCCGACCGCGTGGTGGTCATCAACAAAGGCCGCATTGAGCAGGTCGGCTCGCCGCAGGACGTGTGGGACAAGCCCGCGAGCCCGTTCGTGTACGGCTTCCTGGGCGACGTGAACCTGTTCCACGGCCGGGCCGACAACGGCGCCGTGCAGCTGGACGGCATGCGCATCGACTCGCCCGAGCACAGCAGCGCGCGCGACGCCAAGGCGCTGGCCTACGTGCGTCCGCATGACCTGGATGTGACACGCTACGTGTCGGGTGCCACCGGCATCGTCGCCACGCTGTCGCGCGCGATCGTGGTCGGACCGATCGCGCGGCTGGAACTTGAGCCCACCGAAACGAATCCAGATAATCCGGGCTCCGGAACCATCATCGAAGCGCAACTCCCTGCGCAACAGTTCCGCGACCTGGGCTTGAAGGAAGGCGACACCGTCGTCGCCAACCCCCGCAAGGCCAGGGTGTTCGTAGAAGAAGATTGGGTATCTCCTTGATCCATTGGTACTTCGGCGCGCCGCGCCGCGCGCTCGGGCTGATCTGCCTGGCCTGTGTCCTCATGCTGGCCTTCGGGCTGTATCTGCAACATGTGGTCGGGCTCGAACCCTGCCCGATGTGCATCGTGCAGCGCTATGCGCTGATGCTGGTGGCGCTCTTCACGGGCCTGGCGGCGCTGTTCAGCAGCCGCGGCCTGCAGGTGACGGGCGGGGTGCTGGCGCTGGCGGCGGCGGTGGGCGGTGCCTACACGGCGGCGCAGCAGAGCTGGCTGCAGTGGTATCCGCCCGAAGTCGTCTCGTGCGGGCGCGACCTGTACGGAATGATCGAGACCTTCCCGCTCAAGCGCGCGCTGCCGATGATCTTCCGCGGCGGCGGCGACTGTTCCAAGATCGACTGGTCGCTCTTCGGCCTGACGCTGGCGAACTGGTCGTTCATTGCGTTCACGGTGCTGGCGCTGTTGCTCCTCACCTTGCTGCTGCGTCGGCGCACGGCGCGCTGAGTTCTTTTTCAGTAATTTCTGCGGCGTGGCCCGCTGTCCTTCGAGGGCAGCGGGCCACGCCGTTTTTCATGGGTCGCTGCGCAGGCCCGTGTAAAAAAGCCCGCTGAAACGCATGCTTTAGCAGCCCTTCAGCAACCGGGGCTAGGATCAATCGCATCCCTTCCCGGGCCTTGCCGCCCGATTCATCCCACTTCTTCACTGCATGCCCACCACTCCTTCGCGACGATCGCGCAAGCTTCTTGTCGGCCTGGCCTTGCTCGTCGTGCTGGCCATCGCGGCCTTCTTCTGGCTGAGCCCGCCGAAGAAAAGCGACTACCTCACCGCCACCGTGCAGCGCAGCGACCTGGAGAACGCGGTGCTCGCCACCGGCGTGCTGCAGGCCTTCAAGCAGGTCGAGGTGGGCGCGCAGGTGTCCGGCCAGCTCAAGTCGCTGAAGGTGGTGCTCGGCCAGACGGTGAAGAAGGGCGACTGGCTCGCCGAGATCGATCCCGTCATCTCGCAGAACACCTTCGCGCAGGAACAGGCCAAGCTCGAGAACCTGCAGGCCCAGAAGCTCGCCAAGGAAGTGCGCGTGAAGCAGGCCGAACTCACCTGGGCGCGCCAGCGCGAGATGCTGGCGCAGGACGCCGCCGCGCGCCAGGACCTGGAAAGCGCCGACACCGAGCTGCGCGCATTGCGCGCCGACGCCGTTTCGCTCGACGCGCAGATCCGCCAGCAGAAGCTGGCCCTGGCCTCGGCGCAGACCAACCTGTCGTACACCCGCATCATGGCGCCCATCGACGGCGACGTGGTGTCCATCAGCACGCTCGAAGGCCAGACCGTGGTGGCCTCGTTCCAGGTGCCCACGCTGATGAAGCTGGCCGACCTGTCGACCATGACCGTGAAGGCCCAGGTGTCCGAGGCCGACGTGGTGCGCGTGAAGGCCGGCCAGCCCGTGTACTTCACCATCCTGGGCGACCCCGACACGCGCTACCACGGCACGCTGCGCGCGGTGCAACCGTCGCCCGAGAAGATCAACAACGCCGTGTTCTTCAATGCGCTGTTCGACGTGCCCAACCCCGACCGCACCCTGCGCGTCGACATGACGGCGCAGGTCGCCATCCTGCTGGGCGAGGCCAGGCAGGCGCTGACCGTGCCGCTCACCGCGCTCGGCACGCGCGACAAGGACGGCCGCCACGAAGTGCGCGTGCTCCTGCCCGACCAGCGCGTGGAAAAGCGGCAGGTGCGCATCGGCATCAGCAACAACTTCCAGGCGCAGGTGCTCGAAGGCCTGAAGGAGGGCGACAGCGTCATCACCGGCGACGCCTCGGCGCTGGAGAAGACCGACGCCAATGACAGCGGCAGCCGGAGGCCACGCCAGTGACGCAACCGCTGCTGACCCTGCGCGGCATCGGCCGCAGCTTTCCCTCCGGCGAGCAGGAGGTCCAGGTGCTGAAAGATGTCGACCTGGACATCGGCCACGGCGAAATGCTGGCCATCGTCGGCGCCTCGGGCTCGGGCAAGTCGACGCTCATGAACATCCTCGGCTGCCTCGACCGGCCGACCACCGGCACCTACACCGTGTCGGGCCAGGACGTCGGCACGCTCGACAGCGACGCGCTCGCCGCGCTGCGACGCGAGCACTTCGGCTTCATCTTCCAGCGCTACCACCTCATGCAGCACCTGACGGCCACCGGCAACGTCGAGGTGCCCGCCGTCTATGCCGGCACCGAAGGGGCGGCGCGCGATGCGCGGGCGCGGCAGCTGCTCGCGCGCCTGGGCCTGGAAGACCGCACCGAGCACCGGCCGAGCCAGCTCTCGGGCGGCCAGCAGCAGCGCGTGAGCATCGCGCGTGCGCTCATGAACGGCGGGCAGGTCATCCTGGCCGACGAGCCCACCGGCGCGCTCGACAGCAAGAGCGGCCAGGAGGTCATGGGCATCCTGCGCGAGCTGCATGCGCAGGGGCACACGATCATCATCGTGACGCACGACATGCAGGTGGCACGCTGCACCGAACGCATCATCGAGATTGCCGACGGCGTGATCGTCGGCGACCGGCCAAACGTGCCGACGGTGGCTGCACCCACGCAGACGGTGGGCGACGACACCCCGGCGCCGCCCGCCATGACCCGCCCGACGCTCGGCATCGCGCGCTTCAGCACCGGCTGGGCGCGTTTCTCCGAAGCCTTCCGCATGGCCTGGCGCTCGATGATGGCGCACCGCATGCGCACGGCACTGACCATGCTGGGCATCATCATCGGCATCACCTCCGTGGTGTCGATCGTGGCCATCGGGGAGGGCGCCAAGCGCTTCGTGCTGGCCGACATCAAGGCCATCGGCACCAATACCCTCGACATCTACCCGGGCCACGACTTCGGGGACGACAAGGCCGCGAGCATCCGCACGCTGTTGCCGGCCGACCTGCAGGCGATTGCCGCGCAGCCCTACGTGCACAGCGTCACGCCCACCACCATGCGCAGCCTGCGCCTGCGCTACCGCAGCGCGGACGTCAACGGCAACGTGAACGGCGTCAGCGACAACTTCTTCAGCGTGCGCGACATCCAGATGTCCAGCGGCACGGACTTCGACGCCAACGACGTGCGGCACCAGTCGCAGGTGGTGGTGATCGACCAGAACACGCGGCGCAAGCTCTTTCCCGACGGCACCGACCCCGTGGGCAAGATCATCCTGGTGGGCAGCCTGCCGTGCACCGTGATCGGCGTGGCGCAGGAAAAGAAGAGCATGTTCGGCGAGAACAAGTCGCTCAACATCTGGCTGCCCTACAGCACCGGCGCGAGCCGCCTCTTCGGCCAGCAGCACTTCGACAGCATCACCGTGCGCATCCGCGACGACCAACCCACCAAGGCGGCCGAAGAGAGCATCGTACGGCTGCTCACGCTGCGCCACGGCGGCAAGGACTTCTTCACCTTCAACATGGACAGCATCGTGAAGACAGCCGAGCGCACGAGCCAGTCGCTCACGCTGCTGCTGTCGCTGATCGCGGTGATCTCGCTGGTGGTGGGCGGCATCGGCGTGATGAACATCATGTTGGTGTCGGTGACCGAGCGCACCCGCGAGATCGGCATCCGCATGGCCGTGGGCGCGCGCCAGAGCGACGTGCTGCAGCAGTTCCTGACCGAGGCCGTGCTCGTGTGCCTGGTCGGCGGTTTCATCGGCGTGATGCTGTCGTACGGCATCAGCTTTGTGTTCTCGCTGTTCGTGAAGCAATGGCAAATGATCTTTTCGCTCGGGGCCGTGGTGTCGGCCTTCTTGTGCGCGTCGCTCATCGGCGTGCTGTTCGGTTACCTGCCGGCGCGCAACGCCGCGCGGCTCGACCCCATCGAGGCACTGGCGCGTGAGTAGCGCACGCCTGACCCTGACGGGCCTCGCCATCGCGCTGGCGCTCGGCGGCTGCACGCTGTTTGCGTCGGAGCGGCGCGAACACCGACCGCTCGGCGTGCCGCAGGCGTGGCAGCAGCAACAGCCCCTGCCGCAGAACGCGGCGGCCGTGCCGCAGGCCCGCTGGTGGACCGCCTTCCACGACGCGCGGCTCGACACCCTCATCGACAGCGCCTTGCGCACCAACAACAACCTCGCCGCCGCCGGCATCCGCGTGCAACGGGCGCAGCTGCAGGCCGGCCTGGCGAATACCAACCTCACGCCGGGCGTGACGGGGCAACTGGGCACCCAACGCAGCTTCGACCTGAAGCGCGGCGGCGTGGCCGCATCGAGCGCGAGCTCTTCACTGAGCCTGAGCTACGAAGTCGACCTGTGGGGCCGCCTGTCGGCGCAGCGCAGCGTCGCCGACTGGGAACTGCAGGCCACCCAGTCCGACCGCGAAGCCACGGCGCTGGCGCTGGTGGGCACCACGGCCGGGCTGTACTGGCAGACCGGCTACCTGAACCACCGTATCGCGCTGAGCGAAGCCGGCATGGCCGATGCGCGGCGCATCCAGGCGCTGGTGCGCGCCAAGTACGCGGCAGGCGCCGTGTCCGGCCTCGATGTCGCGCAGGCCGGCCAGAACCTCGCGAGCCAGGAGGCGGCCCACACGCAGCTGCTGCAGCAGCGCGTCGAAGCGCGCAATGCGCTGGCGATCCTGTTCGACATGCCGCCCGATGCCCCGAGGGAAGAGCCCTCGCAGCTGCCAGACACCGCCTTGCCCGTGATCGATGCCGGCCTGCCCGCGAGCCTGCTGGGCCGCCGGCCCGACCTGCGCGCCGCGGAGCAGCGCCTGCGGTCCTCGCTGGCGAACGTCGATGCCACGCGCACCAGCTTCTATCCGGTGCTGAGCCTCACGGGTTCGTTGGGCGCGGGGAGCAATGCCCTGGGTGAGGTGCTGAAGAACCCGGTCGCGACGCTGGGCGCTGGTTTGGTGTTGCCCTTCCTGCAATGGAACACCGCACGGCTGACCGTCGCCGTATCGCAGACGCGATACGAAGAAGCGGTCGTCGGGTTCCGCCAGTCGCTGTACACCGCGCTGTCCGAGGTGGAAAACACGCTGTCGTCGCGAACCCAACTACAAGACGAAAGCGTGAAGCTGGCCTTGGCGCTGCAACAGGCGCAACGCGCGGAGGCCTTGTCGGAAGTGCGTTACCGCGCCGGCGCCACCGCGTTGCAGCCCGTGCTCGACGCCAAGGACAAGCGCCGCGTCGCGGAGGTCTCGCTGGCGCAGAACCGTCTGAACCAGCTCAACGCCACGATGACGCTGTACAAGGCGTTGGGCGGCGCGGCCATCGTCGAGTAGGAAGAGAGGAAGAGCACCCACACCGCCTGCCGGGTGCCCCTCAAAAGAAGGCTAGGCCTGAAACGGCGGCGCCCCCCGCAATTTGCGAAAGAGCAACCCAGGCAACCGCAAAACAAACTCCACCATCAACCGCGTGTGCATCCAGGTCAGCAGCACGTTGTCCCGCCCATAGCGAAAGTGCGACACCCCGCCTTCCTCCGCCGTCAGGTACTTCACAGGCGCATCGATGTTCACCGGCTTGACCCCGCGCCAGGCCAGCCGCACGACCGCCTCGGTATCGAAGTCGAAGCGCCGCATCCAGGGTTGCCGCGCCATCACGGCGATCAGGTCGACCACCGGGTACACGCGAAAGCCGTAGAGCGAATCGCCAACGCCCGCGAACAGGGTTTCGAGCTGCGTCCAGCCGTTCGACACCCGCCGCCCGCGCACCCGCAGCAGCGGCGCGCTGGCATCGAACACAGGCCGGCCCAGCACCATCGTCTCGGGCCGCGCCAGCGAGGCTTGCATGAAAGAGGGGATCAGGTCCGCCGGATGCTGCCCGTCAGAATCCATCGTGAGCGCGTGCGTGAAGCCGGCTTCTTTCGCGGCCCGCAAGCCGTACAGCACCGCCGAGCCCTTGCCCTGGTTCTGCGGCAGCACCCACACGCGCAGCCCTGGATCGCTGGCCGCCATCTGCTGCAGCCGCTCGCCCGTGCCGTCGTCGCTGCCGTCGATCACCACCCACACCGGGTTCCATTGGGCCCGCGCGGCGGCGACCGTCGAGAACAGGCGCTCGCCCGTGTTGTAGCTGGGGATCAGGACAAGGTGGGTGCGCGAGGCGTCTGCTGGCATTCGGGGGACGCGTCGGTGGCGCGCTGCTCCATGTGTTGACGGAAATAGTGCTCCAGCTCGACCTGCAACGCATCGCTGTCCTGCGTCGGCGCAAAGCGCTTGCCCAGCCGCAGCGTGAAGACGATGGGCAGCGGCGGCACGCGCCACAGCGGCCAGCCCTTGCCGAGGTAGGGCGAGTCGGTGTCGATGAACACGGTCTGGATCGGCGCCTGCGCCAGCTTGGCGATCAGCGTGGTGCCGGGGCGGAAGGGGTTCAGCGGCGGCGTCACCGTGCGCGTGCCTTCGGGAAAGATCACGAGCTGGCCGCCCTGGCGCAGGTCGTTGACCGCCAGGCGCACCATCGTGCGGGCCGACTTGTTGCTGATGTAGCGCGCCAGCCGGGCCCCCGCGCCGAGGAAGATGTTGCCCATCAGCTCGGCCTTCATGATGCAGGCGCTGCGCGGCAGCCGCGCCACCAGCAGCAGCGCATCGAGCATCGTCGGGTGGTTGGCCACGAAGATCACGCCGGGCTCGTTGCGCATTGGGTCCAGGCACGAGGCGTCGATGCGCATCATGCCGGTGACCGAGGCGAGCCACCAGAACATCCGGTAGGCAAAGGCGATGGTCATGCGGCCCAGCGCGCGCGCCGGCGCGGCCGGCATCACCGGGTAGAGCAGCATGGCGACGAAGTTCCAGACCAGCGAGATCAGGCCGAGGAACAGCAGCAGCGCATAGAGCATCAGCGCGAGCGGGATCGACGTGAGAAGACGCAGCACGTTCATGGGTGGTGTCGGTCGGGCAGGCGAACGGCGGGCCGCTCAGGCGGCCTGCAGCCGGCCGGCGGCGACCGTGTGGGCCTCGATCTCGACCAGCAGATCGCTGCGGCAGATGTCGGCTTCCAGGTACACCGCATGGCGGGCCATCGGCGACTGGGCGCCGAGCGCGGCTTCGATCTCTTCGCGCACGGCGTCGGTGTCCGACGGATGCCGCACGTACACCACGCAGTCGAGCGCATCGAGCGAGAAGCGCGCCGTGGTCTGCGCATGGGCGGAGGCGATCACGGCCTCGAGGTTGCGCAGCGTTTCGCGGGCCTGCTCACGCACGTCGCCGTGGTGCACCGTTTCGTGGCCGACGATGCTCGCCGTGCCCGAGATGAAGAGCGCGACCTGGCCGTCGCCGATGTCCGCCAGCGCGGCGCGCGAGAAGGTCGGCGAGCGCGGGCCGTAGGTTTCGGGATAGCGGTAGGCCGACACCTGCCGCGGGTTCTCGACCGGCAGCGGCGCGGCACGTCCCGCGAGAAAGCGGATCGACAGTGCGCCCTGGCGGATGCCCAGCGCGCAGGCGGCCGGGGCGCCCTCGAAGGCGGCGCGGCCGGCTTCGAAGAAAGCCTCTTGCCGGCCGAGGTTGAACTGGCGGTACCGCTCCAGCCCGCCGCCATCGGCGTTGATGCGCGGCAGGTAGTTCCAGATGCGCTGCAGGTGCGGCGTGTCGGCCTGGTCGAGCGTGCGGAACAGGTCGCGGTAGGCGCGCTGCGCAAGTTCGGTCAGGCTCTGGCCCTCCACGGCTTCATCGAGGTCGATGGCACCCAGCAGCCAGTGTCCGTCGGTGCGCCAGCGCGCGATGCCGGTGGTGCCCGACCTGACCTGTGTGCCGTCGCCCACGTGCCACACATCGGCCATCGCGCCCTGCGGCGACAGCACGCGCGCGTTGACCGTGGGCATCCAGGCGACACCGTGCGGCGTGCCGTAGCCGAGCGCGGCGAAGGGCGCATGGCTGTGCGTGGCCAGCGCGAGGCTGTCCGGCAGCGAGAGGCGCTCCACGCGCAGGGGGGAATGAAGGCGGTCGTCCTGGGGGCGCACGTTCATCGAACCTCGTCGGCGGTGGATTCGGGTTTGCGGCCGGTGTAGGCCGAGAAGACCCCGAGGCTCGCATGCCGGCGCACGTCGCTGAAGCCAGCGGCGCCCAGCGCCTGCATGACGCGCTCGGGCGGGATGCAGGCCTCGATCGTGTCCCAGTAATAGCGCCACAGCTCCGAGGTGTCGCTGCGGCGGCCGACCACGCGGGCGATCAGCGGCACCACGGCGCGCATGTAGCCCTTGAGCAGCGCGGTGGCCATGCGGCCTTCGGGCTTGGTGATCTCGAGCACCACCACGCGCCCGCCCGGGCGCAGCACGCGATGGAATTCGGAAAAGGCGGCGGCCACGTCGCTGATGTGGCGCATGGCGTAGCCCATGCTCACAAAATCGCAGCTGGCGTCGGGCCGGGGCAGGGCCTCGGCGACGCCTTGAATCAGTTCGACGCCGGGCAGGCGGACCTGGCCCATCATGCCCACGCTGGGGTCGACGCCGGTGAGCTTGCCGGTGGATCCGATGAGCTTCAGAGCTTCGCGGGCGACGAGCCCGGTGCCGATGCCCACGTCGAGCACCTGGGCGCCCGCCGTGAGGCCGGCCTGCTTCAGCGCGTCGCGACGGTACGAGGGGCCGGTGCCGAAGGCCAGCACGGCTTCGATGCGGTCGTAGTCCGCGGCCGTGCTGTCGAAGATGCGCCGCAGGAACGCCTGGTGCTCCGCTTCGGTGTTGTAGTACAGCGGCAGCGGGGCGTGCGGCGGCAGGGCGTCGGGATTTCCCGTACCGGCAATGGGCGATGGCGTCATCGAACAATTATCACCAAAAGGCCCGGGCGGAAATCCCGGGCGCCGGGGAGCGTTGTGTGCGCCGGACAGTAAACTCCACACTTGCTTTGAAAACACACGACAGCGAGAGAGATAGCCATGGCCGGACATAGCAAGTGGGCAAATATTCAGCACCGCAAGGGCCGCCAGGACGAGAAACGCGGCAAGCTCTGGACCCGCGCCATCCGTGAAATCACGGTGGCGGCACGCGCCGGCGGCGCCGACCTCAGCGCCAACCCCCGGCTGCGGCTGGCGGTCGAAAAGGCCAAGGCGGTCAACCTGCCCATCGACACCGTCAAGCGCAACATCGACAAGGCCACGGGCAACCTCGAAGGCGTCAATTACGAAGAAATTCGTTACGAAGGGTACGGCATCGGCGGCGCGGCGATCATCGTCGACACCATGACCGACAACCGCGTGCGCACCGTGGCCGAAGTGCGCCACGCCTTCTCCAAGCACGGCGGCAACATGGGCACCGAAGGCTCGGTGGCCTTCCAGTTCAAGCACTGCGGCCAGATCATCTTTGCGCCCGGCACCAGCGAGGACAAGGTCATGGAAGTGGCCCTCGAAGCCGGCGCCGAGGACGTGATCACCGACGACGACGGCGCCATCGAGGTGCTCACCGCCATCGGCGACTTCGAGGCCGTGAAAAACGCGCTCGAAGCCGCGGGCCTGAAGCCCGACGCCGCCGAAATCACGATGCGCGCCGAGAACACCGTGGACGTGACCGGCGAAGACGCAGCCAGGATGCAGAAGCTCCTCGACGTGCTCGAGGACCTGGACGACGTGCAGGACGTTTATCACAACGCCGCACTGTCCGACTGAGCGAATGAATGATGGATCCACAGCGACAAACGAAAGCCCGCGAATGAAGGTACTGGTGATTGGAGGAGGGGGCCGCGAGCACGCATTGGCGTGGCGGCTGGCGCAGGGCAACCGGGTCAGCCGCGTCTACGTGGCGCCCGGCAACGGCGGCACCGTGAGCGACGAACGCTACGACTGCATCGACATCACCGAACCCGCCGCGCTGCGCGAGTGGGCGATGGCCGAGAAAATCGCGCTGACCGTGGTCGGCCCCGAGGGGCCGCTGGCGGCCGGCGTGGTGGACGAGTTCCGCGCGCATGGCCTGCGCATCTTCGGCCCGACGCAGGCGGCTGCGCAGCTCGAAAGCTCCAAGGCCTTCTCGAAGGCCTTCATGAAGCGCCACAAGATCCCGACGGCCGAATACGAGGCCTTCACCGACGCCGCCGCGGCCCATGCGTACATCGACGCCAAGGGCGCACCCATCGTCGTCAAGGCCGACGGCCTGGCCGCCGGCAAGGGCGTTGTGGTTGCCATGACCGCGCAGGAAGCCCACGAAGCGGTCGACTTCATGCTGGTCGACAACAAGTTCGGCGTGTCGCACAACGAAGGCGGCGCACGCGTCGTCATCGAAGAATTCCTGCAAGGCGAAGAAGCCAGCTTCATCGTGATGTGCGACGGCAAGAACGTCGCCGCGCTGGCCACCAGTCAGGACCACAAGCGTCTGCTCGATGGCGACGAAGGCCCGAACACCGGCGGCATGGGCGCGTACTCGCCCGCGCCCGTGGTCACGGCCGAGGTGCATGCACGCGCCATGCGCGAGATCATCCTGCCGACCATCCGCGGCATGGAAAAGGACGGCATTCCGTTCACCGGCTTCCTCTATGCCGGCCTGATGATCGACGCGGCCGGCCAGCCCAAGACGCTCGAATTCAACTGCCGCATGGGCGACCCCGAGACGCAGCCGATCATGATGCGCCTGAAGTCCGACCTGTTCGAGGTGTTCTGGCACGCCACCGACGGCACGCTCGACCAGGTCGAGCTGCAGTGGGACCGGCGCGTGGCGCTGGGCGTGGTGATGGCCGCGCACGGCTACCCGCTGTCGCCGCGCAAGGGCGACCGCATCAGCGGCATCCCGGCCGAGGCGCCCGATGCCGTGGTGTTCCACGCGGGCACCACGCTCGAGAACGGTGAGCTCAAGACCAGCGGCGGCCGCGTGCTCTGCGTGACCGTGCTGGCCGACAGCGTCAAGCAGGCGCAGCAGCGCGCCTACGAAGTCGCGGCGCGCGTGCAGTTCGACGGTGCGCAGTACCGCAAGGACATCGGCTACCGCGCCGTCAACGCGCGCAACACGCCCCACGCCTGATGCCAGCCACCCAGCCGAAGGCGGTCGGCGACTACCTGCGCGGACTGCAGCAATCGATCATCTCGGCGGTCGAGGCGGCGGACGGCGGCAGCGCGGTGCGCGACGCCTGGCAGAAAGAACCCGGCGAGCCGCTGCAGGGCAGCGGCCTGACCTGCATCCTCGAAGGCGGCGCGCTGTTCGAACGCGCCGGTGTCGGCTTCTCGCAGGTGCGCGGCGCCAAGCTGCCGCCCTCGGCCACGCAGAACCGCCCCGAGCTGTCGGGCGCGCCGTTCGAGGCCATGGGCGTGTCGCTGGTGTTCCATCCGCGCAACCCTTACGTGCCGATCGTCCACATGAACGTGCGCATGCTGGCCGCGCAACCCGCCGGCGGCGGCGATCCGGTGTGCTGGTTCGGTGGCGGCATGGACCTCACGCCGTGCTACGGCTTCGAAGAAGACGCGGTGCACTTCCACACCGTGTGCCGCGATGCGCTCGCACCCTTCGGCGCCGACAAGTACCCGCGCTTCAAGACCTGGTGCGACGAGTATTTCTTTTTGAAGCACCGCAACGAGCAGCGCGGCATCGGCGGCATCTTCTTCGACGACTTCGCCGAGGGCGGCATCGAGAACGGCTTTGCGCTGATCCGCTCGGTCGGCGATGCCTTCCTGCAGGCCTACCTGCCGATCGTCGAGCGCCGCCGCGGCATGCCGTACGGCGAGCGCGAACGCGAGTTCCAGCTGTACCGGCGCGGACGCTACGTCGAGTTCAACCTCGTGTGGGACCGTGGCACGCACTTCGGCCTGCAGTCGGGCGGGCGCACCGAATCGATCCTGCTGTCGATGCCGCCGCTCGCGAGCTGGGCCTACCGGCAACAGCCCGAAGCAGGCAGCCCCGAAGCCGCGCTGTACAGCGACTTCATCGTGCGCCGGGACTGGGTGTGAGCCCCACCGGTTCCGCTTTGCGCATCGGCGTCTTCGGCGGGGCCTTCGACCCGCCACACAACGCCCACGTCGCCCTGGCCGAAGCCGCACTGGCGCAACTCGACCTGACGGAGTTGCACGTCATTCCCACCGGGCAGGCCTGGCACAAGAGCCGCACGCTCACGCCGAAGGAAGATCGTCTCGCGATGGCGCAACTGGCCTTCGGCAGCCTGACAGGCAAGGTCGTCATCGACAGCCGCGAAGTGTTGCGCGACGGTCCGACTTACACGCTCGACACGCTGCACGAATTGCAGAAAGAGCAGCCCGGCGCACAGCTCGTTCTGGTGATGGGCGCGGACCAGGCAGCAGCCTTGCCGACCTGGCACGGCTGGCAGGATATACTCGGCATTGCTATCGTTTCTGTAGCGTATCGCGCACTATCGACGGGTGACGTCACTCGTTTTGATCCGAAACAGCTGCCCGGCCTCCCGGCTGGCGCGCGTTTCGAGGCGCTTGAACTGCCTGCCGCCATGGACACCAGCGCCACCGATATCCGGCGGCGTGTGGCGTCGGGTGTGGACATTTCCTCGCTGGTTCCGCCCACGGTTGCACGCTATATTGACCAACACCACCTCTACCGCTCTGCCTGATGACCACTGAAGCCGCCGCCAAAAAAGACATCCAAAAACTCCAGCGAGCCATCATCGATGGTCTCGAAGACGTCAAGGCGCAGGACATCCAGGTATTCGACACGGAGCACCTCTCGCCGCTGTTCGAGCGCGTGATCGTGGCGTCGGGCACCTCCAACCGCCAGACCAAGGCGCTCGCGTCGAGCGTGCGCGACGCCGTGCGTGAAGCCGGCTTTGCCAAGCCGCGCACCGAGGGCGAGGAAAACGGCGAGTGGATCATCGTGGACTGCGGCGCGGCCGTGGCGCACATCATGCAGCCCGCCATCCGCCAGTACTACCACCTCGAAGAGATCTGGGGCGACAAGCCGGTGCGCGCCAAGCTCGGCGCCACCAAGCCCGCGCTGGCCACCGCCTCGTCCGTCGTCAAGGGCGCCGAAGAGAAGAAGACGGCCGCCGCCAAGACGCCAAGCCTGCGCCGTTCGAGCGCCGCCAAGACCGCGATCCGCGCGGCCGAGCAGGAAGCCAAGGCCGCCAAGGCCCCGGCGAAGAAGGCCGCATCGAAGACCGCGGGCAAGACCGCCGCCAAGAAGGCGCCCGCGAAGAAGTCCGCCACGGGCACCGCACGCGTGCCGGTGAAGGTGGTCGGCAAGCCGGCCGCCAAGAAGACCGCTGCAAAGAAGGCGCCGGCCAAGAAGGCGCCAGCCCGCCGCGCATGAAGCTGCTGGTGGTCGCCGTCGGGCAGCGCATGCCCGACTGGGCGCAGACTGCCTGGGACGACTACGCCAAGCGCTTCCCGCCCGAGCTCAAGCTCGAGCTGCGCGCCGTCAAGACCGAGCCGCGCGGCTCCAAGACCCTCGAAACGCTGTATGCCGCCGAGCGCGAGCGCATCGAAGGCGCCATCGCCCGCGGCATGCGCATCGTCGTGCTCGACGAGCGCGGCACCGCGCTCACCACCAAGGCGCTGGCCGCACGGCTGCAGACCTGGCAGGGCGAGGGCGACGACGTGGCGCTGGTCATCGGCGGCCCCGACGGGCTCGACCCGGCCTTCAAGGCCGCGGCGCACGAACGCATCCGCCTGTCCGACCTGACCCTGCCGCATGCCATGGCGCGCGTGCTGCTGGTCGAACAGCTCTATCGGGCGTGGTCGGTCAACGCGGGCCATCCGTACCATCGGGAATGACCACGGGGCCGGCGGTGGGGCCCACCTCGGAGACCTGAACTTGCCTGACTTCATCTACCTCGCGTCGCAAAGCCCGCGCCGCGCCCAATTGCTCGGCCAGCTCGGCGTGCGCCACGAACTGCTGCTGGCCGGTGCCGACGAAGACGCCGAGGCGCTCGAGGCCTTGCTGCCGAACGAGTCGCCCACCGCCTACGTGCAGCGCGTGACCGCCCTCAAGCTCGACGCCGCCGTTGCGCGCCGCAAGCGCCTGGGCCTGGCCGATGCGCCCGTGCTCTGCGCCGACACCACGGTCGCGCTCGGCCGCACCATCCTCGGCAAGCCCGAGGATGCGAGCGATGCCGAACGCATGCTCGCGCACTTGTCCGGCGCCACGCACCGCGTACTCACGGCAGTCGCACTGCAGCACGGCCGTCGCCGCCATGCGGCGCTGAGCGTGTCGCGCGTGCGCTTCGCCACGCTCACCAAGAAACAGATCGCGATCTACGCCGCCAGCAGCGAGCCGCTCGGCAAGGCCGGCGCCTATGCCATCCAGGGCGCGGCGGCTGCGTTCGTGGAGCACATCAGCGGCTCCTATTCGGGCATCATGGGACTCCCCATGTTCGAGACCGCGCAGCTGCTTCGAGGCGTCGGTTTCAATACTTAAGACATCCATGCAAGACATCCTGATCAACTGGTCTCCGCAGGAGACCCGTGTGGCGCTGGTCGAGCACGGCGCGGTGCAAGAGCTGCACGTCGAGCGCACGCTCGAGCGCGGGCTGGTCGGCAACATCTACCTGGGCAAGGTCTCGCGCGTGCTGCCGGGCATGCAGTCGGCCTTCATCGACATCGGCCTGGAGCGCACCGCCTTCCTGCACGTGGCCGACATCGTTTCGCCGTTCACGCCGGGCTCGCGCCCGAGTGCCGCGCCGCCCGAGCGCGACCACCGCAACGGCGGGCCGATGGTGCCCATCGAGAAGCAGGTGTTCGAAGGCCAGTCGCTGCTGGTGCAGGTCATCAAGGACCCGATCGGCACCAAGGGCGCGCGGCTGTCCACGCAGATCAGCATCGCGGGCCGGCTGCTGGTGTTCCTGCCGCAGGACAACCACATCGGCGTGTCGCAGAAGATCCCGCCCGACCAGCGCGAGTCGCTGCGCAACCGCATGCTGGCGCTCATCGAGGCGGCCGCGGCCGCCGAGAGCGGCGGCGTGGTGCCCGTGAACACGGGCGGCTTCATCCTGCGCACCAACGGCGAAGACGCGGCCGATGCCGAATTGGCCGAAGACATCGCCTACCTGCGCAAGACCTGGACGCGCATCCGCGAGGCCTCGGGCCGGATGCCGGCCATGTCGCTGCTGCACCAGGACCTGAGCCTGCTGCAGCGCGTGCTGCGCGACATGACGAGCGAAGACACGCAGACCATCCGCATCGACTCGCGCGAGCAGTTCGAGGTGCTGCTGAAGTTCGGCCTCGAATTCATGCCGCAGGCGGCCGGCAAGCTGCAGCACTACAAGGGCGAGCGGCCGATCTTCGACCTGTATTCGGTGGACGAGGAAATCGCGAAAGCGCTGGGCCGGCGCGTCGACCTGAAATCGGGCGGCTACCTCGTGGTCGACCAGACCGAGGCGCTGACCACCGTCGACGTGAACACCGGCGGCTTCGTCGGTGCGCGCAACTTCGACGACACCATCTTCAAGACCAACCTCGAGGCCGCGCAGGCGATTGCGCGGCAGCTGCGGCTGCGCAACCTGGGCGGGATCATCATCGTCGACTTCATCGACATGGCGCGCGA
This sequence comes from Variovorax sp. FW301-JW7, assembly GCF_058788795.1. Classification (NCBI taxonomy): domain Bacteria; kingdom Pseudomonadati; phylum Pseudomonadota; class Betaproteobacteria; order Burkholderiales; family Comamonadaceae; genus Variovorax; species Variovorax sp. FW301-JW7. The sequence continues at coordinate 741,717 of NZ_JBYTBC010000001.1, forward strand.
CGACCACCGCGAGCAGGTGCTGGCCGAGTTCCGCAAGCAGCTCGCACGCGACCGCGTGAAGACCACGGCCGGAGGGTTCTCGCAGCTCGGCCTGGTCGAGATGACGCGCAAGCGCACGCGCGAATCGCTGGCCCACATGCTGTGCGAGCCTTGCGTGGCCTGCAGCGGGCAGGGCATCGTGAAGACCGCGCGCAGCGTGGCCTACGACGTGATGCGCGAGATCCTGCGCGAGGCACGGCAGTTCACGCCGCGCGAGTTCCGCATCGTCTCGTCGCCGCAAGTCATCGAGCTGTTCCTCGACGAGGAGAGCCAGCACCTCGCGGGGCTGAGCGACTTCATCGGCAAGCCGATCTCGCTGCAGTCGGAGCCGGCGATCGGGCAGGGGCAGTACGACATCGTGCTGCTCTGACGGTGGGAGCGCGCGGCCCGTGGCAACGACGGGTCAGCGCTTCGATTCCTGGCCTTGCCGCATCCAGACGCTGGCCAGCGCGGCGGCCACCAGCATTCCGGCGATCAGCAACAGCCCGTTCTTCGTGCTGCCCGTGCTCTGTTCGATCCAGCCCATCACCGACGGGCCGATGAAGCCGCCCACGAGGCCGCAGGTGTTGACCAACGCGAGTCCGCCTGCCAGCGCCACGCCAGCCAGCCGTGAGGACGCGAACAGGAAGATCACGGACTGCACCACGAAGAACATCGAGCCCGTGAGGCAGAAGCCGGCCAGCGCAATGGCCGGGCTCGCGAAGGCTGCGATCAGCAGGCCCACCGCCATCGAGACCAGCCCGACCAGCAGCAGGAGCCGACCGCGCTGCGGCGTGACCGCGAGCCGCGGCAGCGCAATGGCGCCGACGGCGGCGGCCACCCAGGGCAGCGAGTTGAGCGCGCCGATTTCCAGCGGCGAGAGCTTGCCGTAGGTGCCGATGATGCTCGGCAGGAAGAAGATCACCGTGTAGATGCTGATCTGGTGGCAGAAGTAGACAAAGATCGCCAGCCAGATCTGCCGGTCGACCAGGCAGGCGCGGAACGACTCGCCGACCTGGCCGTTGGCCACGTCCTCGGCGCGTTCGGCGGCGAGCTGGCGTTCGATAGCCTGCGCCTGCGGGCGCGTGAGCCAGCTGGCACTCGAAGGCCCGTCAGGCAGCTTGCGCCAGACCACGAAGGCCAGCGCCACGGCGGGCAGGCCTTCGAGCACGAACATCCATTGCCAGCCGTGCCAGCCCCACAGGCCGTCCATCTGCAGCAGCGCGCCGCCGACCGGGCCGCTGAGGATGTTCGCGATGCACACGCCGAGCAGGAAGTAGCCCGTGGCGCGTGCGCGGTCCTTGCGGCCGAACCAGTAGTTCAGGTACAGCATCACGCCCGGGAACAGGCCGGCTTCCGCCGCGCCGAGCAGGATGCGCATCACGTAGAACGAGGTCTCGCCCGTGACGAAGGCCATGCCCGCCGACAGCAGGCCCCAGGTGATCATGATGCGGGCGATCCACCAGCGGGCCCCCACGCGGTGCATCACGAGGTTGCTGGGCACTTCGAGCAGCGCGTAGCTCAGGAAGAACAGCCCGGCGCCCAGCCCGTAGGCGGCCGCCGAGATGCCGATGTCCACGGCCATGTGGCTCTTGGCCAGCGCGATGTTGGTGCGGTCGATGAAGCTGATCACATAGGCCAGCACCAGCAGCGGCATGAGCTTGCGGAAGATCAGCGCATTGAGCGAGGCCTGTTCGTCGACGGCCTGGCGGCCGCGCAGGCCCGGCGGCGTGGCGGGGATGGATGGGTGTTGCATGGGATGTCTCTCTCCTGTCCTGTCGTGTCGTGTTCTGGCGGAAGGTCGCCGGCGCGCGCCGACGTGCAGATGCGGCCCGGTCACGGGCCGGGCGGTTCTGGCGCGGGGCTAGAAGTCGACGTTCGCCGCGCCCTTGAGCCCGAGGATCTCGCGGGCTTCGGCGGGTGTCGCGATGTCGATGTTCAGGGCCTCCAGCACGGCGCGGATGCGCAGCACCTGTTCGGCGCTCGACGCGGCGAGCCGGCCCGGGCCGATCCACAGCGAGTCTTCGAGCCCGACGCGCACGTGCGCGCCCATGGCGGCGCCGATGGTGGCCAGCGGCAGCTGGTTGCGGCCGGTGCCGAGGATCGACCACTCGAAGCGGTCGCTGAACAGCCGCGCGGCGGTGCGGCGCATGTGCATCAGGTCTTCGGGGTCGGCGCTGATGCCGCCCAGGATGCCGAAGACCGTCTGCACGAAGACCGGGGCCTGCACCAGCCCGCGGTCCAGGAAGTGCCGCAGGTTGTTGAGGTGGCTCACGTCGTAGCACTCGAACTCGAAACGCGTGCCGTTGGCGTTGCCGAGCTGGAGGATGTTCTCGATGTCGGCGAAGGTGTTCTTGAAGATCAGGTTGCGGCTGTTCTCCAGGTGCTCGCGCTCCCATTCATGCGCGAAGGACTTGAAGCGCTCCAGCATGGGAAAGAGGCCGAAGTTCATCGAGCCCATGTTGAGCGACGCGAGCTCGGGCTTGAAGGTGGTGGCCGGGCGCATGCGCTCCTCGACGCTCATGTGCGGGCTGCCGCCGGTGGTGATGTTGATCACCGCATCGGTCGCGGCCTTGATTTTCGAAAGGAAGGGGCGGAACAGGTCCGGGTCCTGCGAGGGGCGGCCGTCCTTCGGGTCGCGCGCATGCAAGTGCAGGATCGCGGCGCCCGCGCGGGCGGCTTCGATCGAGGCTTGCGCAATCTCGTCGGCCGTCACGGGAAGGTGCGGCGACATGCTGGGCGTGTGGATGGCGCCCGTGGGGGCGCAGGTGATGATGGCTTTGGGGCGTTGGGCCATGAGGTGTCCGGAGAGAAGAAGAGGGAAAGAAAGGGCGTGCGAGCGGATCAGCTCAGTGCCTGCGTGTGGCCGTCCACCACGAGCTCCTGGCCCGTGACGCTGGCGGCCAGGTCGCTGGCGGCGAACAGCACCATGTTCGCGATGTCCGTGGCCGTGACCATGCGGCCCAGCGCGGCCTGCGCGGTGTAGGCGCGCGTCACTTCGTCGAGCGGCTTGCCCAGCGTCTCGGCCTTGGCGGCGATCACCGCGCGGATGCGCGGACCATCGACCGCGCCGGGCAGGATCGCGTTGACGCGGATGCCGTCGGCGCCGAGTTCGAGTGCCAGCGTTTTCGTGAAGCCGATGACGGCCCACTTCGAGGCGGAGTAGGGCGAGCGCCCCGGCATGCCCAGGTGCCCGGCGGCCGAGGACAGGTTGATGATGGCGGGCAGGCGGCCCTTGCGCAGCCGCGGCACGGCCAGCCGCACGCAGAGGAACTGGCCGGTGACGTTGACGGCCATCGTGCGTTCCCAGTCGGCGAGCGAGACGGTCTCGACCGGGCCGGTGGGGCCCGCCACGCCGGCGTTGTTCACCAGCACATCGAGGCCGCCGAGTTCGCGGTCGACGGCCTCGAACAGGCGGGCCACGTCGTCCTCGTTGGACACGTCGGCGACGCAGCGGCCCACCTCGGGCAGCTCGCGCGCCAGCTGGTCGAGGCTGGCAGCCTGCACATCGCAGACGAAGACCTTGGCGCCCGCCGCCGCGAAGCTGCGCACGATGTCCAGGCCGATGCCGTTGGCACCGGCGGTGACGAGCACGCGCCGGCCGGCGAGGGAGTTGTTGTTCCACATGCTGAAGAGATCCTTGAGGTCGATTTTGGAATGACGGGGATCGTATATCTGTGATCACAGATAATTCATAGGGAATACCCCGGCCATATACTTCGACGCATGAGCCTCACCGATCTCGTCACCCCCCTGAAGCGCCAGACGCTCAGCGCCAACGTCTACGACCAGTTGCGCGACCTCGTGATGAGCGGGCAGATGATGCCGGGCGAGCAGATTTCATTGCGCAGCGCGGCCGAGGCGCTGGGCGTGAGCGTGATGCCGGTGCGCGAGGCGATGCAGCGCCTGGTGGCCGAGCAGGCGCTCGAACTCACGCCCAGCCGCACCTTGCGCGTGCCCCGGATGACGGCGGCGCAGTTCAAGGAAATCACCACCATCCGCACCAACCTCGAAGGCCTGGCCACGGAGCTGGCGGCCTCGGCATCGGGCGCGGTGGCGCTGCGCGACATCACGCGCTGGCACGACGAATTCGCGGCCGAGATGAATGCGGCGAGCCCGGACGGCTCGAAGCTCGTCACCTTCAACAAGGAGTTCCACTTCGCGGTCTACGCCGCCGCCGACATGCCGGTGTTGTTGCAGATGATCGAGGCGCTGTGGCTGCGCATCGGCCCCATCCTCAACTACGACCTGCGGGCCGGCTCGCGCCGCGTCGGGGACAAGGTGGCGATGTCGCACCATGCGGCCCTGCTGGCCGCGCTGAAGCGCCGCGACGGCGCCAAGGCCCGGGCCGCGCTGCAGGGCGACATCGAAAGCGCTGCGGAGTTCATCCTGTCGACGGGCGTGCTGGTGTCCGATGGCACGCTGCCGCCGCAGAACGCCGCACCAGCGGCGAAGAAGGCGCGCACCGCGCGCTGACGCTCAGAGCGTCGGGTCCTGCCCCGGCGCCGCGCTGCGCACCGCCAGCGTCTGCAGTCGCGCATAGAGCCCGTCGCTCGCCATCAGCTGCTCGTGGCTGCCCTGCTCGGCGATGCGGCCTTGCTCCATCACGATGATGCGGTCGGCATGCTGGATGGTCGACAGGCGGTGCGCCACGATCAGCGTGGTGCGGCCCTGCATCAGGCGTTGCAGGGCGTCCTGCACCAGCCGTTCCGATTCGGTGTCCAGGGCCGACGTGGCTTCGTCGAGCAGCAGCACAGGCGCGTTCTTGTAGAGCGCGCGGGCAATCGCCAGCCGCTGGCGCTGACCGCCCGAGAGCTGCGTGGCGTTGTGGCCCAGCACGGTCTCGATGCCCTGCGGCAGCGTCTCGACATGCGCGCTCAGGTTGGCCGCCTCGAGGCAGGACTGCACGCGGGCGAGGTCGATGTCGCCGCCCAGCGCCACGTTGGCGGCGAGCGTGTCGTTGAGCATCACCACGTCCTGGCTCACCATCGCGAACTGGGCGCGCAGGCTCTTGAGCTGCCATTCGCTGGTGTCATGGCCATCGAGCAGCACCTGGCCGCCGCTGGGCTGCACGAAGCGCGGCAGCAGGTTGACCAGCGTGGTCTTGCCCGAGCCCGAGGGGCCGACGAAGGCCACCACCTGGCCCGGCTCGATGACGAGGTTCACGCCGTCGAGCGCGCGTTGTTCGTCGTCGCCGCGGTAGCTGACCTGCACGTTGCGCAGTTCGATGTGGCCTTGGGCGTGTGCGACGCTGAAGGTGCCCTGCGATTCCGGCGCCACCTCGTCGATGAGGATCAGGCCACGCTCCAGCGCTGCGAGTCCGCGCGTGATCGGTCCGGCGACTTCGGCGAGGCGGCGGATTGGCGCGATCAGCATCAGCATGGCCGTGATGTAGGCGACGAAGCCACCCACCGTGAAGCCCTGCTTGCCGCTTTGCCACAGCGCGATCATCACCACCACCGACAGCGCCAGCGAGGCCATCATCTGCGTCAGCGGCGTGGTGGCGGCCTGGGCGATGGTGGACTTCACGGCCAGGCGGTTCAGGCGCTGGCTCAGCTGTTCGAAGCGGCGCTCCTGCGCCTGCTCGGCGCCGTGCAGCCGCACCACGCGGTGGGCCAGCACGTTTTCCTCGACCACGTAGGCCAGCTCGTCGGTGGCCTGCTGGCCCTGCTGCGTGAGCTTGTACAGGCGCTTGGAGAACACCTTCATGATCCAGGAGATGCTGGGCACCAGGAAAGCGACGATGAGCGTGAGCTTCCAGTTCAGGTAGACCAGATAGCCCAGCAGCGCGATCAACGTGAAGCCGTCGCGCGAGAGCCCGAGCAGCGCCTGCACCAGCAGCATGGCGCCGGTCTGCACCTCGTACACCACGGTGTTCGACAGCGCGCTGGCCGACTGCCGCGCGAACAGCGCCAGCTCGGCGCCGAGCAGCCGTTCGAACAGAACGCGGCGCAGCTTCTGCATGCCTTCGTTGGCGATGCGCGAGAGCGCGTACTGCGAAATGAATTGGGCGATGCCGCGCACCGCGAACAGCAGCAGCACGGCGGCCGGAATGAACCACAGCGGCATCTCGCCGCGCGTGAAGCCCCGGTCGAGCAGCGGCTTGAGCAGGGCGGCCATGAGCGGCTCGGTGAGTGCGGCCAGCAGGGCGCCGATCAGCCCCACGGCCCACCATTGGCGCGAACTGCCGAACCAGGTCATGAGTCGCGCCAGCCGGCGCATGAGGGGAGGGCGGGCGCTCTCGCTGCCGGGGGATGCTTGCATATGGCGGCGGATTTTACGGGGCGGCTCCGACCGCCTTTTGGAGGGGCTGTAGGACCATTTCGCCGGATAAACGTTTTGTGACGGCGGGTTCAACCCAGTGTGTAACATGTGGCCCGTGAAACGCCGGGGAGAAACTTTTTACCCGGAAACCTCTCCGAACCGCATGAACAAGCCGTTGCCAGATCTTTCCCCAACTCCTTCTTCATCGTTGATTGCGCGCCGCAGCCTCATCGCGGCCCTTGCTGCCTCTCCCATGCTTCCTGCCATGGCCCAGTTCCGGGTCGAGGTGTCGGGCGTGGGGCTGACGCAGCTGCCGATCGCGCTCGTGCCCTTCAAGGGGCAGGACGCCTCGCCGCAGAAGATTTCCGACATCGTTCAGGCCGACCTCGAACGCAGCGGCCAGTTCCGCGGCGTCGATGCCTCGGGCCAGGCACTCGACGAGTCCTCGCGCCCCGACCTCGCCCTGTGGCGCCAGCGCACCGCCGATTCGCTCGTGGTGGGCAGCGTGAGCCGGCTGGCCGACGGCCGCTACGACGTGCGCTTCCGCCTGTGGGACGTCGTGAAAGACCGCGACCTCGGCGGCCAGAGCTACACCGTGCCGCAGGGCGACCTGCGCCTGGCGGCCCACCGCATCGCCGACTACGTCTATGAAAAGCTGACCGGCGACAAGGGCATCTTCTCGACCCGCATCGCCTACGTCACCAAGGGCGGCAGCCGCTACTCGCTGTGGGTGGCCGACGCCGACGGCGAGAACGCGCAGGCCGCGCTGGCCAGCCCCGAGCCGATCATCTCGCCCTGCTGGTCGTCCAACGGCCAGCAACTGGCGTACGTGTCCTTCGAGTCGCGCAAGCCCGTGGTCTACGTGCACAACGTGGCCAGCGGCCAGCGTCGGCTGCTCGCCAACTTCAAGGGCTCCAACAGCGCCCCGGCGTGGGCACCCGACGGCGGCTCGCTGGCGGTCACGCTCAGCCGCGACGGCGGCTCGCAGCTGTTCACCATCCCGGCCAGCGGCGGCGAACCGCGCCGCCTGACCCAGAGCTCGAGCATCGACACCGAGCCGGTGTACTCGGCCGACGGCAGCACGATCTACTTCGTGAGCGACCGCGGCGGCGCGCCCCAGATCTACAAGATGAGCGCCAGCGGCGGCAACCCGACGCGGGTCACCTTCAGCGGCACCTACAACATTTCTCCATCTGTCAGCGGCGATGGCCGGTGGTTGGCCTACATCTCGCGGGTCGGCGGTGCGTTCAAACTCCACGTGATGGAGTTGGCCAGCGGCAATGTCGCCGCGATCACCGACACCACGGCCGACGAGAGCCCGAGCTTCGCACCCAACAGCAAGCTGATCGTCTATGCGACGCACCTGCAAGGTCGCGAGGCGCTCATGACGACCACGCTGGACGGAAAAATCAAGGCCCGCCTCGCGGGCCAGGCGGGAGACATCCGCGAACCGGACTGGGGTCCGTTTCAAAAGCAATAAGCATTGACCAGATAAATTTACTTGAGGAGTTCGCAAATGTTGAAACGTACGATTTATTCGCTCGCCATCGTGGCGCTCATCGCCGGTTGCTCGTCGGGCACCAAGCTCAACGAAACGCCGGTCTCCGACCGCACCGGCACGGCTGGCGGCCAGCAAGGCGGCGCGACCGCCGTGGCGCCCGTGACCATCGACCCCAACGCCAACACGGCGCAAGGTCCGGTCGGCGTGGCACGCATCGTGTACTTCGACTACGACAGCTACACGGTCAAGCCCGAGTTCCAGTCGGTGATCGACGGCCATGCGCGCTTCCTCAAGGGCGCCACGCAACGTCGCATCTCGATCGAAGGCCACACCGACGAGCGCGGCGGCCGCGAGTACAACCTGGCTCTCGGCCAGAAGCGTTCCGAAGCCGTGCGCCGTGCGCTCACGCTGCTGGGCGTGAACGACAGCCAGATCGAAGCCGTGAGCTTCGGCAAGGAAAAGCCCGCGGCCCAAGGCTCGGGTGAAGAAGTGTGGGCGCAGAACCGTCGCGCTGAAATCCGCTACACCCGGTGATGCAGCCACGTGCCCTGTGGCGAGGCGCGGCCCTCGCCGCCGCCTTGCTCTGCGCGTCGGCCGGCTCGCAGGCTGCGCTGTTCGAGGACGACGAGGCCCGCAAGGCCATCCTCGACCTGCGCCAGCGCGTCGAAGCCATGCGCCAGCAGACCGACCAGCGCCTGGCCGACGAAAACGGCCAGCTGCGTCGCAGCCTGCTCGACCTGCAAAGCCAGATCGAGCAGATGCGCGGCGAACTGGCACGCATGACCGGCCAGAACGAGCAGCTCACGCGCACGCTGAGCGAAATGCAGTCGCGCCAGACCACGATCGACGACAAGCTCAAGCAGAACGAGCCTTCGAAGGTCTCGATCGACGGCCGCGAGTTCAACGCCGATCCGAAGGAAAAGGCCGATTTCGAAGCTGCCCTGGGCATCTTCCGCGCGGGCCAGTTCGCGCAGGCCCAGACCGCCTTCGCCGAGTTCGTGAAGCGCTATCCGCAAAGCGGCTACAACGCGTCCGCGCTGTTCTGGCTCGGCAATGCGCAGTACGCCACGCGCAACTACAACGAAGCCATCGCCAATTTCCGTTCGATGCTCTCGCTCGCACCCGACCACGCCAAGGCGCCCGAAGCCGTGCTGTCGATCGCGAACTGCCAGATCGAACTGAAGGACACGCGCGCCGCACGCCGCACGCTGGAAGACTTGGCCAAGGCCTACCCGCAGTCGGAAGCCGCACAGGCCGGCCGTGAGCGTCTGTCGCGCCTGCGTTGACGCAATGACCGTTTCAGCGGAGCTGTCCGCTTGAGCGCTTCACCCGAAGCCTCCTCGCTCCCCATGGCCGCCGCGGATGTCGTCACCGACACCGCGGCGCCTGACTTTGCGCGCCGCTTCGGTGGCCTCGAGCGCCTCTATGGCGTGGCCGGTGCCGCGCGCATCCGCCATGCCCATGTGCTGGTCGTCGGCATCGGCGGCGTGGGCTCGTGGGCTGTCGAGGCGCTGGCGCGCAGCGGGGTGGGGCGCCTCACGCTGATCGACCTCGACCACGTGTCGGAGTCGAACATCAACCGCCAGATCCACGCGCTCGACTCGACGGTGGGGCAGGCCAAGGTCGAAGCCATGCGCGAGCGCATCGCGCAGATCAATCCCGAGTGCCAGGTGCTCGCCATCGACGAGTTCGTCGAGCCCGACAACTGGGCTTCGCTGCTCGACACCGCGCAAGCCACTCATGGGCCCGTTCACGCGGTCATCGACGCCTGCGACCAGGTGAAGGCCAAGCTCGCCATGGCCGCATGGGCGCGCACGGTGTCGCGCAGCACCGCGTTCATCACGGTCGGTGCGGCGGGCGGCAAGCGGCAGGCGCACAAGGTCGACATCGACGACCTGTCGCTCGTCACCCACGACCCGCTGCTGGCCCAGCTTCGCCAGCGGCTGCGCAAGCTGCACGGCGCGCCGCGCGAAGGCCGCAAGATCGGCCTGGCCTGCGTGTTCAGCCGCGAGAGCGTGGCACCGCCCGATGCGTCGTGCCAGATCGATTCGGGCGACGGTTCGCTCAACTGCCACGGCTATGGATCGGTGGTCAGCGTGACCGCCACCTTCGGTCAATGTGCGGCAGGGTGGGTGCTCGACGAAATTGCGAGAAACAGCACGCTATAATCCAAGGCTTTGCCGGATTCGACGTCGGCAAGAAGCAAGAAAAATGGTTCCGGGACGTTAGCTCAGTTGGTAGAGCAGCGGACTTTTAATCCGTTGGTCACTGGTTCGAATCCAGTACGTCCTACCAGAACCCCCCAATCAATCCTCATGTGCTGCAAGCACCTGAGGATTTTTTTATGGGCGGCGCGAAGCCGGTGGTTGGCTTCGCGGCAGGTCGCCCGGCAGTGCGGCAGAGAGCGGGCCGGGTTCGCCTTCGACTGTGCGCCTGAACAAACGACAACGCCGCGCGGATGCAGATGCATCCGCGCGGCGTTGTCTTGTGGGCGCCGTTCAGGCGCCGGGCATCATCAGAACGAGAAGGTACCCGTCAGCGAGGCCGAGCGGCCCGCGCCCACCGTCGCGTAGTGCGAGGCGTAGGCCTTGTCGAAGTAGTACTTGTTGGTCAGGTTCTGGATGTTCAGCTGCAGGCTGAAGTTCTTGTTGACCACGTAGCTCACCATGGCGTCGTACTTCACGTACGACGGAATCCACTTGGTGTTGTTGACGTTGCCGTACTGCTTGCCCACGTAGGTCGCGCCGCCGCCGATGGTGAGGCCGGGCATGACGGTGTAGGTGGTCCACAGCGTTGCGCTGTTGCGCGGCGTGTTCGGGAACGCATTGCCGTTGAAAGGCGAGGGCGTGTACACGCCGTTCGTCAGGGCAAAGCCGTTGTCCGTGAGCTTGGCGTCCAGGTAGGTGTAGCCGCCGAACACCTGCCAGTCGCGGGTGATGCTGCCGGCCAGGCCGAACTCGACGCCTTGCACGCGCTTCTTGCCCACGTTCTGCGTGCTGCCGTCCGCCGCGACGGTGCGGGCGTTCTTCATGTCGGTACGGAAGATCGCCGAGGTCAGGACCAGGCGGCGGTCCAGCACTTCCCACTTGGTGCCGAGCTCGAAGCTGCGGCTTTCCTGCGGCTTCAGGTTGCGGATGGCCGCCGAGATGCCGTCGGCGCCGTCGCCGCCGTCGGTGCCCGGAGGCGTCGACGAGGTGCCGTACGACACGTAGATGCTGCCGTTGGGCGCCGGCTTGTAGACCAGGCCGGCCTGGTAGTTCAGGAACGAGGCCTTGTTCTCCAGCTCGATGCCCGGCACCACGCCGCCCGGGCGCACCGCGAGGCTGGTCGAGCCGGTGAGGGCGGTGCTCGGCACCGCCGCCGTGACGGCGATGGGCGTGGCATAGGCCGGCGTGACCGCGCGGGTCTTGTAGTCGTCCCAGCGCAGGCCCAGGTTCAGCGACCACTGCGGGTTGAACTCGATCGTGTCGAAGGCATACAGCGAGGTGGTGCGCGTCTTGACCTCGGTCACGGCGGGCGAGCGGGTGATCGCGCCGGTCCACGGGTCGTACGGGTTCGGGTTCAGCATCGTCGTGCAGTTGAAGGCGCTGCGCACGCCCGAGCCCACGGCGCAGTTCGTGCCGCTGACGGCGCTGCGGGGGTAGGTCTCGTAGCCGGTCTTCAGGTCCTGCAGGAACAGGTAGTTGCCCTTGGTCGTGGCTTCCTTGCCGAGTTCGAGGCCGGCCACGTAGGTGTGCTTCATGCCGGCGGCTTCGAACTTGCCCGACAGGCTGGTCTGGTTGACCAGCGAATCGGAGTCGGACACGCGGTTGTTGGGCCGGCGCCAGATGCCGCCGTTGACCAGGAAGTTGCCGCGGCTGTCGTCGGGCTGCGTCCAGATGTAGTCGTTGGTCGACTGGCTGGAGCGCGTGACGTTGCGCAGCACCATGCCGCCGCCGAAGTCGTGCTTGACGTCGATCGTGCCGGCGTCGACCTTGGTGCGCTGGTAGTCGCGCCCGACGATGCCGTAGTAGGTGCCGCGCGGCACCGCGATGGGCTGGCCGTCGCCGTTGAGCGCCATGTTGGCGCCCGAGCTGAACGGGTTGTTGTACGGAATGCCCGAGTCGGGCAGGTCGTTCGTCTCGTAGTGGTAGTAGCTCAGCGTGACCTGCGTGGGCGAGTTCATGCCGAAGGTCACGCTCGGTGCGATGCCCCAGCGCTTGACGTTGACCGGGCCGCGGCCGGCGATGTCCGACTTGAAGTTCATCGCGTTCAGGCGCGCCGCCACGCTGTCGGAGAGCTTGCGGTTGATGTCGATCGTTTCGCGCTGGTACGAATCGGTGCCCAGGCCGATCGAGCCGCTGAAGAAGTTCTCGGCCTGCGGGGCCTTGCTGACGATGTTGACCGAGCCGCCGGCCGAGCCACGACCGCCGAACACGGAGCTGGGGCCCTTGACGACCTCGACCGACTCCACGTTGAAGATTTCGCGCGTCTGTGCGGCGCCGTCGCGCACGCCGTCGACGTAGGTGTCGCTTTGCGAATCGAAGCCGCGGATGAACGGGCGATCGCCCACCGGGTTGCCGCCTTCGCCGGCGCCGAAGGTGATGCCGGGGGAGGTGCGCAGCGCGTCGACCAGCGTGGTCGCGCCGGTCTGGCGGATGACTTCCTGGGGGATCACCGTGATCGACTTGGGCGTGTCCAGCAGCGGGGCGGTGAACTTGGGCGAGGCCGACTTCTCGGTCTTGAAATCGGTCGAGGCTTCGACGCGGACTTCGTTCAGCGTGGACTGTGCATGGGCGGACACCGAGGCGCCGAGGGCCACGAGGGTGGCGGTGGCCGCTCGGCCGGAGAGGTAGCGTGCAGGCGAGTGCTTGCGACTTTGGATATGGGTCATTGCGATTCTTGGTGTTGGAGTGGCCCCGTCGGGCAGGGCGGTCTTGCCTTGGCCGGTTCCGTACAGCAGGGCGGACGCTGGTGCGAGACACGAAGCAAGAGAAGAAATGATAATGACTCGCAATCAGTCTCGTGACTGGCTTTACCTTTGGTTTGCAAATAGACGGGAACTCTTGTCGCAGGATTGCCACACCTTCGGCCCGGCGGGGGAGCCCGAATTCGAAACCATTGTCCTACAATGAGAACGATTCGCAATCAGATTGATGCTGCGCACCGCACGCTCCCATGCCTCCTTCCGACGCTTCCATCCACCTCGTGCGCACGCTGTACTGCGAGCATCAGCCGTGGCTGCTGGACATGCTGCGCCGCAAGCTCGGCAACGTGGAGAACGCGGCCGACCTGGCGCAGGACACCTTTGCGCGCATCCTCTCGTCGAACGAAGCAGGGCCGCTGCGCGAGCCGCGCGCCTACCTGACGACGGTGGCGAGCCGCATCGCCGCCCAGTACTTTCGCCGCCTGGCGCTGGAGCGCACCTACCTCGACGCGATCGCGCACCTGCCCGAGGCGACCAGCCCGTCGCCAGAAACGCGGATGCTGGTGCTGGAGGCGCTCACCGCGGTGAGCCGCGTGCTCGACGGGCTCAAGCCGCATGTGCGCGAGATCTTCCTGATGGCGCAGCTCGACGGCCTGACCTACCCGCAGATCGCCGCGCAGCTCGGGCTGTCGCTCAACGTCGTGCAGAAGGCGATGGGCAAGGCCTACCTGCATTGCTACCACGCTGTCTATGGCGAGTGAGCCCGGCCGTTGGGGCGAGCGCCTGGTGTTCAAGCCGGCCGCCGATTCCGCACGATCGATCGACCCGGCCATCGTCGAACAGGCGGTGGCGTGGCTGGTGAAGATCCAGTCCGGCAGCGCCTCGGTCCGCGAGGCCGAGGCCTGCGACCTCTGGCGCCGCGCGCATCCCGATCACGAACGCGCCTGGCTGCGCCTGAGCGGGCTGGGCCGCGACCTGCGCGAAGGCACCGGCGCCGTGCCTGCGCAGATCGTCCGCTCGACCCTGCGCGGCGTCGACCACCAGCAGCGCCGATGGGCGCTGAAGGCGGTGGCAGGCCTGGGCGTCGGCGCCGTGGCGGCCTGGACGCTGCGGCACGACATCGCCGCGCTGAACGCCGACCACTGTACGGTCGCCGGTGAGCGCCGGCAGGTAGTGCTCGCCGATGGCACGCAGGTCTTTCTGAACACGCGCACCGCGATCGACGTGCGCATCGACGCCACGCGCCGCACGCTGCGCCTGCTCGACGGCGAAATCATGGTGACCACCGCCAAGGATGCCGCCGGCCGACCGTTCGTGGTGCTGGGCCGCGACGGCCGCCTCGTGCCCGTCGGCACGCGCTTCGTGGTCCGCGCCTTCGACGACGCCGACGGTCCCCGCAGCGAGCTGACGGTGCTCGAAGGCGCGGTCGATCTGCAGGTGGGCGAGGGCACCCCGGTGCAGCGCGTGCCGGCCGGCCGCCGGGTCGGCTACGGCGCGGGCGGCATCGGCGCATTGCGGCCGCCCGGCGAAGGCGCCGCGGCCTGGACCGATGGCAGCCTCGTGGTCGAGCGCATGCGGCTGGCCGAGTTCCTCGCCGAACTGGGCCGCTACCGTCCCGGCGTGTTGCGATGCGACCGCGCGGTGTCGGAGGTGCTCGTGAGCGGCGCCTTCCCGCTCGCCGACACCGACGCCGTGCTGCGCATGCTGGAGGAAACGCTGCCCGTGCAGGTGCGTTCGCTGAGCCGCTACTGGGTCACGGTCGCGGCCCGCTGAAGCGGCTTGCAAAAAAATCTGCCGAAAAGCGGCAGGTTTCGAAGTCTCGTGCATCAACGGAACAGGAGCTGCGAAATGCTTGATGCAAGCAAGCGGCTCGGGCTTCCTTCATTCCATCGATCACAGAGAGCGCTTCACATGGCATTCATCGCACGGCCCGGACTCCGTTTCCGGCCTTCTCCGTTGGCAACGCTCGCCCGCGCCGCCTGCCTGGCCGCCGCCCTGGGCGTGACGGCCACGGGCGGGCCCTCGGCCTGGGCGCAGACGGCGCAGGCCGCCGGCCCGAGCCGGCCCTACGCCATCGCCCCCGGCTCGCTGGACAGCGTGCTCGGCCGCTTCGGCCGCGAAGCCAACGTGATGATCGCGATCGACCCCACGCTGACGCGGGGCCTGGAGAGTGCCGGCCTGCAGGGCACCTACAGCGTGTCGGAAGGCCTGGGTCATCTGTTGTCGGGCAGCGGCCTGGAGGCGGTGCCCGGTGCCAGCGGCGGCTGGCGCCTGCGCAAGACCGTGGGCGCTGGAGCCGTACCGAATGCAGCAGCCGCACCGGCCGAAGGCGCCACCCTGGCCCCGGTCACCGTCAGCGCCCAGCGCGAGCGGCTGTACGACGTGCAGGACGTCAACGCCGGCGCGCTCGGCATCCGCTCGCTGCAAGACCTGCCGTTCGCCGTGGGCTCCTACAGCGTCGACACCATCGAGGCGCAGCGCGCCCGCACCGCGCTCGACGTGTTGCGCAACGACCCGTCCGTCACGCCGACCTCGGGCTTCTCGTCCTTCGACGGCGTGGCCGTGCGCGGCTTCTCGGCCAACACCTTCAACAACGTGCGCCGCGACGGCCTGCTGGCCAACGTGTACAGCGACGTGCCGCTGGAGAACAAGGAGCGCGTCGACGTGCTCAAGGGCCTGTCGGGTTTCCTGTATGGCGTGGGCGAGCCCAGCGGCATCGTCAACTATGTGGTGAAGCGCCCGACGCGCGAGCGCTTTGCCAGCGTGACGGCCGAGGTGCGCACCCAGGGCGGCCGCTATGCAGCTATCGACGCAGGCGGCCCGCTCGACGCCAACGGCACCGTGGGCTACCGCTTCAATGCCGCGACCGAGAAGGTCGGCGACTTCACGCATTTCGGCGACCTGAAGCGCGACTTCCTGAGCGGCGCGGTGGACATCAAGATCAACCGCGACGCACTGCTGCAGCTGGACTTCGACTGGCAGAAGAAATCGCTCGCAGCCAGCGGCATGATCGGCCCGCTCAGCAACGGCACCGTGCTCGCCGCCTCGCGCTTCGACCCGCGCACGCTGGTCGGCCAGCCCTGGGGCCAGTACAAGACCGACGCCTGGAACATCGGCGCGCGCCTCGACTACGCGCTCAACAGCAACTGGGACCTGACCGCGCAGCTGGGCTTCAGCCGCAGCAAGCGCAACGCGATCTTCTTCAACGCCTCGCAGATCGCACCGAATGGCGACGTGCTCAAGGGCAACACGCGCTACGAGGCCGAGCCATACCCGACCGCGGCGGGGCAGGTGTTCGCCACCGGCCGCTTCAAGACCGGCAGCATCGGGCACGAGACGGTCATCGGCTATTCGTATTCCAGCCTGCAATCGCCCGACGGCGACTACCAGCGCTTCCCGCAGATGATCGGCAACGTGTTCCGGCCGTTGCCTTACCCGCAGCCCTTCCTGTCGGACGACACGCACCTCCCCGCGAGCACCGCGCGCCAGCGCAGCGTGTTCGTGAGCGACACCATCAGCTTCACGCCGCAGTGGCAGCTGCTGCTGGGCGCGCGCCACATCAGCTACAGCAGTGACATCGGCAGCAAGTACGACGGCACGCCCAAGTACACGACCCGCGTCACCGTGCCCACGCTGAGCGTGATGTACAAGCCGGCCGAGCACACGACCGTCTACGCCACCTACGGCGAAGGCTTCGAGCAGGGCGCCTACGCACCGAGCTATGCCGAGAACGCGCTGCAGAAGCTCGGCCCCATCAAGAGTCGCCAGTACGAGATCGGCGTGAAGAGCCGCGTGCGCGACGGCCTGATGCTCACCGCCGCGATCTTCGACATGGACAAGCCGCTGCAGGCTGTCACGCCCGCCGACAACATCTTTCGCCAGAAGGGCAACCAGCGCCACCGCGGCGTGGAGTTCACCGCCAACGGCGAGATCACGCCGCAGCTGAGCGGCATCGCCGGCGTGTCCTGGCTCGACGCCGAGCAGCGCGACACCGGCGACGCGGCGCTCGAAGGCCGCCGACCCAGCAACGTCGCGCGCTTCCAGGCCAACGTGTTCCTCGACTACCGCCTGAGCGCGGTGCCGGGCCTCTCGTTCAACACCGGCGTCTACCACGTGGGCAACCGGCCGCTGGACCGCGCCAACACCATGATCGTCCCGAGCTTCACGCGCTGGGACCTCGGCGCGGCCTACGTCACGAAGGTGATGGGCAAGGCCTCGGTGATCCGCCTGTCGATCGAGAACGTCACGAACAAGCGCTACTGGAGCTCCGTCAACTACGGCGGCGTGACGCAAGGCAACCCGCGCATCGTCCGCCTGGCGACGACGGTGAACTTCTGAAGGGGCCGCCATGACGACCCAAAAGATCCTTGCACTCGCCGCATGCAGCCTGTCGATGCTGCTGGCAAGCGGTGTCGTCTCGGCCCACGGCGTGTGGGTGGCACAGCGTGCGGGTGAACTGGCCCTGGTGCTCGGCGAAGGCGCGCTCGACGAAGCCTACGACCCGAAGCAGGTGCACGCGGTGAAGGCTTTCACCGCGAACGGCGAGGCCTCGGCCGTCAAGCTGCTGCCGCGCGAGCGCAACGTCGTCGTCGAGCCCGCGGCCGATGCGGCCGTGCTCTCGGTGGCGGTGGAAGACGGCTTCTGGTCGCAAGGCGCCGACGGCAAGTGGGTCAGCGGCTCGCGCCTGAAGGTGCCCGACGCGCGCCGCGCGGGCTACTACATGAAGTACGGCACCACGTTGCTCAAGCCGGTGCGGATGCCGTTGCAGCCGCTGGGCACTGACCTCGAGATCGTGCCGCTGGTCGATCCGTCGACCTTGCGCCGGGGCCAGCCGCTGCCGCTGCGCGTGCTCTCCAAGGGGCAGCCGGTGGCGGGCGTGTCGGTCATCGCCGACTTCATCGGCCACACCGCAGGCCCGCGTGTGAAGACCGACAAGGCGGGGCGCGCCACGGTCGTGGTGGGCAGCAGCGGTCTCAATGTGGTGGCGGTGTCGCTCAACCGGCCGCGCAGCGACCGGCGCGAAGCCGACGAAGACGGGCTCGAAGCCACGCTGGCGTTCACCCTGCCGCGCGCGGGCGACTGAGCGCGCGCCGCCGCCGCGCGATGTCGCGACCGCTGCTGCTGCGCCTGCACCGATGGGCCGGCCTTGCCACCGGGCTCTTCCTGGTGCTGGCGGGCCTGACCGGCAGCCTGCTGGCCTTCGAGGACCGGCTCGAGGCCTGGCTCAACCCGGCGCTCTTCGTGACGGCGTCGCCACCGTCAGGCGGGGCTCGGCCGCTCGATCCTTTCGCGTTGCGCGAGATGGCGCAGCGCGTCGCACCACCGCAGGCGCTTGTCGACACGGTGCTGCTGGACTGCCAGGCCGACCGGTCGTTGCGCTACATCCTGTCGGCCCGAACCGATCCGGCGACCGGCCTGACGATGCCGCTCGATGTGGACGAGCTGTTCCTGAACCCTTACGACGGCAGGGTGCAGGGCACACGCCTGTGGGGCGCGTCGCTGTTCCAGCGCGAGACGGCGGTGAGCTTTCTCTACCGCTTGCACTACGCGTTCGCGCTGCCAGCGCCATGGAGCGCGGGCATTCTCGGCACGGTCGGCCTGCTCTGGACCTTCAACTGCTTCATCGGTCTCTGGCTGACCTTGCCTCGCCGCAGTGCCCAGCCTTCGGCGCGCGGAGGGTGGCGGCGCTGGCGTGCGGCGTGGCGCGTCGGTCCCTCCGGCAATGCGATGCGCACGACGCTGGATGTGCATCGCGTCGCCGGCCTTTGGCTGTGGCTGGTGATGCTGGTCTTCGCCTGGTCGAGCGTGATGTTCAACCTGCGCGAGAGCGTCTACCGGCCGCTCATGTCGGTCGTCGCCGCGACGCCTGATCTCTGGGCCGGTGTGCCAATGCAGCGCACGCCGATGCGGGAGCCCGCCATCGACTGGAAGCCGGCACATGCAGCCGCCCGCGAGGCGATGGCCGTGCTCGCTGCACAAAAGCACTTCACGGTGAGCACGGAGCGCGACCTGCGCCTGGACCGCGCCCATGGCGTCTATGCGTACCGCGTGCACTCCAGCCTCGACGTGCCCGGAACGCCGGGCACGACCACCGTGCTCATCGATGCTACGACCGGCGCGGTGCGCGGCTTTGCGGGCGATGCCCGGGGCCACAGGCTCGAAGAGTGGCTGGGTGCGCTGCACATGGCACGGGCCTTCGGCACGCCCTACAAGGTGCTGGTGTCGCTGTTCGGGCTGGGGGTTGCAACGCTGTCGCTGGCCGGGCTGCTCCTCTGGTACCGCAGAAGGATGAACGGTATTGAGAAACGAAAACCCAAAACAACGCGAAGAATCGGGATCTGTCGGGACTGAATGGGATCGCTTGGGACGGGGCGTGCAACGACTCTACGCCGGTGGTAAAGCGCGCCCCACAGGATCGCTCACCTTGAGCGATCTTGTGGGGCGCCAGCATGCCAAGCGTCCGCGGCCACCTGCTTGATGATGGCCGCATCGACGCACTGCTTCCGCACAACTGGCAGCGCAGATTGGAGGCGACTCGGGGCCCACTGCAGTCGCTCCAACAATCCTATTCTTGCCCCTGACCGCATCTGCCTGCGGCACGCGGCGCTCCGTACCTGGTGTGAACTAATTTCGGCTTGACGAACGGATGGGCCTCGCGCAATCTCAGCCGAGGGGAGCGTCTGTGGAGAGAGGGTTGAAATGATGATTCGCATTCGTTTGCAGCGCGCGCGCCTTGCCCTTCAAAGCGCAACACTGACAATGCTGCTCGCGTACGGCACCGTCGGTCTCTGGGTGATTTTTTGGTTTGGTGACTAGCAGCACTTCGGGGGGCGTTGCTTCGGTCGAGGCATGCCAACAGACTCAACCGTCCAAGTTGCCATCGCGTCGTTCATCCAAACCCTCAAAATCGCTCAAGGCGTCGATCCCAAACATTCTCACGTCCGCTTCCATCGCGCGGAACGCTGCACTTTCCACAAAAGCATCAACGTTCTTTCGGAATGACTGGTCAATCTTCTCCCTCTGCTTTTTGGAGAGCCCTGTCATTGCGTCTGCACTCTGTTGGGCCTTGGCATTCAGATACTCCCAGAGCGAGCCAGGAAGCACATATTGACGCTTCCCGCCGACGACACCTTCATTCGCTTGAATCCCTGTGCCCTTCCACGGCGCAGAGCGCTGACGAATCGTGCCGAAGATTGCAATCGGCCCAAGCCTGGCAAACGTGAACGTCTGGGAAGGGCTGTAGCAAAGATCCGTTTGGATTGCACGGGTCAGATAGCGGTTGATGCTGGACGACTCTTTACCACTACTGCTGCCGCTGCTCGACTCGATGAGATCGAAAGGGAGCAACTGCTGCCGGAAATCGCCCGGGTGCGCACGTTCGCCAAGAAGAAACTCGCGCCACACCACCTCGGCTCTACGGCAGAGGTCGACTGCCTCCGGATCCTGCCAGGGCTCAAGCCTTCCTTCTTCCAAGGCTAGACGGAGGACGCGCCAGGAAACAGACGTGCAAAAACGAAGCAGTGATGGTCCATAGGAGAGTTGCGCGCCAGGATTTTCTACGTATGGGTAGAAGATCCTATTGGCGAACTCGCGCTCGTCCCGACTAAAGAGTTCTTCGCATTCACTGCAGAGGAAGCTCTTCTTGAGTCCGTCCTGAATGCGAACGTTGGGTTGCGTCGTGGTGCGCAGGGGCGAGCCACCTGAGCTCTCACGCGCCCACCGGAACACAAACGCTGGCAGGATGTGGCTCAAAAGCAAGGTTCGGTCCCCTCCACAGAGTCTGCAAAGTTCACCCATGTCCAGTTTCCTCCGTGAACTGAATGAGACGCTTGGATGTCAGCGCCATTTCGTTCGTTGCGATGCGTGCGCCCTTGGCGCTTGACGCAATTCTGTTTCAGCTTGGGTAACGGGCGTCAAGACGATTTGTCGTACCGGCTGACACGGATTTATCGCGGCACGCTTCAGTTTGTTGAGAAGTATTCGCATTTATAATGAATGAGAAAGTTTCTCAACTGAAAAGAGGCATCGATGGTTGTCGGCGAGTCGACCCCGCAACAGCAGGCGCACGCCCTCTACCGCGAGCATCACGGCTGGCTTTTCAGCTGGCTGCGCGGCAGGGTGGGCAACAGCTTCGACGCGGCGGACATCGCGCACGACACCTTCCTGCGCATCTGGTCCGGCCTGCGCGCCGGTGCCATCCCCACGCTGCACGAGCCGCGCGCCTACCTGACCACGGTGGCCAAGCGCCTCGTGATCAACCACCACGAACGCCAGTCGCTGGAGCGCGCCTACCAGGCGTCGCTCGCGCTGCTGCCTGAAGCACTGGTGCCCTCGGTCGAGGAGCGCGCGATCCTGCTCGAAACGTTGCACGAACTCGATGCGCTGCTCGACGAACTGCCTGCCCGCGCGCGCACCGCGTTCCTGCTGTCGCAACTCGAAGGCCTCGGCTATGACGACATCGCCGCGCAGCTCGGGGTCAGTGTGCGCACCGTGACACGCTACATGGCGCAAGGGTTCGCGCAGTGCCTTCGCCTCATGCTGGCGACCCCGCCGTGAGTGCGGCGCAGGCGGAGGGCGCCGTCGATCCGCGATTGGTCGATGAGGCCGCGCAGTGGCTCGCGCGCATGTACGCGGGCCGCCTGTCCGAGGCCGACGCGCAGCGCTGGGTGCAGTGGCGCGACCAGAGCCCCGAGCACCAGCGCGTGTGGCACAGCGCCGAGCAACTGAGCCGCAAGTTCGGCGCAGTGCCACCGGACGTGGGCATGCCGGTGCTCGACCGGCGCCGGGGCCTGGCGAACCGGCGCGCCCTGCTGCGCACCGTGGCCGTGCTGGTGGCCGCGCCGTCCGCGGCCTGGCTGGGTTACCGCGCCGTGCCCTGGCCATCGCTCGGGGCCGAGTACCGCACGGCGACGGGCGAGCGTCGCACCGTCGAGCTGGCCGACCGCAGCCGCACCACGCTGAACACGGCGACGGCCATCGACGTGGCGTTCGACGCCACGCAGCGGCTGGTGCGACAGCGCAGCGGCGAAATCCTAGTCGAGACCGCACCCGACACGAACCCCGGAATTCCTCGACCGTTCCTGGTCGAAACGCCGCAAGGCCGGCTGCGCGCGCTGGGCACGCGCTTCATCGTGCGCATCGACGAAGACGGGCACAACCGCCTCACGGTGCTGGCCGGAGCGGTGGAAGTGAGCCCGACCCGCGCGACCGGCACGCCGGTGATCGTGCCGGCCGGCCGGCAGGTGAGCTTCACAGCCGATGCGACGGGCCCCCTGACGCCGGCTGCAAGCGGCGCCGAAGCCTGGACGCAAGGCGTGCTCTACGCCGAGGACATGCGCCTGGCCGATGTGCTCGCGGAAATCGGCCGCTACCGCAGCGGCGTGCTGCGCTGCGACCCCGCGGTGGCCGACCTGCGCGTGTCGGGCGCCTTCCAGCTCGAAGACACCGACCGCGTGCTCGCCGTCCTCGCGCAGACCTTGCCCGTGCGCGTGGATGCACGCACGCGCTACTGGGTCACGGTGACCGCCCGGTGAGGCCCGGCTGCCTTGCGCAGCGCCCTGAAAAAAACTTGCCGGTGCGTGTCCGGTTTTCGCGTCTCGCCTGTCATGTCGGTTGAAAGCCCACCTGCCATCCACATCCCGACACGCGACAAGGACACCCTTCATGACCTCCGTTCTCCCGACCTCCCGCGATGCCACGCAGCACCGCCAGCGCCTCGCCGTGCGCGCCGTGCAGGGCGCGCTGTGCGCCTTGGGCCTGGCCACCGTCGGGCTGGCCGCGCTGCCGGCCCATGCGGCCGACGCCGTGGCGGCCCCGGCGCGCAAGGCCTACCGCGTGCCGGCCGGTCCGTTGGGGCCGGCGCTGCTGAGCTTCGCGGGGCAGGGCGGCTTCAACCTCAGCTTCGACCTGGCCCGCACGCGCGGACTGACCACGCCGGGCCTGACCGGCGAGTTCTCCGCCGAAGAAGGGCTCGGCCGGCTGCTGCAAGGCAGCGGCTTGCGCGCACGGCGACTGGCCAGCGGCGACTTCACGCTGGATGCAACGCCGGCCCCCATCGCCGCCGCGTCGGCCGTTGAATCCGCACCGGCGGACGACGCGCTGCCCGCCGTCACCGTGACCGCGCGCACGCAGAGCAACCTCATGGCGCCGACCCGGCAGATCACCGTGATCGAGCGCGAAGAGCTCGACACCCTGCGCCAGGGCTCCGACAGCGTCGCCACGCTGCTCAGCAAGGTCGTGCCCGGCATGGCCGACTCGAGCCACACCATCACCGACTTCGGCCAGACCCTGCGCGGGCGCAACATGCTCGTGATGGTCGACGGCATTCCGCTCAACACCAACCGCGATTCGTCGCGCAACCTGGCCAACATCAACCCCGCCGACGTCGAGCAGATCGAAGTGCTGCGTGGCAGCAGCGCCATCTACGGCAGCGGCGCGGCCGGCGGCATCGTGTCGATCCGCACGCGCCAGCCCAGCGGCGAGGCGCGCGCCGAAACCACCGTCACCGGCGTGCTGCCGCTGTCGCGACCGGGCGGGGCGGGGCTGGGCGGCGAGGTGCAGCACTACCTCTCGGGCGGCGGCGAGGTCTTTGACTATTCGGTGAGCCTCGGTGCGCGGCGCGTGGGCGGCTCGTACGACGCGCGCGGCGACCGCATTGCGCCCGAACCCAGCCAGGGCGACCTGTTCGACTCGAACATCTACAACGCCTCCGCCAAGATCGGCTACCGCATCGACGCCAACCAGCGGCTGCAGCTGTCGGCGAGCCACTACGACGCGAAGCAGGACACCGACTACGCCTCCGACCCGTCCGTGGCCAAGCTGCCCGCGGGCAGCGTCGCGGCGCGCCCGCTCAAGGGCCTGCAGCTCGACAAGCAGAACCGCGTGACCAACAGCCTGCTCGGCCTGGACTACACCAACCGCGACATCGCCGGCAGCACGCTCGCCGCGCAGCTGTACTACCGCGACTTCTTCACCCGCTTCGCGCCCTTCGACGCACGCGGCGTCGTGGCCCGCGGCTCGAGCGTCGACCAGGTGATGCAGAACTCGCGCGTGTACGGCGGCCGGTTGACGGTCAAGACGCCGTTCGGTGCCGACAAGAAGACGCAGCTCACCTGGGGCGCCGACTTCAACCATGAGCGCACCGACATGCCGCTGGACGTGTTCGACCCCAGGCTCTACGACGCCAGCCGCGGCCTGAGCTTCAACCGCACCGGCACGCTGATCTTCATGCCGCCGATCACCACGCGCAGCCTGGGCGCCTTCGGCCAGTTGCAGCACCGCTTCAACGACCAGTGGTCGGTGGAGGGCGGGGCGCGCTACGACAAGGCCAGCGCGCGCTTCGACAGTTTCACGCCGCTGTCGCAGCTGCGCGCGCGCAACCCCGCCCAGGTGACGGGCGGCACCGTGGACTACGGTGCCTGGACCTACAACGCCGGCGTGGTGTTCAACCCGAGCAAGCGCCACGACATCTACGCTTCGTACAGCCAGGGCTTCGAGCTGCCCGACATCGGCCTGCAGGTGCGCAACGCGACCCCGAGCTTCAACATCCGCAGTTCCGACCTGCAGCCGGTGAAGACCGATACGGTGGAGCTGGGCTGGCGCGGCCGTTTCGACAACGCGGTGGCCAACCTCAGCGTGTTCCAGTCGCAATCGGCGTTGGGCGCAGTCCAGAGTTCGTTCAACGGCCTGGTCATGACGCGCACCAAGGAGCGCATCCACGGCATCGAAGGCGCCATCGACTACGCCGGCAGCGGCGACCGCTGGGCCACGGGCGGTTCCTTCACCTGGATCAAGGGCCGCGAGCTGCCGCAGGGCGGCACGCGCTACCAGGACATGTGGGGCTACCGCATCCCGCCGCTCAAGCTGACCGCCTATGTGGAGTACAAGCCCAGCGCGCGCTGGAGCCACCGGCTGCAGGCCGTGTCATACGGCTCGAAGGACTACCGGCTCGACGGCGTGAACAGCTTCGGGCGCCGCGAGACCAGCGGGTACACCACCGTGGACCTCGTCAGCCGCTTCAAGATCGACGAGAAGAACAACGTCGTCATCGGCGTGGAGAACCTGTTCAACCGCAAGTACTTCCCGCTGTACAGCCAGTTGCTGCGCAACAGCAACAACACGAGCCGGCTGCCGGCCGCGGGCGCGGTGCTGAAGGTGAGCTACTCGCACCGCTGGTAGGGTGAGCGGCGCGCGCCGCGCCCACGCACGGCTACCCCTGTGGGCCGTGGTTGATCATGTCCCGGTGGATCAGCCAGCGGCCTTCTACCTTGCGCCACAGCACGAGGTAGCGTCCGCGGTCCGCCGTGACCTTCGTGCCCTCCGGTGTCGCGGCCTGGAGTTCATACGCCCCGACCTCCGAGGCCTCGTGCTCGTTCCCTTCGACATCGAGCGAGACGAAGCTCGCGGCCACGATGCCCTGGGCGAACACGCCCTCGAAGAAGCGCGCAATCTCTCCATGGCCCTTGAAGGTGGGCGCGCCCTCGGGCAGTAGCTGTGCTTCCTGCGTATAGAGCGCCAGGGCGTCGGAAATGCGTCGGTCGGCGATGGCGCGTGCCAGCGCGTCCTCTTGCTGCTGGATCTGTTGAGTCAGGGTCATGGTGTTTCCGTGGTTGAAGAAGCGGGAGTGAAGACGTGTTCGTGGACGATGTGGCCATCGACCAGCGTCAACAGGCTGTGGGTCGCCGGAATCTCCGACGGCGCGATCGAGAACAGGTCCTGGGACAGCACGGCCAGGTCGGCGCAGGCGCCGGGCACCAGGCGGCCCTTGCGATCACCCAGCCCCTCGGCCACCGCGCCGCCGTGCGTGTAGGCCCTCAGGGCGTCCTCCAGGCTGGCGGCCTCTTCGGGCCTGGCCGGATGCACCACGGCGGCATACAGGCTGAGAAAAGGGTTCAGCGGCCCGTCGGAGCCCAGGGCCACCGGAATGCCGGCGCCGAACAGCGAGCGGAATGCCGCAAAGGGCGTGTCGGCACCGAAGCGCGCCGCATACAGGTCGCCGAACAGGAAGTGCGACGGGTTCTGCACCACCGTCACGCCCAGGGCTTTCGCGCGGTCGATCTGCGCGGGCGTGATGCCGTCGGCATGCTCGATGCGCAGGCCCGGGTCGCGCCAGTCCACATCGGGGCCGAAGGACTCCGCGCAGGCGAGCACCGTCTCCAGCGTCTGCGCGCCGATCGCGTGCAGCAGCAGCGGTTCGCGTGCGGCGATGCTTTCGCGCAGCATCTCGCGCACGTCGGATGCCGCGAAGTTCTCGCGCCCCCGCGTCGTCGGATCGTCGCCGTAGGCACGGCCAATGGCCGAAGCCCGTTCGACGGGCGTGCCATCGAGAATCCATTTGGTGCCGTCCACGCGGATGCGCGGAGCGACCTGGCGCGGCAGCTCCCGGCCTTCGCTCACCAGGCGCCCCTGCGGCCCCGACGGCGGAAAGCGGATCACCCGCACCTTGATCGGCAGGTCGGCGGCCTTCAGCATCTCGACGTAGCGGGCCGCGGGCGTCCACGACATGTTCTGCAAGGTGGTGATGCCCCAGCGCACGCAATCGGCCGCCAGCGCGCGAAGGCTGTCCACACCCTCGTCGCACGTGGCCATCGACGCGAAGGTGCGCTGCGGCGCCCATTGCGCGTACTCGTTGATGCGCCCCGACAACCGCTGGGTGCCCGCCACGCGTTCGTAGGTGCCGCCCAGCGGATCGGGCTCGTCGTCCGCGATGCCCAGCAGTTGCAACGCGGCGCTGTTCACCACGTTGGTGTGGTTGGTCATGCCCAGCAGGATGACCGGGTGCCGGGGCGCCAGCGCGTCGAGGGCGTCGCGCGTCACCGAGCGGTCGATCGACAGCCCGATGCCCATCACCCCGTAGATCCAGGTGCCCGCCGGCGAGGCGGCGACGGCCTCCTCGATCATCGGTGCCACCTGCGCGAAGCCGGGGTCGACGACGGGATCGACCGGCAGCCGGATGCCCGCGGGGTCGGGCGTGTGGTGCATGTGCGCGTCGTTGAAACCGGGAATCACCAGGCGCCCCTGCAGCTCGATGACTTCGGTGCGTTCGCCGATCCAGGCCTCGATCTCGGCGCGCGTGCCGGTGGCGACGATGCGGCCTCCGTCGATGGCGAGCGCCTCGCACCACGGATGCGCGCGGTCGGCCGTGAAGATGCGCCCGCCGGACAGCACGCGCTCGGCGCCAACTGGCGCCTTGGAAGGGCCACCGCGCCTTCGAACGAGCGGTGCCGCACCGTCGCTGTCAGCGGCCGGCAAGGCCGCGCCCGAGAGGCCCAGCGGTTGCGCCTGCCAGGCCGCGGCCATGCACGTCCACAGCATCGGTCGGGTGAGCGGTGCGGGCTGTCGCCAGTCGGCCGGGTTCTCTGCGCCGTGCATATCGTGGAGCAGCTGAAAAAACGCCGCGCGCGGGATGCAACAGGCGCAGCGGTAGTGCGCACTGTTCTTCTTCGCGGGCGAGGGTGCCGGCACGGGTGGCATGGCCATCGGCTGTGCGGCGTGCGGATGAAGGGCGGTCATGAAGCGGGCTCACTCTCACGGGATGACGGACGGTCAGCGTAGAGAGGCGGGGCGCCCGCGCACAGACAAACTGCTGTCAATTCCGGCCATCGACCACACGCGACGGCAGGCCGGGGCCTGCCCCTCTCGCGTTCCCGCGGGGCAGCACGTACGATCCGAAAGCACGCGCGGCCCGGCCCCTCCGATCGGCGCTGCGCTCCCTGGAGCACCTCGATGACACACCCCGCCGACAGCCACCTCGTGGTGATCCTCGCGTTCGACGAGGTGACGGCCTCCGACATCACCGGCACCGCCGATGTCTTTGCCATGGCGACGCGCTACTTTCTCGGCAGCGCCACGCCGGGCTACCGCATCGCGATCGCGTCCATCGGTGGCCAGCCGATCCGCACGTCATCGGGCATCTGCATGGCCACCGAGCCCTTGTCGCAGATCGCCACCGAGCGCATCGGCACCCTGGTCGTGCCCGGCGGCGGGCCGCCCGCGGACCCGCCGATTCCCGCCGACCTGGTGGCATGGCTGGCGCGCGAAGGCCGCCAGGTGCCCCGCATCTGCGGCATCTGCACCGGAACCTTCCTGCTGGCGGAAGCGGGCTTGCTCACGAACAAGCGGGTCACCACGCACTGGCAGGCCGCCCGGGTGATGGCCGAGCGCTATCCGCAGGGCCGCATCGAGGCCGACCACATCTACTCGCGCGACGGCGAACTGTGGACGTCGGCCGGCTTCACCGCCGGGCTCGACCTCGCGCTGGCCGTGCTCGAGGAAGACCACGGCTACGAGATCGCGATGGAAGCCGCGCGCTCCTTCGTGACTTTTCTCAAGCGCCCGGGCCACCAGTCCCAGTTCTCGGCGGCGCTGTCGTCGCAGATCGCGGGCGATCGCGGCTTCAGCAAGCTGCACGCATGGCTCATGGAGCACCTGGCCGACGAGCTGAGCGTGGAAACGCTGGCCGACTGCGTGGGCATGGCGCCCCGCACCTTTGCGCGCCGCTACACCGAGCAGGTCGGTCGCACGCCGGCCAAGACGATCGAGGCCTTCCGCATCGAGGCCGCATTGCGCTCGCTCGCCGAGCCGACGCTGAGCCTGAAGAAGATCGCGCGCGACTGCGGATTCGGAGACGAGCAGAACATGCGGCGCTCGTTCGTGCGCGTGCTGGGCGTCGGGCCGGACAGCTACCGGCACTCGGAAGCTGTCGGAACCGCCGTTGCGCTCAACTAGGCAAAGCCGCGCCGGCGAGCCGCCTGTGCCACGAGGTCGTTGGGCATTTCTCCTTGCAGGATGCCGCGTGCCGTCGCCAGCGTCTCCTGCGAAGCGATCTCGGGCCGGCCCGAACCGAAGGGCGGTTGGGGTGCGTATTCCATCAATAGCTCCGTCAGCGCGCCGTTGGGTGCACCGGCCCACTGGCCGATCATGTGCAGGCCGAAATCCACGCCGGCCGTCATGCCGCCGCCCGTGGCGCGGTTGCGGTCGATGACGATGCGCTCGTTCACCGGCTGGGCGTCGAACAGTTCGAGGTAGTCGCGCGAGTACCAGTAGCAGGCCGCCTTGTAGCCCTTGAGCAACCCGGCCGCGCCCAGCAGCAGCGAGCCGTTGCAGACGCTGGTCACCCAGCCCGCCCGGGCGCCGATGCGCGCCACTGCGTCGAGGTAGGCGTCGTTGTCGAGTGCCTCGAATGCGGGCCTGCCGCCGCCCGGCACGAGCAGCACATCGGGGTCCTGCCAGCATGTCCTGAAGTCGTGCGTGGCCACGATGTCCGCGTGCGGTCCGCCGAAGTCCATGGGCAGGGCACCCGCCTGCGCGGCGGCAAACTGGAACTGCGCGCCGGGAATCAACCCCCAGCAATTGGCCGGGCCGATCAGGTCGATGGCGGTGAAGCGGGGAAAGAGCAGGGCGAGGATGCGCATCGTTGGCCTTTGACGAAGAGAAGGGGGAGCCCGAAAGGGCTGGCCAAAATCATGGCACGCGCACCCCTGGGCCGCGATGCCAACCCTGCGTCAAAAACAGCCAAGGCCCAGTGGGCGCGCCGCTGCGCTGCAGTCTCAGCGGTACGACAGCACCAGCCCGTGCACCAGCCGCGTCCAGCCGTCCAGCATCACGAACAGCAGCAGCTTGAAGGGCAGCGAGATGGTGGTGGGCGAGATCATCGACATGCCCAGCGCGAGCAGCACGGTGGCGACGATCAGGTCGACCACCACGAACACCAGGTAGATGATGAAACCGATCTGGAAGGCGCGCGTGAGTTCGCTGAGCGTGAAGCTCGGCACCAGCACCATGAAGTCGTCGTCCCTCAGCTGCTCGGCGCGCGCCTTGGGCCAGATGTTGGCGGCCGACTTCAGGAAGAACTGCCGCTCGCGCTCGTGCGTGTGCTTCTGCAGGAACTCCTTCACCGGCGCCTTGGCCGCATCGACCACGGCCATGATGTCGCCCAGGCCTTCGCCCTTGGCGCCGAAGGTGCGCCCGCGCAGCGCATCGCCGATGTCCATGCCGACCGGCGCCATGATGTAGACCGACAGGATGATCGCGATGCCGTTGAGCACCATGTTGGGCGGTGTCTGCTGCAGGCCCAGCGCGGTGCGCAGCAGGCCGAACACGATCACCAGCTTGGTGTAGCTGGTCACCATCAGCGCCACGAACGGCGCGATGCCGAAGGCGACGATGAGCGCGACCAGCGTGAGGGGTTCGGGAAGGCCGCCTTGCATGCTCAGACTTCGCCGGGGGCGAACTCCGACACGCGAACGCCGAGACGGTCGCCCACCGCGACGAGGTAGCCCTTGCCCAGCACGTTGCCGTGCGCCAGGATGCGCACCGGGCTGCGGTTGAGCGGCTGGCCCAGGTCGAACACATGGCCGGCGCGGATGCTGCGCAGTTCGCCCAGCGACAGCGACAGGTCGCCGACCTCGAAGCGCAGCGTCACCTCCAGCGCATCGAGCCGGTCGATCGGCAAATGGGTGTTGTCCGCGACGCCCGCTGTGGGCGCGGCCGGGGTGGGGGAGTCTGGCTTCATGGCACTGTCTCTCGATTGCTGAACGGTGATGCGCGAGCCCTCGGCAAAGGCCGAGAGATGCCGCCCCGCGGGGCCTCCCAGTTCCGCCGTGACCACGATCGCGGCGCCCGAGGAGCGCCATTGCTCGATGCCGACGATGTCGCCGGGGCGGATGCTGCGGATCTCGCGCAGCTGGATCGGCGTGCTGCCGAGGCTGAAGTTCACGGGCAGGCGCAAGGCGTCGAAGGCCTCGTCCGCATGCGCGTTGTGGCGGTGCGTGGCGTCGCGCATGGGCACCAGCGTGTCGAGCGTGGCGGCATCCTCGAACTGCACGAAGCCGCGCAGCAACGCGCCGCCCTCGGTGGGCGTGGCAGTGAAGAACGCAGCGCGCTCGGGGTCGCAGTGCACGCGCGACGCGGTGCTGTGCTCGCGCCGCTCCTGCGCGTCGCGCGCTTCGGTTTCCGAAGGCTGCCATTCGAAATGCAGGCGCAGTGTTTTCTCCAGCGCGTCGATCACCGGATGCAGTGCATCGGCCAGCAGGATGTAGCGCAGGTCGCGCGGCAGCAGGTCGATGCGGCGCTCGCCCAGCAGCAGCTGCAGGCTCGGCGCATCCAGTGCGAGGTGGCCCACGTGCGCGCCGAGCCTGAAGCGATAACTCTCGTGTGCGGTGTGGCCGAGCACTGCGTCGTGGTGCCAGCCGATGGCATACCGCGTGCCGCGCGCCGACACGGCTTCGGGCAGCGGCGGTGCGGCATACAGGCGATTGAGTGCGCGCACGTTCGCGGCATCGGCGCGCGGCAATGCGCGGGCTTCGCCGAGCTCGGTCACCGATTCAGCGCCTGTGTTCGGCATGCACGCTTTCGTTCGACATGGCGGTGCGGGCGGTCCTACGTCTTGTCACTGTCTTCATGCCTTGAAGCAACGCGAGGCAGCTCGCATCGGGACCGGCAGCTTAGCCAGAGGCCTCTCGCGCAGGTAGTCCGCAAACACGTAGTGCCGCGCGCGCCACACACCGAAGGCATCTACGAAAACTCGTGGTTGCCGTGAATGGATGGCGGCGCATAGAGTCCGACGCGACGTGACATCCCTCACGTTCGACGAGGGTGTGGCGAGCGATGCAAACGGCATCGCCCGTCATGCCGAACACACCGCAAGACAAAAGTAGAAAAGTAGCAATGGCGAGTTCTCCGCGATCACTTTCAACCTACCGTGGCGGTGTGCGCGACCTGCTGGGCAGTGCGGGCCGCTACAACGACCTGCTGCTCGCAGGCCTGCTGGTGGTGATCGTCGCGCTGTTCGTGCTGCCGCTGCCCACGCCGTTGCTCGACCTGCTGATCGCGAGCAACCTGGCCATCAGCCTGGTGCTGCTGATCGTGGCGATGTACGTGCCCTCAGCGTTGTCGCTCTCCACCTTTCCGTCGCTGCTGCTGTTCACCACGCTGTTTCGGCTGGCGCTGAACATCGCATCGACCAAGCTGATCCTGCTGCATGCCAATGCGGGCCACATCATCGACACCTTCGGCAAGCTGATCGTCGGCAACAACGTGGTGGTCGGCGGCGTGGTGTTTCTCATCATCGCGATCGTGCAGTTCATCGTGATCGCCAAGGGCTCCGAGCGCGTGGCCGAAGTGGCGGCGCGGTTCGCGCTCGATGCAATGCCGGGCAAGCAGATGAGCATCGACGCCGACGTGCGCGCCGGCGTGCTCTCGTCCGCGCAGGCGCAGAAGCGCCGCCAGATGCTGGAGCAGGAATGCCAGCTGCACGGCGCGATGGACGGTGCCATGAAGTTCGTCAAGGGCGACGCCATCGCGAGCATCGTGATCGCGCTGGTGAACATCCTCGCGGGCATCGCCATCGGCACGCTGATGCACGAGATGAGCCTGGGCGCCGCGCTGCAGCGCTACGCGATCCTCACGGTGGGCGACGGCATGGTGTCGCAGATTCCGTCGCTGCTGGTGTCGATCGCGGCCGGCATCGTCATCACGCGCGTGAGCACCGGCGAGCGCCGCGACACGCAGCTCGCCAACCA
Source organism: Variovorax sp. FW301-JW7 (assembly GCF_058788795.1). Taxonomy (NCBI): domain Bacteria; kingdom Pseudomonadati; phylum Pseudomonadota; class Betaproteobacteria; order Burkholderiales; family Comamonadaceae; genus Variovorax; species Variovorax sp. FW301-JW7. The sequence goes on from NZ_JBYTBC010000001.1 coordinate 773,926, forward strand.
GATCGGCCAGCAGCTCATGGCGCACCCGCGCGCGCTGATCATCGCGGGCCTGGCGGTGGCGAGCTTTCTGCTGGTGCCGGGCTTTCCGAAGTGGGTGTTCGGCCTGCTCGCGGCCGTGCTGCTGGGGCTGGGCTTCGCGGTGCGCATGCTGCGCCAGAAGAACCAGACGCCGGGCTGGATCTCGCACCGCGAAGGCGAGGCCTCGCAGGCAGACGAAGAGGGCGACCACGCCATCGCCGCGCCGCTGGCGGTGCGCCTGTCGAGCCGGTTGCGCGGCGGCGTCGACCGCCATGCGCTCGACCAGCAACTGGCCACGGTGAAGACCGCGGTCGAGTCCGACCTGGGCCCCGTGTTCCCGCGCCTGCAGGTGGCCTATGCGGACGGCCTGCCTGTGCATGGCTACCAGGTGCTGGTGCACGACGTGGCGGTGACCGAAGGCACGCTGCGCCCGGGCTGGCGCATGCTCGATCCGGCCGAGGCCGCCGCGCCACCGGCCGGCGCCGAAGTGGCCGAGCCCTTCGGTCCGTTCACGCGCGTGGTGTGGGCGCCGGGCGAAGCCTCCGGCTTCAAGAGCTGGAACAACGAAGAGGTGGTGGGCCTGCACCTGGATGACGCGGTGCGCCGCAACGTGCGCCAGCTGATCGGCCTGCAGGAAGTGCAGCGCCTGCTGCATTCGGTCCAGCGCGATGCGCCCGAGCTGGCGGCCGAGGTGTCGCGCGTGGCCTCGAGCCAGCGCATCGCCGAGGTGCTGCGCCGGCTGCTGCAGGAGGGCATTCCGATCCGCAACCTGCACGCCATCTTCGAGTGCCTCGCGATCTGGGCACCGAAGGAGCAAGACGCCATCGCGCTGACCGAGCTGGTGCGCATCGACCTGGGCCGCTACATCACCAGCCGCTACGTGGGGCCGAACCGGCAGCTCGAGGCCATCCTGTTCGAGTCCAGCCTGCTGGAGCGCGTGCAGAACGCCATCGAACGTTCGCCGCGCGGCAACCTGCTGCTGCTGAGCCCGGCCGTCACGCAGGACATCCGCGAGCAGGTGCGCCGCATCCTCGGCTCGGCCGCGACGCGCGTGGTGGCCATCGCCTCGTCGGACGTGCGCCGCTACATCAAGACGCTGATCGAGCCGGTGGCGCCGCTGCTGCCCGTGTTGTCCTACCAGGAAGTCGACGAAGACGTGGCCCTGCAGCCGGTGGGCTGGGTCACGAATCCGCAAGCCCATTGATGAACTTTTCCTTGCCTTCCGTGGCACTCCCCAAGAAGCACCATGACACCGCAGAACATCCTGGACATCACGCGCGAGGGGCTGCTCCTCGTGCTGTGGATCTCGTTGCCGGTGGTGGCGGTGGCCACGCTCACGGCCCTGGTGGTGGCGGTGCTGCAGGCCGTGACGCAGGTGCAGGACCAGAGCATCGGCCAGTCGATCCGGCTGATCGCGGTGATGGTGGCGATCATCGCCACGGCGGGCTGGCTGGGGCGCGACGTGATGCGCTTCGCCGAACGCGCCTTGCAGACACTGAGTTCCTTGCCGTGATCGCCGCGCACCTGAACCTGCTGCGCCAGCGGGCCTTCCTGCTGTTCGGCTGCGCCGCGCTGGTGCTGCTGGCCGCGCACCAGCACAGCCAGGCTGCCGAGCTGCGCTGGCACAACCGGCCGTTCCAGATCGTCGCCAACGAGAAGCCCTTGCCCGACTTCCTGCGCGAGCTGGCGTCGTCGCAGAACGTCACGGCGGTGATCGACCCCAAGGTAGCCGGCGTCATCAGCGGCAAGTTCGCCGGGCCGGCGCTGGGCATCCTCAACAGCGTGTGCTCGGTCAACGGCCTCACCTGGTACTTCGACGGCGCGTTCCTCTTCGTCGACCTGGCGGCCGACGCCAAGAGCGAGGTGCTGCCCATCGCCGGCGAGAACGCGGGGCGCATCGCCGAGACGCTGGTGCGGCTGCACATCTCCGACGAACGCTATCCGCTGAGCATCAGCGAGCGCGATGCCAGCGTGTATGTCACCGGTCCGCGCCGCTACGTGGAGATGGTGCGCCAGGCCGTGAAGCTGGCCGATCAGAAGAGCGCCATGGCCGAGGGCGCCGAGATCCGCCTGTTCCCGCTCAAGTACGCCTGGGCCGCCGACTTCCGCATCAACCGCTCCGGCAAGGACACGGTGATTCCCGGCGTGGCCAACGTGCTGCGCAGCCTCTACGGGCGCAGCACCGGCAATGCGTCGTCGGGCAGCAGCGGCGGCCGGGGCATGAGCGGCGGCATGTCGCTCGGGCCGAACCGGCAGATCAAGCTGCGCAGCGGCGAAACCATCAACGCGCCGAAGGTCGAGATCGCCGGTGCGGGCGGCGGTGGCAGCGACGGCGCGACATTGGGCGGCATGTCGAGCATCGTCGGCGGCGAGCTGCCGCAGTTCCAGGCCGACACGCGCATGAACGCCGTGCTGGTGCGCGACATGCCCGACAAGATGGCGCAGTACGCCCGGCTGATCGAATCGATGGACGTGCGCCCGCGCCTGGTCGAGATCGAGGTGACCATCATGGACATCAGCTCCGACACGCTCAGCAGCCTGGGCATCGACTGGCGCCTGCACGGTCGGCATGCCGACTTCCAGACCGGGCGCGGCGACCGCGGTCAGCTGACCTGGGGCGGCACGGGCAGCGAGGCCGGGCAGATCGGCAGCTTCGACGGCACGGGCAACCCGCTCACGCCGCTGGGCGGCATGCTCACCGCTGCCATCGGCAACAGCGCGCGCAACTACCTGCTGGCCCGCGTCACGGCGCTGGCCACCAACGGCAACGCGAACTTCGTGGCCCGCCCCAAGGTGATGACGCTGGACAACACCGAGGCCGTGCTGGAGAACCTGAGCGAGTTCTATGTGCGGGTGGACGGCTTCCAGGACGCGGGCCTGTTCAGCATCACCGCCGGCACCGCCGTGCGGGTGACGCCGCTGGTCATCGACGAGAAGGCCAGCCGCGGCGTGATGATGTCCATCGACATCGTCGACGGCGACCTCAGCCCGATGTCGGTCGACAAGATCCCGATCGTGCGCCGCCGCACCGTCAACACGCAGGCGCTGGTGGAAGAGGGCTCGAGCCTGCTGATCGCCGGCTACTCGTCGGAAGAAAAGACCAATGCCGTCACGGGCGTGCCGCTGCTGAAGGACATTCCCGGCGTCGGCGGGCTCTTCCGCTCGACCGAGAAGAAGCAGGCCAACATGGAACGCTTCTACCTGCTGACGCCGCGCCTCGTGGTGCCCGGCGCCACGGCGAACGTGCCGTCGCTGCCGCTGCCGCCCCCTGCATCGGTGGGAGGCTGAACGTGCGCGACACCGAAGACATGTCCCTCGACAACGGCAGTCACGCCAGCAGTGACGGCGAGGCTGCGCAAGACCCGCGGCCCGGCCCGGCCCTGGGCGAAGGCTGGTGCCTGCGCTTCCTGAGCGGTGCCGTGAAGGGCCGCACCATCGCGCTCAAGCCCGGGCTCAACGTGCTGGGCTCCGGCGGCGATTGCGAAGTGATGCTGCCCGGCGGCGACGTGCTGCCGCGCCACCTGGCCTTCACCGTCGGCGAGCTGGTGGTGTCGATGCAGCGCCTGGGCACGGCCTCGGCGCGGCTCAACGGCGAAGAGATGCAGCAGCCGCGCAAGAGCGTGGTGGCGGGCGATGTCGTGAGCCTGGGCCAGATCGACTTCCAGCTCGACCGCAGCTACACCGCCAACGCGCGCGAAGACCGCATGTTCGCCCCGGCCCGCGAGGCGCAGGCCGGCGAGGGCGCGCCAGTGGGCCAGCCCGTGCCGTCGTCGCGGCGCCTGGGCTACTGGGTGGGCGGCGTGATGGCCTTGCTGGCCGTGGTCGGGCTGGCCGCCGTATCGCTGGGCGATGCGGGCGCGGGTGCGCGCGCCAAGGGCAGCGTCAACCTGGCCGAGGTGGAGAAGGCCCTCGTGCCGTTCCCCGAGGTCGAGGTGGTGGCCGCGCAGGGCGGGCTGCTCGGCGTGAAGGGGTACGTGGAGTCGAAGCAGCGCCGCCAGGCCCTGCAGCAGGCCATGGCGCCTTTCGGCAGCAAGGTCAGCGTCAACGTGCATTCGGCCGAGGACATGGTCGAGCAGGCGCGCCGCTACGTGGCCGATCCCGGCGTGGCCGTCACCTACACGGGGCAGGGCCGGCTGGTGCTGTCCGGCACGGTGGAAGACGCGGCGGTGCGCCAGAAGATCCGGCGCCTGAGCGAAGACCTGCATCCCTCGGTGCTCGTGTCCGACAAGGTGCAGTACCGCGAGAAGCCCGCCGTCGAGGCCAAGGAGCCCGACATCCGCGCCCAGTGGGACGGCTGGCAGAGCGTGCTGCCCGCGCGCATGGTGAGCATCACCGAGGACGGCAACGGCCTGCGCCATATCCAGCTGTCGAACGGCAACCGCTACTACGAAGGCTCGGTGCTGCGCTCGGGCGCCGAGCTCAAGCGCATCGACGCCGACGGGCTGGTGCTCAGCGGCGGCGTGCCCGACACCGGCAACAACAACAGACGCGCGAGATGAAGGCATGGACCCACGCAGCCTGCACCACGCGCACCCCCGATTTCATGCGGCGACGCGTTCGTGCGCCGCATGGAATGGCTTCGTCCCGCCGGGACGGAGCGCTTCAACCCTCGTGAATCGTTCCACTTGACCAGGAGATACATATGGCAGGCGCAGTTGACAGCTCTATCCAGCAGATGAACCAGGCCGCGGCGGACAACGCCCGGCTGATGTCGGCCAGCATGGCCGCTTCCACCAGCATCCAGGGCGCGGCTTCCACCGCGCACACGGTCAACGGTGCGAGCGCCGCGGGCGGCGAGGTGGCCAAGTCCACCGGCAACGACATCCGCCAGTCGGCCAAGTCCTCGTAAGCAGGTCCGCGCGGTGCCCGGTGCATCGCGCGGCCTTTTCCCCAGGAGGTGAACCATGACCGATCCCACCGCGCTGGTCGCTGCGGGCGCACCACCGGCCGACGTGTCCGGGCCGGCGGCGCCGCAGCAGGCCGCCCACGCTTCGCGCTTCGATCCGGGCGAGACCCGGATGTTCGCCAACATGATGCAGGGCGTGCAGGCGCCGCCGTCTTCCGTGGCCGCGCCCAGTGCACTCGGCGACGCCGCCAAGGCGCTCGCGGCGCAGTTCTCGGGCAACGTGCGCTCCTACGAGGAAATGCGCCGCAGCATGCTCGAGTCGATCGACATGTCCGACCCCATCAAGACCATGTTCGCGATGACCGACCACTCGATGGAGGCCCACACCATGTTCGCGAAGATGCACATCTCCACGGGCCTGGCGAGCGCCGCCACCAGCCTGTTCGGCACCTTGCTGAAGAACCAGCAATGAGGATGCCGTGAACCCGCTGCGTCACCCCCTTTCCCTTTCCATTTTTTCGCGCCGCGGCCGATGGCTTGCGGCGCTGGCCCTGCTGCTGGCGCTGGGCGGCTGCAAGGTCGGCCTGTATTCCAGCCTGAACGAGCAGGAGGCCAACGAGATCGTCGCCGCGCTGTCGGCCGAAGGCATCGACGCGTCCAAGAGCCGCGTGGAAGGCAGCAACTGGCAGGTCGAGGTCGACGAAGGCCGCATGGGCGCCGCGCTCGACGTGCTGCGCGCGCAGGGCCTGCCCAACGAGCGCTTCGCCACCATGGGCGAGGTGTTCCAGAAGCAGGGCCTGGTGTCCACGCCGTCCGAGGAGCGCATGCGCTACATCTACGCCATCTCGCAGGAGCTGTCGCAGACGCTGCGCCATGTCGACGGCGTGGTGTCCGCGCGCGTGCACGTGGTGATTCCGGCCAACGATCCGCTGAGCGAGAAGCTGCGCCCCTCGTCGGCGGCGGTGTTCATCAAGCACCGGTCCGACGTGGACATCCGCCTGCTGGCGCCGGCCGTGAAGGACATGGTGGCGCACAGCATCGAAGGCCTCACGCACGACCAGGTCTCGCTGTCGCTGTTCGAGGCGCGCAAGCCCGCGGCGGTGGCACCGGGCGGCGAGGGCGGTCGGGGCCAGCCGATGGTGCTGGGCCTGTTCTCGGCCTCGACCGCGATGGTGCTGCTGGGCCTGCTGCTCGTGGCCGCGGTCTGCCTGATGGTGCTGCCCACGCTGCTGCGCCGGCAGGGGCTGGACTGGCGCAGCTGGACGCGCCGCCAGGTGTTCAGGCGCTGACCACCGATGCCTGCATCACCCGTCACCGCACCCGAAACGCCGCAAGTTGCGCACGGCCCGATGGACCTCGTGCGCCTGGTGATGCGCTTCAACCTGCACCCCGAGGCCGACCTGCATCCGAGCTGGCTGCCCGCCCACTGGCCGCCCCGCCACCGCAGCCTGGCGCGGCTGGGCGAGGGCGGGCGCGCGGTGCTCGCCAACCAGCTGCGGCGCGAACAGGGACCGGCGGGCGACCCCGGTGCCGACTACAACTTCGATGCGCGCCTCAAGCGCCTGGCGCTGCTCGACGCCGCCGCATTGCGCCGGCTCGCCGTGTACCTGGGGTTCTGCGTGCACCTGCCGCTCTTCAGGCAACGCGGCGGCGCGGGCGCGCAGATCCGCCGCCAGGCCCGCCGCTTCGACGCCGACGCGGTGGACTTCGTGCTCGACCGCGTGCCGCAGCTCACCGAGCTGCACATGGACAACGCCGCGCTGCAGCAGCGACCCCTGGCCACGGGCCGGGTGGTCGTCGACCGGGGCCATCGCCTGCTCCTGGGCCTGGCCGCCGCCGAAGGCGAGGCGGTGCTGCATCGCCTGCGCCGCAAGCTGCCGCGGCGCATCTCGACGCTTGGCGTGCCGCTGCTGCAGCGGCCCCAGGCCCGGCAACTCAACGAACTGGTGCTCTCGTGCATCGTTCCCGAAAGACTGCCCCAATGGGATTGGCTTTTCTGATCACCACCGAGAACCTGCAGCTCCTGAGCGAGCGCAAGGTCCTCAAGGAAAACGAGTACGCCGCGCTGCTCGACGCCTCGGCCGTGGTCGATACCGCGCGGCGCGAGGCGCGGCGCATCGTGCAGCAGGCCGTGCAGGACGCCGAGGCCAGCCGCCGGCAGGGCTACGAAGAAGGCCTGCAGCGCGCCAAGGCCGAGTACGCGAGCCAGCTGCTGAGCGACACCATGGCCAGCGAGCGGCAGCTGCATGCGCTGCGCGCGTCCATGGCGCAGATCGTCGTCAAGGCCGTGGGCCAGTTCGTCGCCGACGCCGAACCGGCGGCGCTGTTCGAGGCGGCGCTGCTGCGCGTCGACACGCTGATCCGCCACGAGCCCTTCATCACCGTGCGCGTGGCGCCTGCGCAGGAGGCCACCTTGCGCGACGTGCTGGCGCGGCTGCGCGCCGATGCCAACTGGACCATGACCGTGAGCCTCGTGGCCGACGCGGCGCTGCCTGCCGGCGCCTGCGTGGTGCAGACCGCATCGGGCGTGCTGGAGATCGGCGTCGACGCACAGCTCGAGGCCTTTCGCCGCGCCGTGGAGCGCAGCGGCGTCATCGACGGCGCGGAGGGCGGCCGATGAACCCGGTGTCCGACGCGGCCCTGGGCGTCGTCGCCGACCTGGCGCAGGCCTTCGGCCGCGTCACGCCGGTGGCCATGCGCGGGCGCGTCAGCAAGGCGGTCGGCATGCTGATCGACGCCTCGGGCATCCAGGCCCACGTGGGCGAACTGTGCGAGCTGGTCACACCGGGCGAGCCGCCGCTGCTGGCCGAGGTGGTGGGCTTTCGCAACAACACGGCCATCCTCACGCCGCTGGGGCCGATCACCGGCATCTCGGCGCTCACCGAGGTGGTGCCCACCGGGCGCGGCCATGTGTGCCCGGTCGGCGCCAGCCTGCTGGGGCGCGTGCTCGATGCGCTGGGCCAGCCCATCGATGAACGCGGCCCGCTGAAGACCCACATGCAGCTGCCGGTGCACCGCGAGCCCGTGAGCCCGCTGGCGCGCCGCATGATCGACGCGCCGCTGCCCACCGGCATCCGCGCCCTCGACAGCCTGCTGACGCTGGGCGAAGGCCAGCGCGTCGGCGTGTTCGCGCCGCCCGGCGTGGGCAAGAGCACCTTGCTGGGCATGCTGGCGCGCGGCTCGACGGCCGACGTGAACGTGATCGCGCTGATCGGCGAACGCGGGCGCGAGGTGAAGGAGTTCATCGAGCACAACCTGGGCGCCGAAGGCCTGGCGAAGACGGTGATGGTGGTGTCGACCTCCGACCGTCCGCCGATGGAGCGCATCAAGTCGGCCTATGTGGCGACCACCATCGCCGAGCACTTTCGCGACCAGGGCAAGAAGGTGCTGCTGCTGGTCGATTCGCTCACGCGCTTTGCGCGCGCGCAGCGCGAGATCGGCCTGGCCAGCGGCGAGCCGCCCACGCGACGCAGCTACCCGCCGTCGATCTTCTCGATGCTGCCGCAGCTGCTGGAGCGCGCGGGGCAGGGCAAGACCGGCTCCATCACCGCCGTGTACTCGGTGCTGACCGAGGGCGATGAAGAGAACGACCCCATTGCCGAGGAGGTGCGCTCCATCCTCGACGGCCACGTCGTGCTGTCGCGCAAGTTCGCGGCGGCCAACCGCTACCCGGCCATCGACGTGCTGGCCAGCATCAGCCGCGTGATGCCGCTGGTGGCCTCGCGCGCGCACTGCGCGGCGGCGGCGCGCTTTCGCAGCCTGCTGGCCAAGTACCAGGAGATGGAGCTGCTGGTGCAGATCGGCGAGTACAAGCCCGGCGCCGATGCGCTGGCCGACGAGGCGATCCGCGCGCGGCCGGCGATGCTCGCGTTCCTGTCGCAGCCGTCGGGTGCGAGCCTGCCCTACGAACAGTCGCTCGCCCAGCTGCTGCAGGTGGGCGAGGGCGCAGAGGTGACGCGGTGAGCGGCATCGACTGGAAGACGCTGGTCGGCGTGCGCGAGCGCCAGAAGACCGTCGCCATGGGCGTCGTCGCACGCGACCGCGCGGCGGCCGCGCAGAGCCACGCCGAGCTGCAGCAGGCCCAGGCATGGCAGCAGCAGCAGGTGCAGAACAAGGCGGCGCACTGGCAGTCGACCGTCGGCGCGCTGTCGCACGGGCAATGCAGCGTCGCGCAACTGCGGCATGCCGGCGCCTGGAGCGGCGCGCTCGATGCGCAGATCGCCCAGGCCGGCCAGCGCGCGGCGCAGGCCGGGCAGGCCCATGCACTGCGCGAGCAGACGCTCGATGCCAGCCGGCAGAAGCTGCGCGCCGCCAGCGGCGATGTGGAAAAGGCGCAGCAGATGCAGCAACGCGCGCGCACCGAGCAGTTGCGCGTGCAGGACCTGCGGCTGGACGAGGCGGCCGAGGAAAGCGCCTCGCAGGCCTGGGCCGCGCGGCGCCCGGCCTAGGCGGAAGGACAGGCACAGCCCATGGACCCCACCATCGAACTGGCCAGCATCGAGAAATTCTTCTCGTCGGTGGTGCTCACGCTGCCGCGCCTGTTCGCGATCTTCGCGGTCGTGCCCTTTCTGTCGGGCGGCATGATCACCGGCACCGTGCGCAACGGCCTGCTGTTGCTGCTCGCGCTCTTCATGTCGCCGGTGGCGGGCGACATGCCGGTGGCCTCCATCGGCACCTGGGTGCTCATTGCCGGCAAGGAGGCCTTCATCGGCCTGATGCTGGGCCTGGGCTTCGGCATCTTCATCTGGGCCGTGCAGAGCGTGGGCGACCTGATCGACTTCCAGACCGGTTCCAGCAACGCCTCGTTCTTCGACCCCGTGGCGGGCCACGAGAACGGCCCCACGGGCGAGTTCCTCGGCTGGATGGTGATCACGCTGTTCGTCTCGGCCGGCGGGCTGCTCGCGATGCTGGGCGTGATCGTCGATTCGTACCGGCTGTGGCCCGTGGCCTCGTTCTTTCCGAACCTGGGCCTGGTGATCGAGCAGTTCGCCGTTCGCCAGGGCGACACGCTGTTCCTGTGGATCGTCAAGCTCGCGTCGCCGGTGGTGTTCGTGCTGCTGCTGGTGGAGCTGGGCATGGGCCTCATCAGCCGCGTGGCACCGCAGCTCAACGTGTTCGTGTTCTCGCAGCCGCTCAAGAGCCTGCTGGCGCACCTGATGATGTTGCTGTTCGTCTTCTTCGTGTACGAGTCGCTGCAGGAATTCCTGCGGCCCGAGAACGGCGTGCTCGACTTCCTGCGGGCCACGCTCTAGCGCACGCCATGGCCGAGAAAGACCAGGACCCCACCCCCAAGCGCCTGCGCGATGCGCGCAAGCGCGGCGAAGTGGTGTTCAGCAACGACGTGGCCTCGACCCTCGTGTTCGCCGTGGTCGTGGTCTGCATGTGGCTGGGCGGCGGCGCCATCTACAGCCTGCTGCGCGAGCTGTGGCTGCACGCCACCAGCACCAGCCTGCTCACGCAGCCCGACGACCGCTTTGCCGAGCTGCTGCTGCACACCGGCGCGGCGCTGGTGTGGGGCACGCTGCCCGTCACGGCCATCGCGGCGGTGGCCGGCATCGTCGGATCGCTGGCCCAGGTGGGCGGCGTGGCCGCGTGGGAACGTCTCAAGCCCGACGTGAGCCGCATGAACCCGGCGCAGGGCCTGCAGCGCATCTTTTCCACGCGCAACCTCATCAACCTGCTGAAGATGAGCGTGAAGACCGCGCTGCTCGCGGGCCTGATGTTCGTGGTGGTGCGCGGCTTCGTCGACACCTCGCTCAAGCTCGGCCACGCGACTCCGGCCGCGATCATGACCGCCTCGGCCCACATGGTGCTCGTGGCTTTCGGCTGGGCCGTGGTGATCTACGCACTCATGGCTGCGGTCGACTACGCGCACGAGCACTTCGAGTTCATGAAGCAGCAGCGCATGTCCATCGACGACATCCGCCAGGAATACAAGGAAGTGGAGGGCGACCCGATCAATCAGTCGCGCCGCCGCTCCGCCCATTTCGAGGCCGTGTACGCCAGCCTGGGCGACCGGGTGCGCATGGCCTCGGCCGTGATCCATTCGGCCCGCACGGCCGTGGCCCTGCAGTACCTGGGCGAGGCCGACCTGCCGCGCGTGATCGCGCGCGGCGAGGGCGAAGTGGCCGCGCAGATCCGCCGCTTTGCCGGCGAGGGCCTGGTGCCGATGGAGTTCGAGCCGTCGCTGGCCGAGCGCATCTATGCCGAGGTGCCGGTCGACCAGCCGATTCCGCGCTCGCTGTATGCGCCCGTGGCCACGCTCCTGCGCTGGGCGCAGGGCCAGGGGTGACGCCATGGCCGCGCACCCGTCGTCTTTCTTCTTTGTCTGAACCCGTTCATTTTCGGAGGTCCCATGGTCGCAGCTGCCGTTTCTTCTTCAGGCCCATCGCAGTCCGTCCTCGATCAGATGGCCGCCGCGCGTGCCGCCGAAGACGCGCGGCGCGCGGCCGAAGCCGAAGCACGCCGGCTCGCCGAAGAGGCCGCGCGCAAGGCGGCCGAGGCCCTGCGCCTGGCGGAAGAGGCCCGCAAGAAAGCGGAGGCGCAAAGAAAGGCTGCCGAAGCGGCCGAGCTCAAGGCTGCGCAGAGCAAGGCCGAGGCCGACCAGGCCGAAGCGCAGAAGGCGCGCGCCCAGGCCAAGACCGACGAACTCGATGCGCTGAAGAAAGAGGCCGCTTCCAATCTGAGCAGCAAGGAGTCGACCCTGGCGGCCAGCAAGCTGGACGACGTGTGCCAGAGCCGCGCGAAGGGCAATCCATCGGATGCGACGCGCGCCGCGCAGAGCGAGGTGACCGCGGCGCAGAAACTCAATGCACTCTACGAAACACCGGCGGCTCAACCGGGCGCCGAGCCGCCACCACCGCCCAGCGCAGGAACCAAGGCCGCCCTCGAGAAGCTCCAGGATGCCGCCAGGCCTGTGTTCGATGCGCAAGCGAAGGGCGACAAGGCCACCCCGGCGCAGGAGAGTGCTCGCAACGCAGCGTTCAGCGATTGGCTGGAAGCCGCCCAGCAGGACATGCGCACGGCCGGACTGAAGGCGCAGGCCCAGGGCAAGGACCCGCAGGCAGCCATCGCCCAGGAAGGGGAACGGGTCAACAAGGAGGTCGTGGCAGGCGGCCTGTTCGTGCCCAAGGACATGGCAAAGAGCGTTGCGGAGGTGCGCGACAGCGTGCAGGCCGAGTCACCCGAGGTTCGGCAACTGCGCAGCGAGCAGTACGACGTCAACCAGTCCGGCAAGCAGCAGATTGCCGATGCACGCACCGAGGCGGGCAAGGCGGCGGATGCGGCAGCCAAGGCCAAGGCGGATGCCGCGGCGTACGGCGACGGTCCGATCACCAGCGACAGCCGGTTCACGGCCCGGGAAAACGCACGGGCCAAAGCGGCGCAGCTTGGCGCCGCATCGGACCAGGCGGCGGCGAAATACAAAGGGCTGGTCGAGACCTTCGGCGGCCACCACCCGGACGATCCGACAGGCACCGACCCCAAGGCCGAAGTCTTCGGTGCCGTCAACACCGACTACGAAGCGCGCGCGGCCGATCTGCAGGTCCAGGACTTCGGAGAGAAGTACCAGAAGGCGCTGGCCGGTGGCGACAAGAAGAAGATCGATGAGGCCGACACCGCGCTGCGCGAGGCGCAGGGGGCGCAGCGTCACATCCATGCCTTCCGGCACGACCAGGCTGCCAAGGTCGACCTGCGCGACGCCGCGACGGAGTACACCGATGCGGAAGCGGCGTGGAACGCGGAAGCCGCAAAGCGGCCCGGCACCTATCAAGTGACCGAGCGCGACGGCGGCAAGGAGACGACCAAGACCGTCAGGATGGAGGGCTACGACCCGGCGTTCCGGGCCAAGCCCGACAGCGAAGAGGGCAAGAAGGTCCAGCTGATCGACGGCAAGCGCTACTACGTCGATGGCAACAAGAAAACGGAGCTGGACCCGATCACGAACCGCCTGTTTGCCGCGAAGGAAAAACGCGACGCGGCCACGGCGCGCGTCGGCCAGACCGACAACGCGCTGCGCGGCGTCGTGAACGACCTGTATCCCGCTGCCGACGGCAGCGCGCCCAAGCTCGATGCGTCCCGCTATGCCGACGCGGACGGGATCAACAACCGCCTCCTGGATGCCAACAAGGCACTGGCCGCCGCCTATGCCAACGTCGATGCGGGACCGCGCCCTGCGGGCTTCGTCGGGCCGGTGGCCACGCCCCCCACGCCGTTGCAACTGGGTGAGCTGGTCGAGAAGCAATACACCGCGCAAGCCGCCTTCAACGCCATGAAGGCGATGCAGGAACTGCGCGGCGCCGAGCGCGACCAGGCGGCCGGCAAGCCGGTGGACGAGGCCCGGCTCGAAACGCTGCGCGAGGCGGCGCGCAAGGCGCAGAGCCAGGACGTTGCGTGGACCCCTTCGATGACCCCGGAGCAGGAGAAGGACCTGCGCGACAAGCAATTGCCCGACGCGCGCAACGCGTTCAAGGCCAAGGACGAGGAATACCGCAAGCTCCCGCAGCCCAGGACGCCCGAGGAAGAGGCGGCGCGCGACAAGGTGCTGGGCGAACTCGACACCCTGAAGCTCACGGTGCGCGACAAGGAAACGCAGATCGAGCTGATCGACGCGAAGCGCGACTTTCGGGCAGCGCAATACCGGTTGGAAAAGACGACATTCGCCAAGCCCCAACTGGAGATGTACGTCCAGGACGGGGAGACCCACAGCGGCGACGTCTATCCCCAGAACTACGACCCGACGGCGGGGATCCGGCGCGGCGCCGACGGCAAGGCCGATCCCAAGACCTTGCCGAAGGGCATCTCGCCGGACGACGTGAAGATCGAGCTCAACCCTTGTGGTGGCGGCTACATCGTCACGTTCAAGAAGGACTCCAAGGTCGTGGGTCTGCAGGAGTCGCCCGTCGATGGACGCAAGCGCAGTTTCGTGGTGAAGGCGGGCAGCTATGAAATGAACCCTGTCACCGCCCACGTGTGGCAGACCTCGGACACGGGCGGCGGGCGGCTTGCGAAAGCCAACGACGCCCGCAACGAAGTCAATGGCGCACTGGCCAAGGCGGCGGCAGAAGCACCGCCTGCGGAAAATGCGCTGCCGCAGCCGGGGCCCGACGGAAAGCCCGTGCCGACCCTGCGCATGAACGAAGACCTGGGGCCGCGCAAGAAGACCGTGGACCAGGGCGTGGTCGATGCCATTGCCGCAAGGGACAAGGCCCAGACGGCCTACGACGCAGCGACCGGCGACCGCACCAGGCTCGGCAACGATCTCGCGGACGCCAAGTCGCGCGTGCAGATCGCCCAGAACGAGCAGACGGCGGTGAATGCCATGCTCGCCTGGCAGACGGACAACCGCAATCGCCAGATCTACCAAGCCGACGAACGCGCGGGGCGCACCGCGTATTGCTATGCCGAGTTGCCGACGGTCACGGCCGACAAGTCGCGCGACAAGGCGGAGCTGGCACGCAAGGACTGGATCGATTCGCGCAACAAGTTTCTGGTCGACACCGCGAAGCGCGATCTGGGCCTGGCACAGACGGCCCACGACCAATGGAAGAGCGCGAACCCGACCTTGGCCGAGACCGGCTCGGCCACCTGGACGGCGCTGCAGGATGCCAGGCTCCAGATGAATGTCGCCGACGTCAACCACGTGGCTGGCGCGGCGGACAGTGCGATCGCGCGCGAGAAGAGCTTCATTTCGCAGAACCTCACGCCCGACAAGTTCCAGGATCCGCGTTCGCTCTACAGCCTGTTCGAGAAAAATCCGCAGGTGATGGCGCAGTCCATCATCAACAGCCACTATCTGCAATACGGCCCCGAGCCGATGCAGATGCAAAGCCGCCTGCACCTGGAGAACGAGGTGGCGCTGGCACTGGGCTGGGGCCCCGAAAAACCGCTCGACGGCGAAACCGCCGCGGACAACGCAAGGATCCGCCAGACCCAGAACCTGTTCGGCAACCTGCCCAAGGAACAGCGGGAGATGCTGGACAAGGCGGTGGACAAGCTGGTGGAGACCGGCGGCGACAAGGCCCGCGTGACGGTGCTCCCGGTGGTCTATGCACTCGACGGCGACAAGGGGGGCATTGTCAAGACGGCCCTGTTCAAGGTGGAGAGCCGGGACAAGCCGGGGCAGGTGAAATTCGTCGACGAGCAAGGCTGGCGCTACGACGATCTCGACGACTACCGGGCCAACAACAGCCTGCCGGTGGAAGACGTCAACCTCGTGACGGCGAAAGACGGCAAGTTCTCGGTCGACGACAAGGGCAACGTCGAGCTGTTCAGCGGCGACGCGCGCACCGAGACCGACTTTGAATCCGCGCGGCGCCGCTACAAGCTCGACTGGATCGCGGGCGGTGTCGGGCTCGTCGCGGGCGTGGTGCTGACCGTGGGCTCGTTCGGGACGCTGGTGGGCCCCGGCATGATGCTCGCGGCAGGCTCGCTCACCGTGCTCACGGCCGGCTACGGCGTCGAGACCTCGCGGCAAAGCCTGGTCCGGCAGGCCGACCACGGACAGAGCGTGAATCCCTTCACGAACACGCAGGCACGGATGGACTGGTTGAATCTGGGCTTGTCCGCATTCAGCGTTCCGGTGGTCGGTGCATCCGCCCGGGCGGCCATGCAGACGGTGCGCGCCGGCAGGGCCCTCAAGTCGGCGAACAGCGCCACAGGGGCGGCGGCCGAAGGCCACCTCGCGGATGCCAATCGCTACCTGCAGAGCGCCAAGGCCTGGGGAAAGCCCGCCTCGACGGCGGCGGTGCCACTGACCGTCGGCAGTGTCTATGCCTTCGAGGAAGGCGCACGCTATCTGATGGAAAACTGGGACCACATGACCCCCTCCGAGCGCAACCAGCAGCTGGGCATGCTGGGCCTGAACGCGGGCGGCTTTGCCACGGGGGTGGCTGTGCGCGGCACTCAGGGTGGGTACAACGCGGTCAAGACGTGGCTTGCCGGCAAGGGCGGCCCTGACGTCGTGCCCGCCAGCCACGTGACGAACGGGACGCCGGGCGGGGATGTCGCGGCATCCGGCAACGCGCGCACGCCCGCCCACCTGCTGCCGGCCGCCGGAAAGAAGGATGCCCTGACCGACTTCCGCGAAGCCTCGTCGCTGCCGGCCGACGCCCCGGTCAATGCCCCTGTCGCCCCGTTGAACAGCGGTGGGCGAGTGCCACCGGTGCGCGCGACACCGCCCGTCGGGGTCGATGCGCCCGTCACGAAGGCGCCATCGAAGCCGGTGGCGGAGGTGCCCGCCGACACCGCGCTGAACCCGGTGGTTTCGCTCGCTTTGCGACGTTCCAGCGACGACCCCGGTACGAGTGGCGGCGCGATGCCCGCCTCGGCGCGCAGGCCCGACGTCCAGCGGGCGACAACGGCGGCCAACGACAAGGGCCCCGCGGCGAATGCACCGCAGCGTGCCGCGCTGGAGCGCCAGCGCGTGGCCGGGAACACCGGCGGCAGCAGCCATGCCTGGCGCGTGGCCCACGGCGACGCGGTCCCGCTGGCGCGGGACATCAATCCGACCGGCTCCGACACCAACTGCGTCAACAGTGCCGTCACCTTCGACCGGATGCTGAGTGCGCCCGGCATCAAGATGCAGGCCGTTCCTTCGGGACCGAAGACCTGGGCGCAAATCCTTGCGCTGTACGGCGACGCGCCCCTTTCATCGTTCGGCAGTTCGCGAGAGGCGGGGGCCGCGATGTCGGCGCTGCCGGACGGCTCGCGCGGCTTCGTCTTCATGGGCGACCCGAACGCAGAGGCCCATGTCGTCAATTTCGTGCGGCGCGGTGGACGCACGGAACTCGTCGATGCCCAAGCCGGAAGGTTGGTCGACAGCTTCGACGCCGCCGACGTCAAGGTGATGGTGACGCATGAAGGCGGCCAGCCCCGGGTCGACCAGACCGTGTTGTCGGGCCCGCGGATGGCGCGTTTTCTCGACGCCTCTGCGGACAAGGTGCCGGCCGATGGTCCGCAGGGCCGGCTGGCGGGCACGCCGGCCGCTGGCGGGCGGCCGGGCTTCGATGCGGACGGCGTGCCCAAGCCGCCGACCACGTCGGGCCACCCCGACTGGGAAGGCACGGCCGCGCATGTCGGCGACCTGTTTGCAAGGCAGCGAGCGGCGGCGGACCCGGATTCGACGCTGCTCCCGCTGCAACCCTCCGCCGATGAAGCCGCGGTGACCGCATCGCTGATCGAAGATCCGGTGCCCGGTTCGGCCGACAGCTTCGTGCTCTCGAAGCTGGCACCGGGCGAGACGATCTACGGCAGCCAGGCCGGTGTGCGCGTGCCGGGCCGCAGGACCTACGACAACTTCGCCGATGCCAAGGCCGCCATGGAACGCGAGGGCGGTGGCTGGATTCACCGTGTGCGACCCGACCCCGACAAGGTGCCGCTCGGAGCGCGCCGCAAGGTGGGCGCCGACGAGATCATGGGCGCCGTCCACGTCGGCGCCGATGGGCAGTTGATGCCGATCGGCATTCCCAATGCAAGGGACGCCGCGACGCTGGCCGCGATCACGCAGACCCCCAGTTGGAAGCAGGGCGTGAAGGTCCAGGTTTCGACAGGCACGAAGAGTTCGGTCATCAACGCCAGGATGACGACCTTGTTGAGCGCCGGCGCTCGTGCCGGGGTTGAAGTGCTGAAGCCCGTGTTCGGCCTCCCTGCGGCCGCCGCGGGACATCCGGTCGTTGGCAGCCTGACCTATGGGTTCTCCGCCTTTGGCCGCGGTGCGTATCTCACCGGGCCCCAGCGGATGAAAGAGTCAATGGCTGCCGCCACGCTCGGCGACGCAACCAAGGCCAAGGACATCCTTGGCAAGGTGATCAAGGGCAGTGGCTGGCGCGGCGACAAGATCATGGACGAGGCGAAGAAGACGTCTCTCGCACGCGATGTGGATACCGTTCTGGCACTGGGCACCGCCTTCAAGAAGGCACGAGAAAAAGTGACGGGCGGCCCTTCGGAAAAGGACTTTCGCCTGCACACCATCCGTTCGGCCGACGACAACCCCAAAGCACTGTTGCCCGAAGGCTATCTGAAGGATGTGCCGGGCGTGGACGAGTTCCTGGTCCGGCTGAAGAGCGATTCGGCAGGAGAGTTTGGCGGCGTGAGAATTTCCAGAATTCGCGATGAGCTGCTGGTGCGCATCGACAGGATGAGTTCCGACGAATTGCAGCAAGCCGTCGATCCGGCGCTGCCCGCCACTACGCCCGAAGCCCAATTGCTGCGGGCGGTTCCCGAGGTTCACGCAAAGTTCAAGAACTCCGTCGAGACGCGCGCGGCAATGCGCGAGGCGCACACGAAGCTCTATGACAAGCTGCTGGAAATGTTCCCCCACGACAAGAAACCGATCATCGATCCGAAGAAGGCGGAGGACCTGAGCGGAAGCACCAACTCGCCCAGCACGCGTCTCGGCAAGTTCAGTCGGCGCGGGACCATTGCCCTGAGCACGAATGTGTTTCTCGGCTCCCTCCTCAAGCCGTTGGCTGCGGGGGATTCAATCCGGACGTTCGCGGGCAACATCTCCGACAGCTTTGCGAGCATTTCCTTGTTCTCGAACTACGTCTACAACAACAAGGTGGAGAAACTCGACACCATCAAAGCGGAGGTCAAGAAGGAAGCCGATGCAGTCAACAAATCGATCGATGAATACGCCAGAGAAAACCCGGATCTGGATTCGGTCAAGCGTCTGACGGAGGCTCAGAAAAACAAATCCTGGTGGAATACGTTCCGCGATTACTCGGGCGGAGCGAGCGTTCTTCGGGCCATCGCTGTTGGACTCTCTCTGCAAGAGTCGGGAATGACAGGGCTCGCTACCTTGTCCTGGACCCAAGCCGGACTCACAGGCGCGTGGATTGGTTTGCAGCAGATTCCGAAGTTTCGCAATGGTGCTGCTCCGACACTCACCAAATCACTCAAGTGGGGCGCGATTGGTTCCATGGTGGTCGTTCCTGCAGTCATCGTGATAGCCAAGCTGGCTTCCGACAAGAAGGAGGAGAAGCAGAGCAGCTGGTTGCAGAAAGGCTGGGACTGGGGCACGGGACTGTTCGCGCAAGACCCGTCCAGGCCCGACCAACCGGTGCCGACGCCCAGCGCCTCGGCATCCGGCAGCACGCCAACACCCAGTGCGTCGGCATCGGTCAGCCCGCCGCCGCCTGGCAAGACGGAGGGCTCGCCGCCGCCGGACAAGACCCCCACGCCCACGCCGCCCAAGCCCACGCCCATCCTCGTCACCGTCGACGGCAACGACCCCGACACCGCCACGCTCTGGGGCATCTCCGAGCACAACGAGCAGACGCTGCTCACGCCGCTTCAACTCGGCGAAGCCCGGCGCGAGGGCGGGGAGGTCCGTGTGATCGACGAGGCCCTGTCGCAGCTCTTCAACCTGAACCCGCGCTTCGACAGGCGGCTCATGGACGGCGTGGCCAGCAACGTCGCGGGCGACCCGGACACGCTGCTCAACGGCTGGCAGATCGAGGTCGGACAGAGGCCGGCCACCTGAACCGCGCCACACGCCGGGTGCCTGCCTTTCGACTCCCTTTCACCGTTCAGGCGGGCAACTCCCGGTTCGCAGCCGGCAGAGGAATGGCACGATGCAAGGCATGAAGCTGCTGCTGGTTGAAGACGATTTCGATCTCTCGGGCGTGCTGGGCCGAAGCCTCTCGTCGCGCGGGTTCGAGGTGCTGTGCTGCGCCGACGGCATCGAGGCGCTGGCGGCGGCGCGCAAGAAGCGCTTCGACGTGGTGGTGCTCGACCTGTCACTGCCGGGCCTGGACGGCCTGGAGCTGCTGCAGCGCCTGCGCGGCGACGGCAACCGCACGCCGGTGCTGGTACTCACGGCACGCGGCGCGGTGGGTGAGCGCATCGTCGGGCTCAATGCCGGCGCCGACGACTACCTGGCCAAGCCCTTCGACCTGGACGAGCTGATCGCGCGACTGGGCGCACTCACGCGCCGGCTAGGGCGCGACGGCGAGCTGCGCTGCGGCCGGCTGCACTACGAGGCGGCATCCAACGCCTTCTACCGCGACGAGAGCCCGCTGGAGCTGTCGCCGCGCGAGGCCGAGCTGCTCAAGAGCCTGATGTCGCGCGTCGACCATGTGGTGCCGAAGGAAGCCCTGCGCGACGCGGTGTTCGGCGCCGACGACACGGCCCATGCCGAAGCCATCGAGGTGATCGTGCATCGCCTGCGCAAGAAGCTGGCCGGCGCGAGTGTCGAGATCATGACGCTGCGCGGCGTGGGCTACCTGCTGTGCGACGACGCGAGCGCGGCGGTGCAGCAGCAGCAACAGCAGCAGCAGCAGCAGCAGTCGCTGCAACAGCAACAACAACGAGCGGCGCGGTAGGTGAAGGCATGGGTGCAACGCCTCCTTCGCGCGGTCTCGCTGCGGCAGTTCCTGCTGGCCTGGATGCTCGGCGGGCTGTGGCTGATCGTGGCGGCCGTCACGTTGTGGCACGTGCTGCTGGCGTTCGCCGAGGTGGCGCGCGCGCAGGACGAGCGCCTGGGCGCGGCGATCTCGCAGGTGGTCCAGCAGGCCGTGGTGCAAGCCGAAGGTGTGGCATTCGCGTCCACGCTCGAACCTTTGGCGTACAGGGTGAGCAGCATGCAGGGTGACTGGCTCGCGGGCGACCGCGCCCTGGCGGCGTATCCCTGGCGCGGCGCATTGCCGGCGTCGGGCCTGCCGGCGCTGTACATCACGCAGCGCGGCGGCGCACCGATGCGCGCTGCTGCGGCGCTGCGCCATGTGCCGGGTGCGGCGATGGCCGAAGGCGTGGTCGTGCAGGTGGCGGAGCCGCTGCGCCAGCGCATTGCGCTGTGGCAGGCCCTGCCGCAACGCCTGCTGGCCTGGCTCTATGCCAGTGCCGCGCTGATGTCGGTGGTGGTCTGCAGCGGCGTGGCCGTGGCCGCGCGCTGGCTCGAGCGAGCGCGGCAGGCGCTCGATGCGCCGAACGTCGATGCGCTCGACTACGACGGCCCGGCCGAGCTGCGCCCCGCGGTCGAGCGCATGCACGGCCTGCACCGGCGCCAGCGCGAATGGGTGGGCCAGCAGCGCCGCTTCCTGGCCGATGCCTCGCACCAGCTGCGCACGCCGATGTCGGTGCTGCGCACGCAGCTGCAGTCGGCCATGGCGGGCGACGTGCCGCTGAGCGAGGCGCTGCCGCAAATGCTGCACACGGTCGACCGGGCCACGGGCATGGCCAACCAGTTGCTCAGCCTCACCAAGCTGGAGCAGATCAAGCGCGCCGGTGAATTGAAGCCCATCGACCTGCGCGGCGTGGCGCGCGATGCGGTGATGGAGCTGTCGCCGCTGATCGCCGCCAAGCGGCTGGACTTCGCGCTCGAAGGCGACGAGATGTGGGCCCCGGCCGATGCGCTGATGCTCGGCGAGCTGCTGCGCAACCTGCTGGCCAACGCGATCCATCACACGCCGGCGGCCGGTCGGCTCGGCGTGCTGTTGCGCGGCTATGCGGGCAACACCGAGCTGGTGGTGTGGGACGAAGGGCAGGGCCTCGACGACGAGGTGCGGCCCCGGTTGTTCCAGGCGTTTTCTGCCGCCAAGGGCGGCGTGGGACTGGGCCTGTCGATCTGCCGCCAGATCGCCGATGCGATGGGCGCCAGCATGGACCTCTACAACCGCATCGACAACGGCCGCGTGATCGGCGTCGATGCGGTGGTCACCTGGGGCCAGGGGCCCTGACGCGCGCGTTCCCGCGCCTCTTTCTTTCCTTCCCTTTCTGCCCGTTCCATCCGGCGCCATCGCAGCCGGGGGACAGGTGTCGCCGCAAGAACCTTGATGAAGCACAACCCGGAGATGACGACGATGACGACAACGACCGCAAGCACACGAAAGATCCTGAGCGCCACCGCGCTGGCGGCCGCAGCCCTGTGGGTCCAGGCCGAGGCGCGGGCCCAGGGCTCGGGCCAGCTCAACGTGGTGTGCTCGGTGCAGGACGAGTGGTGCTCGCTGATCAGCACCACCTTCGCCCGCAGCGCAGGCATCAAGGTCAACGTGCTCAAGCGCGGCAGCGGCGAGGCGCTGGCGCAGCTGATCGCCGAGCGTTCCAACCCGAAGAGCGACGTGTGGTTCGGCGGCACCGGCGACCCGCACCTGCAGGCGGCCGAGCAGGACCTCACGCTGGCCTACAAGTCGCCCTCGCTGGCGCAACTGCATCCGTGGGCGCAGGCGCAGGCCGAGCAGTCGGGCTGGCGCACGGTGGGCGTGTACTCGGGGCCGCTGGGCTTTGCCTACAACACCGAACTGCTGGCCAAGAAGAAGCTGCCGGTGCCCAAGTGCTGGAAAGACCTGCTGTCGCCCGCGCTGCGCGGCGAGGTGCAGGTGGCCAACCCCGCGAGTTCGGGCACGGCCTACACGATGATCGCGACCATCGTCCAGCTGATGGGCGAGGACAAGGCCTACGACTACCTCAAGGGCCTGCACAAGAACGTCAGCCAGTACACCCGCTCGGGCACCGGCCCGATCAAGGCCGCGGCGCGCGGCGAGACCGCGGTGTCGATCAGCTTCGTGCACGACGCGCCGGGCGAGCAGATGCAGGGCTTTCCCATCGCGACCGAAACGCCCTGCGAAGGCACGGGCGCGGAGATCGGCTCCCTGTCGATCGTCAAGGGCTCGCGCAACCTGGAGAACGCGAAGAAGTTCTACGAATGGGCGCTCACGCCCGCCGCCCAGCAACTGGGCGTGGCGGCCAAGCAGTTCCAGCTGCCCTCGAACAAGACCACGCCGCTGGACAGCCGCATTCCCGACTTCCGCAAGATCAAGTTCATCCACTACGACTACGCCAAGTACGGCCAGTCGGCCGAACGCAAGCGCCTGATCGAGCGCTGGGAGCGCGAAGTGAACGCGCTGCCGCGCTGAGTTCAAGCGACCGGGAAAAGCCGACACCATGAAATTCAAGGACAACAACAACCGCGCGATCGGGCTGTGGTCTGCGCTGGGCCTGGCGGCCTTCGTGCTGCTGCCCTGGTACAGCCTGCCCGAGGGCCTGTTCGGGCTGCAGGGGCTGAGCGAACTGGCGGCGGGGCACGACACCTCGTCGGCCTTGGCGCAGGTGCTGCTGCACCACCGGCCCTGGCTGCTGCTGGGCCTGTGGCCGTTGCTCGCCGGGCTCGTGGCGCTGGGCATGGCGCCGGGCAAGACCCAGGGCCGCCTGCTCGCGTGGAGCGGGGCGCTGGGCGTGTTCGGCGTGCTGGCGCAGGGCTTTGCCATCGGCCTGCCGAACGCGCCCGATGCCGGCGCCTGGTCCGGCCTGTTCGGCGCGGCGGGCATCGGCCAGCCCGGCTTCGGCTGGGGCGCCGTGGGCGTGCTCACGGCGTTGATGATGCTCACCGCCTTCGGCTTCGCGCGTTCGGGCGCCTTCCGTGGCGACCTGTTCGTGGCGGCGGCGGTGGTCGGCAGCGGCGGGCTGCTCATGGTGTTCGTGGCCTTCCCGGTGCTGCGCGCACTGGCGAGCGCCTTCGTCGACGAGAGCGGTGCGATCAGCCTGGGCGCCTGGCTGGCGCGCGTGGGCAACGAGCGCACCTGGGGCCTGGGCTGCCTGAACTCCGCACGCAACTGCGGCGTGGCCTGGAACACGCTTTTTCTTGCGGTGCTCACCGGCCTGAGCACCACGGCGCTGGGCACCTTGCTGGCACTGATCGAAGACCGCAGCGACTCGCGGGTGCGCCGCGCGCTGCGGCTGCTGGCGCCGCTGCCGATCATCACGCCGCCGTTCGTGGTCGGGCTCGGGCTGGTGCTGCTGTTCGGGCGCGCGGGGCTGGTCAACCAGTTCCTCGAATGGGCCTTCGGCATCGAGCCGGGGCGCTGGTTCTACGGCTGGTTCGGCGTGTGGCTGGCGCAGCTGTTCGCCTTCACGCCCATCGCCTTCCTGATCGTGCGCGGCGTGGTGCAGGGCATCAGCCCGTCGCTGGAAGAAGCGTCGCAGACGCTGCGCGCCGACGCGGGCCGCACCTTCCGTCACGTGACCTTTCCGCTGATGCTGCCGGGCCTGGCCAATGCCTTCCTGGTGGGCTTCATCGAGAGCATTGCCGACTTCGGCAACCCGATCGTGGCGGGCGGCCAGTTCTCGGTGCTGTCGACCGAAATTTTCTTCGCCATCGTGGGCGCGCAGTTCGACCAGGGCCGTGCCGCGGCGCTTGCCTGGGTGCTCACGCTGTTCGCATTGGGCGTGTTCGCGCTGCAGCGCGGCGTGCTCGGGCGCAAGAACTACACGACGGTGTCGGGCAAGGGCGACGCGGGCATTCCGATGCGGCTGCCCCATGGCCTGCGCCGGGTGGCGCTGGCCATCGCGGTGCCGTGGCTGGTGTTCACGCTGGTGGTGTACTGCTTTGCCTTCACCGGCGGCTTCGTGCAGACCTGGGGGCGCAACTACACGCCCACGCTGGACCACTTCCGCTCGGCCTTTGCCATCACCTTCGAGGGCGGCGGGCTGCAGTGGGTGGGGCTGGCGTGGAACTCGCTCTTCACCACCATCCAGCTGGCGGCCATTGCGGCGCCGCTGACGACCGGGCTGGGCCTGCTGATCGCCTGGCTGCTGGCGCGGGTGCAGTTCCGCGGGCAGGGCGCCTTCGAGTTCTCGGCCCTGATGGCCTTCGCGATCCCGGGCACGGTGCTGGGCGTGAGCTACGTGGTGGCCTTCAACGTGCCGCCTTTCGAGATGACGGGCACCGGGCTGATCATCGTGATGTGCTTCATCTTCCGCAACCTGCCGGTGGGCGTGCGCGCCGGCTCGGCGGCCTTCCGCCAGCTGGACAAGTCGCTCGACGAGGCCTCGCTGATGCTGCGCGCTTCCACCGCGCGCACGCTGTGGTCGGTGGTGCTGCCGCTCTTGAAACCGGCGCTCACGGCCTCGCTGATCTACAGCTTCGTGCGGGCGATGACGACGGTGTCGGCGGTGATCTTCCTGGTGACGGCCGAGACCGAACTGGCCACCACCTTCATCATCGGGCGCGTGGGGCAGGGCGACTACGGCGTGGCGTTGGCCTACAGCACCGCGTTGATCGTGTTCATGGCGCTGGCGACCGCGGCCATCCAGTGGCTGGTGGGCGACCGCAAGCTGGGCCGGCGTGCAGCGGGCACGGCCCGCCCGGATGTCGACGTTGCACCCGCCGGCCCCGAGCGCGCGGCGCCGGTGGCCGCGCAGCTTTGATTGAGTTTTCACAAGCGAAAGACAGATCCAGATGTACGGCTTCGAATTCCAGAACGTCTCCAAGCGCTACGGCACGGCCTCCGACGCGCCGCTGGTGGTGAAGAACATCAGCTTCGGCGTGCCCAAGGGCACGTTGACCACCATCCTCGGCCCCTCGGGCTGCGGCAAGACGACCACGCTGCGCATGCTCGCGGGGCTGGAGAGCCCGAGCGCCGGGCGCATCCTGATCGACGGCAAGGACGTGACCGCGCTGGGCGCCGCGCAGCGCAACGTGAGCCTGGTGTTCCAGAGCTACGCGCTGTTCCCGCACATGAACGTGATCGAGAACGTCTCGTACGGGCTGCGCATGTCGGGCCTGCCCGTGCCGCAGGCGCGCGAAAAGGCCGCGCTGATGCTCGAGACGGTCGGCCTGCGCGGCATGAACGAGCGCACGCCCAGCGAGCTGTCAGGTGGCCAGCAGCAGCGCGTGGCACTGGCGCGCGCATTGGCGCTGGAGCCCGCGGTGCTGCTGTTCGACGAGCCGCTGTCGAACCTCGATGCCCGCCTGCGCCGCTCGATGCGCGAGGAGATCCGCGCGCTGCAGCAGCGCCTGGCGCTGACCGTGGCCTACGTCACGCACGACCAGAACGAGGCGCTGGCCGTCAGCGACCACATCATCGTGATGGACCAGGGCGTGATCGCGCAGCAGGGAACGCCCCACGAGCTGTACGAAGCGCCGAACTCCGAGTTCGTCGCCGGCTTCATGGGCGAGGCGATGCTGTTCGACGGCGAGTGCGGCGAAGACGGGCGCGTGTCGCTCGGCGCGCTGACCGTGGTGGCTGCGCCGGGCGTGCGCCCCGGCCCGGTGAAGATCGCGGTGCGGCCCGAGGCCTGGGTGATCGGGCCCGTCGCCAGCACCGGCCTGGCGGCGCGCGTGCTCAAGCAGACCTATGTGGGCAGCCTGGTGGAATACACCTTCCGCAGCCCGCTGGGCGACATCTTCGTGGTGTCGCCCGAGGTGCGCCAGCCGCTGAGCCAGGGCGCGCCGGTGAGCCTGTACCTGGCGGACCACGGCGTGTCCATCGTTGCCGCGCAATGAACACGAGTCACCTACCCGGCGATGCCGTTGCGGGCCGACAGCGGCTGCAGCGCGTCGAGCGCGGCGAGCTTGCGGTAGTCGCCGGGCAGCACGGCGTAGGTGGTCATGAAGGTCTTGTGCAGATGGCTCTGGTCGGTGAAGCCCGCCGCATGCGCCGCGTAGGTGACGTGTGCGCCGCCGGCGATGAGGTCGCGCGCGTACTCGATGCGATGGCCCACCAGCATCTCGTGCGGCGTGAAGCCCCATGCGGCCCGGAAGCGCCGCTGCAGATGCACCGGATGCCAGCCGACCTCGTCGGCGAGGCTGTCGAGCGTCATGCGCTGGTGAAAGCCCGACGCGATCAGGGCGTAGAGCCGGTTCAGGCGTTCGTCGCCGCTGTCGGGCAGCGGTGGCGCGTCGTCGGGCCCGTGCGCGTGCACGGGTGGCGGCTCGGCAGGAATCCATTGCGCCAGGCGCCGGCGCAGCAGCGTGCGCGCCGCAACGACGTCGTCGGCGTTGCCGTTGCGCGTGGGCGCGAAGAGCAGGCGATGGCATTCGAGGAATTCGAGCGCCGCGGCGGCATCGAGGAACACCGAGATGCCCGCGTCGTCCTGCACGCGCGCACGCGGCAGTGCGTCGTCCACGGGGCTGATGCAGCGCGCCACGGCGAAGCTGCAGTAGAGCGCGTCTTCGTGCCACGGTGTCGTGCGCGCCTGCACCGAATGCCAGACATGCGGCGCGATGCGCAGCAGCGTGCCGGGCGGCACGACGGTCACGCGGGTGCCGCTGCGCACATGCAGTTCGGTGTCGGCCACCGCGAGCGTGAAGCCGACGTGCCGATGCGGCCGCACCTCGCGATGGCGGAAGCGGTTGGCGGTGAATTGAAGACCTGCGAGATCGGCGTCTCGCCAGTAGCGGGAGGCAACGGGTTCCATCGGGAGACGGGGGTTTGCGAACGTCGGGCAATTGCTGCGTGCGGTGCGCAGCATGCCAGCGAGGTTTGCATCTGTGAAGCCTCGATCGCACAGGAATCGACCGGTGCCGCGCGCGCTTCAGGCGAAGGTATTCAGTTGGAAGCGCGGGCTGTAGGACATTGCCGCGCACCGCCTGCGCGGCATGCTGCGCGCCCGTCGGTTGCTAAGAATTTACAAGGCGGTGTCTCCGCCCTTTTGGTAGTTTGGCTCCCAGTCCGCCCCACTGAATACTGTCTGGTGCCGGCGGCACATCCATCAGGCCTCCCATGATTCTGTCTACCTTGTTCTATCGAGCCCCGTTGGCGTCGCTGTCACACGCGCCGCAGCAACAACCGCAGGATGTCGATCCCGCGTCGCTGTCCGATGCCGAGCTGCAGCAGTGCACCCAGCCGATCCCGCAGTTCTATGGCGAGGAGCAGCTGTTCCTGCCGCAGACCGTGCAGCGCCCGGCCGGCAGCGTGCCCAGCATCGTCGGCGACCTGCTGGACGCCCCCGACATCGAGTCCCGTGCGGCGCTGGTGCGCGGCATGCTGCACACGCTCGACTTCGACTGGCTGGGCTATGGCGCGGTGGCGTACATGCGGGGACGCTGGTGGCCGCTGAGCTTCTTCACGGCGTATGCGAACCCCGAGTGGACCCAACGCTACTTCGCGCACAGCTACTGCGGCGGCGACCTGCGCCAGCAGGGCGTGCCCGCGTCGAGCGTGCCGCTGGTGTGGGACGTGACGCAGCTCGAAGCCCTGGCGGCGCAGGAGCCCGACGACCCGGGCGGCCAGCGCCAGCGCTTTCTCGATGACCTGGAGGCCAGCGACATCCGCAGCGGGCTGATGTTTCGCCTGGCCTCGCCCACGCACGTGAACCAGCACACCGTGATCAGCCTGTTGTCGCGCCGGCCCGGGCGCGACTGGATCACCGACAGCGTGATCGGGCAGGGGTTGGTCCTGGGCCTGAGCGTGCACGAGTACGTGACGCGCCACACGCGCATCGTCGGCGCGCCGGGCACAGGGCGCATCGAGATCTCGGCGACGCAACAGGACATCCTTCAGCACCTGCTGCAGGGGCGCAGCGACAAGGAAATCGCCAACCGGCTGGACCTGTCGTCCCACACGGTCGACTACCACATGCGCCAGCTGCGGCGCCGCTTCGCCGCGCGCAACCGCGTGCAACTGGTGAACGCGGTGCAGCAGAGCGACAGCGATTTCGGCGTGCTGAGCGAAATCTGAGAAGCGGCGAAGACAAGGGGCCTTCGAGGCCCCCGTGCGGGTGTCAGGCCGGGGCGTGCCAGTCCTGCGCGCTGGCCTGTGGCGCGAGGTCCGCGAGGCCGGTGGGGCCCGTGGCGCCCTCACGGCACGGCTGAACTTCCATCGGATCGCACGGGCTGCTGATCTGGCGCCCGTCGAACTTGACGCGGATGTGCGAATTGCTCGCGCCGGCGACGGTGCCGAGGCGGCCGCCGCAGATGACGCGGGTTCCTCTTTCGAAGCTCACGCCGTAGCGTTCGCGGATGTCCCTGAGGCTCATGTCGTTCCCTTTGTTCCCTGTGCTGACAGTGAACGAATCGTCTCTTGCGCCCGGGTGGAACCGCGTAGGCCGCATTCCGTTACACCGTGTAGGAAAAAAGAGGGGTTGACGGCAGGCAAACGCCTTGGGGCCCCTTGGCGCCGTTAGCAGGCCGGAAATGAAAAAGCCCTCACGAGGAGGGCTTTGTTCGGAAGTTGGTCGTGAACTCTTACGCGGTCCACGCTACGGCAAAGATTCGTTTGCGGAAGTCATTGTTGTTTTTCTCGTCGCTATGACTTCGACGCGCTGGTATGAGATTCAGCTTGCCTGGCCAGGCAAATGCCCGATCGTTTCGGGCAACCGTCGATTATATACCAAAATGAATCAGCCCCTCAAAATCTTCATGCAGGCGCGCAGCATGCAGGCAAAAAAACAGCCCGCACGAGGGCGGGCTGGAAGGGTGACTTGCTGGAGGAGGGAGGATCAGAGGTGCAAGCCACCGGGAGAAACCTCACTGTGCCCAGCGAATCTGTACGCAACCTGACCTCGCGAAAAGAGGCTCTTTCGGTCTTCAGTCTTCGTCTTCCCACTTGCCGATCACGGTGCCCAGCACGGTGAAGGGCACGCGCACCGCCTCGTGCGCGGGGTTCAGCGGCAGCAGCCAGCGGCGGCCCGCGTCGGCCTTGTAGACCTTGAAGGTGACTTCGCCGCTGGTGTCGTCGTCGAGCTTGGCGATCACGCGTTCGCCGTCGTCGGGCGTGGTGTGCTGCGGGTCGACAAAAACGATCGATCCGGCCGGGTAGCTCTTCAGGTGCCCGTGCGGCGAGGTCATGCTGTCGCCGCGCACGCGCAGCGCGTAGGTGCCGGCGCTGTGGTGCGCGATGCAGGGAATCCAGCGTTCGGCCAGCGTCGGCCGGGGCGGCGATTCGGCGCCGCGCCATTCGCCTGCGTGCTCCCACGTGATCAGCGGCACGGTGCCGGGCGTCTGCGGCGCAAAGCCCGGGCCGGCGGGTGGGATGCGGGTGACGCGGTAGGGGCCGGGCGGCTCGTGGGCGTTGTCGCGTGCCAGGCGGATCTGCACCTCGTCCCACGGGGCGGGACCGTCGCCGGTGTCGAGCCAGTTGGGATCGGCGCGGTAGGCGCGCGCCAGGGCGAGCACGCTCATCGACCGGCTGGTGTCGCCACGCTCGATCTTCGAGATGCTCGACTGCTTGACACCCGAAGCGGCCTCGGCCTGCTTCTGCGTCATCTTGGCGAATTTGCGTGCGGCCAGGGCACGAGAAGCAATAGTCTCCATGGGGTGGAGATTCAAGCGCAGATGAATATTCGTATTGGACTCTAAAATAGGAAAAAAAGGGAGGATCGATATGAAGCCACGCGAATTGGTGCAAGCGCTGCGGGCGCTCGGGTTGACGCAAAAGCAGATCCAGGAACGCACGGGCATTCCGCAGCCCACGGTGAGCAAGATCGGGCTGGGGCGGGTGAGCGACGTGATGTCGCGCCACTACGTCGCGCTGCTGGCCGCCTACGAGCAGCGCATGAAGGAAGAGGCGCTGCGGCCGGCCGCGCACAGCGTGTCGCCGCCAGCCCGCGACTGAGGCGGCAGGCTCAGGCCGGCTTGAGCCGTTCGGCGGGCGCGGGCGGCTCAGGTGGCGTCAGGGCCAGCGTGGTGCTCACGCGCACGCAGTCCTTGATGTGCTGTTCGCCCAGCGCGCGCAGCGCGGCATAGCCGAGCGCGGCCGACACCACCTGCCCGGCAATGGGCACGTACTTGGTGGCCTGCTTGGCGGTGAGGCGGATGCCGGCGTGGCGGGCGAGCTTCATGAGCAGCTCGCGCGTGACGAGGCGGCCCACGAGCAGGGCGCCGAGCGTGGTGGCGGCCTTCTGGATGCGCTCGCGCTGGTGCGGCGCGAGCTTTTCGACCTGGGTGACCGAGAGGCCGAACTCGGAGCTGATCTGCGGCACGAGGCGCGAGAGCAGCGCCGCGTCGGCCATCCAGTCGACGCCGGGCAGCGGGATGGCGCTGGCGGCGGCGGCCATGAGGGCCTTGCGGCCGATCAGGCGTCGGCTGCGGTGGATGGCCGCGATGAGTTTTTCATCGCCCCGGGCGAGTTCGATCGAAGAAGGCATGCAGCGTGGCTCCTTGGCGGGTTCCCTGACCTTGCCATGCTACCCGGCCCGCGCAGGCTGGCTGATTGCCAGCCGCGCGCGGCCAAAGGGTTTAGGCGGCCAGCGCTTCGAGCTGGTCGGACAGCGCCAGCCAGCGCTCTTCGAGCTGCGCGATCTCGTCGTTGAGCGCCTTCAGCCGCTTGCCGGCCTCGGCGATCTCGGCGGGCGGCAGCGGTTCGGCCAGCCGGGCTTCAAGCGTGCTGCGCTCGGTGCTGGCCGCGGCCATGCGCTCGTCGATCCTGGCGAGTTCCTTCTTCAGCGGCTTGGCCTGCTCGCTGCGCTGCTGGCGCTCCTGGGCGTCCTGCTTGCGCTGCTCGGGGGTGTTGCTGCTGCTCTTGGCCGGTACCGCGGCGGCTGCTGCGGCAGCGGCTGCCGCCGCCACGGCGTCCGCTTCGCGCACGGCCACCTTGGCCTCTTCGCGCAGGCGCTTGGACTCGTCGAGCAGGTAGCGCTGGTAGTCGTCCAGGTCGCCGTCGAAGTCGGCAACGACGCCGCGGCCCACGAGCCAGAACTCGTCGCACACCGAACGCAGCAGTGCACGGTCGTGGCTCACCAGCATCAGCGTGCCTTCGAACTCGTTGAGCGCCACGGCCAGGGCTTCGCGGGTGGCGAGGTCCAGGTGGTTGGTGGGCTCGTCCAGCAGCAGCAGGTTGGGGCGCTGCCAGACCATCATCGCGAGCACGAGGCGGGCTTTTTCGCCGCCGCTCATGGTGCCCACGGGCTGCTTGACCATGTCGCCGCTGAAGTTGAAGCTGCCCAAGTAGCCGCGCAGGGCCTGCTCGCCGGTGGCTTCCTTGGCATTGCTGCCGAGTTCGCGCGCCATGCGCACCATGTGCTCGAGCGGGTTGTCCTGCGGGCGCAGCACGTCGAGTTCCTGCTGCGCGAAGTAGCCGATGTTCAGGCCCTTGCCTTCGGTGACCTGGCCGGCCAGCGCGCCCATTTCGCGCGCAATGGTCTTCACCAGCGTCGACTTGCCCTGGCCGTTGGCGCCCAGGATGCCGATGCGCTGGCCCGCCAGCACCGAGCGGCTGACGCCGCGCAGGATGGTCTTGGGCGCTTCGCCTTCGATCTCGTAGCCGAAGCTCGCGTTGTCGATCGAGAGCATCGGGTTCGGGATGTTGCCCGGCTCCTTGAACTCGAAGGTGAAGTCGGCCTCGGCCAGCAGTGGCGCGACCCGTTCCATGCGCTCCAGTGCCTTGACCCGGCTTTGTGCCTGCTTGGCCTTGCTGGCCTTGGCCTTGAAGCGGTCGATGAACTTCTGCAGGTGGGCGATCTTGTCCTGCTGCTTGCTGAAGGCCACTTGCTGCTGCTCCATCTGCAGCGCGCGCATGTCCTCGAACTTGCTGTAGTTGCCGCCGTAGCGTGTGAGCTGCGCGTTGGCGATGTGCAGGGTGACGTCGGTCACGGCGTCGAGAAACTCGCGGTCGTGGCTGATGACGATCATGGTGCCGGCGTACTTCTGCAGCCAGGCTTCGAGCCACACCAGGGCGTCCAAGTCCAGGTGGTTGGTCGGTTCGTCGAGCAGCAGCAGGTCGCTGGGGCACATCAGCGCGCGGGCCAGCTGCAGGCGCATGCGCCAGCCGCCCGAGAAGCTGTTGACGGGCTCGTCGAGCTCGTGCGACTTGAAGCCCAGGCCCAGCACCAGCGCCTGCGCGCGCGGCACGGCGTCGTGCTCGCCGGCATCGGCCAGGTCGGTGTAGGCGTGGGCCAGCTCCATGCCGATGTCGGCGTCGTCGGGGTTCTCGGCGTAGGCGGCTTCAATGGCGGCCAGCGTGGCGCGCAGCTCGGTCAGGCGGGTGTCGCCGCCGACCACGAAGTCGGTGGCCGACTCCTCGGTCTCGGGCATGTCCTGCGCGACCTGGGCCATGCGCCACTGCTTTGGAATGTAGAAATCGCCGCCGTCTTCGTGCAGCGTGCCGTTGAACAGCGCGAACAGCGACGACTTGCCGGCGCCGTTGCGTCCCACCAGGCCGACCTTTTCGCCGGGGTTGAGATTGACGGTGGCGCCGTCGAGCAGTTTCTTGGCGCTGCGGCGAAGAATGACGTTTTTGAGAGTAATCATGAAATAGGAACCGTAGGGGGGATTATCCCGTCCGACCTTCAGCGAGCCGGCGCGAAGGGGCAAAGGCGGACATCACCCGATGAAAGGGGGGGCAGCCACGAGGCTGCATGCAAGGCAAAAAAGGGGGCTTGGGCGGGCGCCGCTAACGCACGCCGGCGCCGGCCAGCAGCGCCGTCCGGGTGACCAGCAGCACCTGGTCTTCGCCGGCCGAGGTTTCGAGCCAGACCACCTCGAGTTGCGGAAACGCGGCCTCGAAGTAGTCGCGCTCGTTGCCGATTTCCAGCACCAGCACGGCCTGCTCGCTCATGCGGGCGGGCGCGTCGGTGAACAGCTGGCGCACGAAGTCCATGCCGTCGGTGCCGCCGGCCAGCGCCAGTTCGGGCTCGGCGCGGTACTCGGCGGGCAGCGCGGCCATGCTGGCGCTGTTCACGTAGGGCGGGTTGCACAGCACGAGGTCGTACGTACCGGGCACGCTCTTCAGGCCGTCCGATTCGATCAAGGTGACGCGGGTGTCGAGCGCGTGGCGCGTGACGTTGATCGCGGCCACTTCGAGGGCTTGCACCGACAGGTCAGCCGCGTCCACCGTCACATCCGGGTAGGTGAGCGCCGCGAGCACCGCGAGGCTGCCGTTGCCGGTGCACAGGTCGAGCACGCGCTGCGTGTGTTCGCCCAGCCAGTAGTCGATGCTGCCGTCGGCGATGAGCTCGGCAATGAAGCTGCGCGGCACGATGGCGCGCTCGTCCACGTAGAAGGGCACGCCCTGCAACCACGCCTCTTTCGTGAGGTAGGCGGCGGGCTTGCGGGTGGCGATGCGCTCGTCGATGAGCGCGGTCACCTTGGCGGCATCGGCGGGCGACACGGGGGTGTCGGCCACGGCGTCGATGTCGTCCAGCGGCTGCTTCAGGCGCCACAGCACGAGCCAGGCGGCTTCGTCGAAGGCGTTGGCGGTGCCGTGGCCGAAGGCCACGCCGGCGTCTTCGAGCCGCTTGGCGCCGGCTTCGATCAGTTCGATGACGGTGCTCATCGGGCGCCTTGCGCAAGCGCCGCGTCGAGCCCGCGCAGCGTGCGCAGGTAGATGTTCTTCAGTGTCTCGATCTCGGCCACGTCGATGTGCTCGTCGATCTTGTGAATGCTGGCGTTCACGGGGCCGCACTCGACCACCTGCTTGCAGATCTTGGCGATGAAGCGCGCGTCGCTGGTGCCGCCGCTGGTCGACAGCTCGGTGTCCAGGCCGGTCTCTTCGCGGATTGCCGCCTGCACGGCCGTGACGAGTTCGCCGGGCGTGGTCAGGAAGGGCAGGCCGCCGACGGTCCAGGCCAGCGTGCAGTCGACGCCGTGTGCGTCGAGCACGGCGTGCACGCGCTGCTGCAGCGATTCGGGCGTCGACTCGGTCGAGAAGCGGAAATTGAAGTCGATCACCGCGCTGCCCGGAATGACGTTGCTCGCGCCGGTGCCTGCGTGGAAGTTGCTGATCTGCCAGCTGGTGGGCTGGAAGTAGGGGTTGCTTTGTGCGTCCCAGCCGCCGGCGGCATTGATCGCCACCAGCTCGGCCAGTGCCGGCGCCACCGCGTGAACCGGGTTCTTCGCCAGGTGCGGGTAGGCGATGTGGCCCTGCACGCCGTTCACCGTGAGCTTGCCGCTCATGGTGCCGCGGCGGCCGTTCTTGATCATGTCGCCGCAGCGCGCCACCGAGGTGGGCTCGCCGACGATGCAGTAGTCGATGGTTTCACCGCGTGCGGCCAGCGCGTTGCAGACGATCACGGTGCCGTCGACGCCCGGGCCTTCTTCGTCGCTGGTCAGCAGCAGAGCCAGCGTGAGTGCCGGGTCGGGCTCGCCTTGCAGGAACTCTTCGATGGAGGTCACGAAGGCCGCGACCGAGGTTTTCATGTCGCAGGCGCCGCGGCCGTAGAGCTTGCCGTCGCGGTGCGTGGGCGTGAACGGGTGGCTGCTCCACTGGTCGAGCGGGCCGGTGGGCACCACGTCGGTGTGGCCGGCAAAGACCAGCGTCTTCGTCGCGCGGCCGTTCGTGGGGCGGCGCACGGCCCAGAGGTTGGTGACCCGGAAATCGGCCGGGCCGCTCTCGATGGTTTCCAGCGTGAAGCCCAGCGCGGCGAGGCGTTCGCCCAGGATCTGTTGGCAACCCGCGTCGTCGGGGGTGACGGAAGGGCGCGAGATCAGTTGTTCGGCGAGCTGGAGCGTACGGGACATCGAGGGAGCGGGGATTAAGGGGGCGGTCAGAACTTCACGTCTAGCGTGATGTCGGTGAAAGTCGGTTCGTCGAGCTGGTCGGTCAGGTCGCGATCCTCGGCCTGCTTCTTGGGCGCGTCGCGGTTCTGCAGGCGCCACATCAGGTTGGTGGGCGAGTCGGCGTTGGCCAGGCCTTCTTCGCGGGTCACGCGCTCCTCGGTGATGAGGCGGGCGATGTCTTCCTCGAAGGTCTGCGAGCCTTCGGCCATCGACTGCTCCATGGCCTCCTTGACGCCGGAGAAGTCGCCCTTTTCGATGAGGTCGGCCACCAGCGCGGTGTTCAGCATCACTTCGAGCGCGGGCACACGCCCGCCGGCCGGCGTGCGCAGCAGGCGCTGCGACACCACGGCGCGCAGCGCCGAGCCCAGGTCGCCCAGCAGGGTGGGGCGCACCTCGACCGGGAAGAAGCTCAGGATGCGGTTCAGCGCGCGGTAGCTGTTGTTGGCGTGCAGTGTGGCCACGCACAGGTGGCCCGACTGCGCGTAGGCGATGGCGGCCGTCATGGTGTCGCGGTCGCGGATTTCGCCGATCTGGATCACGTCGGGCGCCTGGCGCAGCGCGTTCTTCAGGGCCACCTGCAGCGAGGTGGTGTCGCTGCCCACGTCGCGCTGGTTCACCAGCGATTTCTTGTTGGTGTAGGTGAACTCGATCGGCTCTTCGACCGTGAGGATGTGGCCGCTGGCGTGCTCGTTGCGGTAATCGAGCATCGAGGCCAGCGTGGTCGTCTTGCCCGCGCCGGTGGCGCCCACCATCAGGATCAGCCCGCGCTTTTCCATGATGAGCGACTTCAGGATGTCGGGCAGGTTCAGGTCGTCGAAGCTGGGGATGACCGAGGCGATGTGCCGCACCACCACCGCGTAGCTGCCGCGCTGGCGCATGGCGCTGATGCGGTAGTTGCCGGCGCCTTCGAGGGCGACGGCCATGTTGAGTTCGCCCGTGTTTTCCAGTTCCTGGATGCGGGCTTCGGGCACCACTTCCGACAACAGCGCCAGCGGCGCGGTCGGCGGCAGCACCTGCGCATTGATGGGCAGGCAGTTGCCGTTGATGCGGATCATCACCGGGGAGTGGGCCGAGAGGTAGATGTCGGAGGCCTTGCGCTCGGCCATCAAACGAAGAATCCGTTCCATCATGTTCATCGGTCTCTCTCCTCGGTGCTGTTTTTTTCTCAGGGGAAGAAGCGGACCGGCCGCGAGCGGTGAAGCCAGCGGCCGGTGGTTGGGTGCGTCAGTCGCGCAGCAGGTCGTTCAGGCTGGTCTTGGAGCGCGTCTGCGCGTCGACCGTCTTCACGATGACCGCGGCGTAGGTGCTGTAGTCCTGGCCCGACTTGGTCTTCTTGGGCAGGCTGCCGCTGATGACCACGCTGCCGGCGGGCACGCGGCCGTACGAGATTTCGCCGGTGTCGCGGTTGAAGATCGGGGTGCTCTGGCCCAGGTACACGCCCATGCCCAGCACCGAGTTCTCTTCGACGATCACGCCTTCGACGACTTCGGAGCGTGCGCCGATGAAGCAGTTGTCTTCGATGATGGTCGGGTTGGCTTGCAGCGGCTCGAGCACGCCGCCCAGGCCCACGCCGCCCGACAGGTGCACGTTGGCACCGACCTGCGCGCACGAACCGACGGTGGCCCAGGTGTCGACCATGGAGCCTTCGCCCACGTAGGCGCCGATGTTCACGTACGAGGGCATCAGGATCGCGCCCTTGGCGATGAAGCTGCCGCGGCGGGCCACGGCCGGCGGCACGATGCGCACGCCCGATTCCTTCAGCTCGGCGGCCGACAGGTGCGAGAACTTGGTCGGCACCTTGTCGTAGAAGCCCAGCGAGCCGGCCTGGATCTGCTCGTTATCCTTCAGGCGGAACGACAGCAGCACGGCCTTCTTGATCCACTGGTGCACGGTCCACTGGCCCACGCCCTGGCGGGTGGCGACGCGCAGCTTGCCGTTGTTCAGCTCGGTGATCACGTGCTCGACGGCGTCACGCACTTCGGCGGGGGCGGCGGTGATCGAGATGTTGGCGCGGTCTTCCCACGCGGCGTCGATGATTTGTTGCAGTTGCTGTGTCATGGAGAGAGTCTCGGGTGAAAAAGGGGGCAGGGAAGCGGGGCGACAGGGGGTCAGCGACGGCCGTCTTTGACGAACCGGACGATGCGCTGGGCGGCCTCGACGCACTCGGCGGTTTCGGCCACCAGCGCCATGCGGATGCGACCGCGGCCCGGGTTGGCGCTGTGGTCGGTGTCGCGCGCCAGATAGCTCCCCGGCAGAACCGTGACATTGTATTGAGCGTAGAGCGCGCGGGCGAAGGCTTCGTCGTCGCCAGCCCACACTTCGGGCACGCCGGCCCAGAGGTAGAAGCTGGCGTCGGGCAGGCGCACGTCGAGCACGGGTTCGAGCAGCGGCGTGACGGCGGCGAACTTGGCGCGGTACTGGGCGCGGTTGTCGACCACGTGCGACTCGTCGCCCCAGGCCGCGATGCTGGCGGCGGCCACGGCGCCGCTCATGGCGCTGCCGTGGTAGGTGCGGTAGAGCAAAAAGCCCTTGATGAGGGCCGCGTCGCCGGCCACGAAGCCGCTGCGCAGGCCGGGCACGTTGCTGCGCTTGGACAGCGAGGTGAGCGCGATCAGGTTCTTGAAGTCGGGGCGGCCGAGCTTCATCGAGGCTTCGAGGCCGCTGAGCGGCGGTTCGTCGCGGAAGTAGATCTCGCTGTAGCACTCGTCGGCGGCGATGACGAAGCCGTGGCGGTCGGACAGCGCGAAGAGCTTCTTCCACTCGTCCAGAGACATCACCGCGCCCGTGGGATTGCCCGGCGAGCAGACGAACACGAGCTGGGTGCGGGCCCAGACGGCCTCGGGCACGCTGTCCCAGTCGACGGCGAAGTTGCGCGCGGGCACGCTGGGCACGTAGTACGGCTCGGCGCCCGAGAGCAGGGCCGCGCCCTCGTAGATTTGATAGAACGGGTTGGGCGACATCACCACCGGCTTGGTGCTGCCGCTGGCGTCGACCACGGTCTGGGCGAGCGAGAACAGCGCCTCGCGCGAGCCGTTGACCGGCAGTACCTGGGTGGCCGGGTCGAGCGACAGGCTGTAGCGGCGATGCAGCCAGTCGGTGAAGGCGGTGCGCAGTTTCAGCTCGCCGGCGGTGGCCGGGTAGGCGGCAAGGGCGCCGAGGCCGGCGCTCAGGGCGTCCTTGATGAAGGCCGGCGTGGCGTGCTTGGGCTCGCCGATGCCCAGGCTGATGGGGGCGAATTCGGGGGCGGGCGTGACGCCCGCGAACAGTTGCTTCAGCCGCTCGAAGGGGTACGGCTGCAATTTGGAAAGCAAAGGATTCATGCCCCGGATTATCGGCGACGGGCCGGGCGGCCCGCACGCTCCGCACGCCTTGGCCCGCTCAGCAAAGCGGGTGGTTGAACTGGCCGATCATGTTGGCGAAGTTCTGGTTGTAACGGTGGGCCGCGTCGACGATGGCCGAGCGGCCCATGCGGGCCATCGCGCCGGTTTCCTTGCGCTTGAACACGCCGTCTTTGGCGTCCTTGATCACCGAGCGCGACTGGCCGATGAACTCGTTGATCTGCAGCATGCCGCCGCTGCAGCTCTTGCCGCTCTGGGCCGACGGCTCGGCGGTCTTCTTGCTCCAGCCCGCGGCCGAGTCGACCACCAGCGCCAGCGAGGCCTCGAAGGCGGCCAGCGCCTGCGGGTCGTTGGGTGCGGCGAACAGCGCCATGGCGTCGGCGTGGTTGAGCTTGCCGTGGTAGATCAGGCCGGCGCGGTAGTAGGCGGCGGTGTCCTTGGGCGCCTTCTCGAAGGCTTCCTTGGTGAGTGCCTGGTCGCGGGCGCTCAGGCCCTTGTCGAAGGCAGCTTCGGCCTGCGCGACGCTGG
Source organism: Variovorax sp. FW301-JW7 (assembly GCF_058788795.1). NCBI lineage: Bacteria > Pseudomonadati > Pseudomonadota > Betaproteobacteria > Burkholderiales > Comamonadaceae > Variovorax > Variovorax sp. FW301-JW7. Next base: position 812,807 of record NZ_JBYTBC010000001.1, read on the forward strand.
TGAGCGCGGCCAGGTAGTCGGCGCTCATCTGGCGTGCCTTGTCGCCGTTGTCGGCGAGGTAGCCCTTGGAATTGGCGTAGTCGTTCAGCTCGCGGCTCAGGGGCGACAGCACCTTGAGCGCGGCTGAAAAGGCCTTGGCCGATTCGTCGATCTCGGGCAGCGGCGCGGCGATGGCGGCGGCGGCATCGAGCTTCTGGGCCGAGCGGTCGACCAGGATGTCGTTCTGGATGCGCAGGCTGGTGAGCGGCGCCTTGGCCTGCAGCAGCGGCACCTGGCCGGTCACGTAGCTCTCGCGGGCTTCCTGGAACGAGGTGCGCAGGTTGTTCGAGACGTCGACGTAGAGGTTGTACTTTTCGACAAGCTGCTGCTGGTCGTTGCCGGCCTGGGCGGCGGGCTTGGCTTCGGCGGAAGCGGGCGGGGCGGTCTTGTCCGCCTTGTCGCCGCAGCCCGCGACGAGCGCCGAGACGGCGACGAGGGTGGCACCCAGCAGGGTTTGGTACTTCTTCATTCTTTCGTTTCCTCCGTTGAAAAAAACAGCACGGGCAGGCCGCGGGATGGCACGGCTTGCCAGAAAAACATCGTGGGGAGGAGCGCCGCTGCCTGAGGACAGCGGTCGAGGGGACGCGAGGTCGGTCAGACGGCGGTGGCCGCGCTGCGCCGATAGAAGGCGAGCGAGCCCGCCAGCGCCAGCAGCATGCTGCCGCAGGCGCGGTCGATCCAGCGGGTGGCCGACACCGTGAGCAGCCGGATCGCGCGGGCGCCGACGAAGGCATAGCCCAGCATCACCAGCATGTCGAGGCCCGCGAAGATCAGCGCAATGATCAGGTACTGCGGCGCCTGCGCGGCGGCCGGGTCGATGAACTGCGGCAGCAGCGCCGAGCAGAAGATGTAGCCCTTGGGGTTGGTCACCGCCACCAGGAAGGACTTGAAGAAGATGCGCCGGCTTTCACCCGCCGTGACGGTGGCTGCGGCGTCCGCGTTCGGCAGCTGGAAGCCGCCCTGGGAGCGCAGCATGCGCAGCCCGAGCCAGGCCAGGTAGACCGCGCCGACCCACTTCAGCATCGAGAACCAGAACTCCGAAGCCGCGAGCAGCGCGCCCAGGCCGAGCGCGACGGCGCCGACCAGCACGAAGTCGGACAGCACCGCGCCGAGCATGCCCGGCAGCGCCCGTCGCACGCCGTGGCGCGAGCCGTTGCTCAGGGCCAGCAGCACCGTGGGGCCGGGCGTGGCGATGGCGGCGAAGGCCACGATGGCGAACAGCAGGGCGGTGGCGAGCGTCATCGGGGCGTCTTTCTTTCTGTGGGTACTTAGATCTTCTTGACCAGCACCTGGCTCTTGCGGTCCCAGTTGTACTTGCGCTTGCGCGCCTCGGGCAGCCAGTCGGGGTTGACTTGCTGGAAGCCGCGCTTGAGGAACCAGTGCATCGTGACGGTGGTGAGCACGAAGATGCTTTCCAGGCCCATGGCCTTGGCGCGGTGCTCGATGCGCTTGAGGATGCGTTCGCCGTCGCCCTGCGACTGCGATTGCGGCGACACCGTGAGCGCGGCCATCTCGGCGGTTTTCGCTTCGGGGTACGGGTACAGCGCCGCGCAGCCGAAGATCACGCCGTCGTGCTCGATCACCGTGTAGTGGCCCACGTCGCGCTCGATCTCGGTGCGGTCGCGCTTGACCAGCGTGCCGTCGCGCTCGAAGGGTTCGATGAGCTGCAGGATGCCGCCGATGTCGTCCACCGTGGCTTCGCGCAGGCTCTCGAGCTTCTCGTCGATCACCATGGTGCCGACGCCGTCGTGCACGTAGATCTCGAGCAGCAGCGAGCCGTCGAGCGCGAACGGCAGGATGTGGTTGCGCTCCACGCCGCCCTTGCAGGCCTTCACGCAGTGCTGCAGGTAGAAGGCGGTGTCGGTCGGCTTCTGCGCGGGCGGCAGCGAGGCCAGCAGCTTTTCGGCGGCGGCCAGCGGCAGCTCGGTGTCGATCGGGTTGTCTTCGCTCTCGGGCAGTTCGCTGTCCACGCGGATGCCCGGCACTTCCGTCAGGAAGATCAGCTTGTCGGCCTGGATCGAGATGGCCACGCTGGTCGCCACTTCTTCCATCGTCAGGTTGAAGGCCTCGCCGGTGGGCGAGAAGCCGAAGGGCGACATGAGCACCATCGCGCCGAAGTCGAGCGTGCGGCGGATGCCGGCCGCGTCCACCTTGCGCACCAGGCCCGAATGCTTGAAGTCCACCCCGTCGACCACGCCCACGGGGCGCGCGGTGATGAAGTTGCCCGAGATCACGCGCACCGTCGAGCCGGCCATGGGCGTGTTGGGCAGGCCCTGGCTGAAGGCGGCCTCGATCTCGTAGCGCAGCTGGCCCGCGGCTTCCTGCGCCGAATCGAGCGCCACGGCGTCGGTGATGCGGATGCCGTGCGAGTACTTCGCCTCGTGGCCCTTGGCCGCCAGCTGCTCGTTGACCTGCGGTCGGAAGCCGTGCACCAGCACGATCTTGACGCCCATGCTCTGGATCAGGGCCAGGTCCTGCGCGATGTTCTGCAGCTTGCCCGCCGCGATGGCCTCACCCGCGAGCGCGACCACGAAGGTCTTGCCGCGGTGCGTGTGGATGTAGGGCGCGACCGAGCGGAACCACGGCACGAAGGTGAAATTGAAGACGGTGGACATGGGGCGTGATTGTGCATTCTTGGCAAGGTTTTGGTGCAGCGCGTCATGCCAGGGCGCGCAGCAGCCGGCCGGCCCCGGCCGCGGCGGGCGTGCCGCGGGCCTTGAAGGCCTCGAGCTGGTCGGCGTAGGCGTCCAGCGGCTCCACCGCCGCCTCGGCCGCACCCGCCGGCGAGGCCGGCGCCAGCGGCAGGCCGAGCAGAGCGGCGAGCTCGTCCGGCGCGATCGAGCCCTGCGCCATCAGCGCATCGATCACCGCCATGAAGGCGGTGGCGTGCGCTTCGAGCAGGCCCAGCGCGCGGGTGTGTTCGCGCGCCAGGATGGCCTCGATCTCGCGGTTGGTGGCGGCCACGTCGGTGTTGAGGTTGTCGTTCGCATCGGTCGTCACGTCGGTGCGGCTCCAGCGGGTGCCGAAGCCCAGGTGGCGCACGTGGCGCGCCGCCGTCGCGGTCGCCTGCATCAGGTCGCGCTCGGCGCCGGTGGTGCAGCCCGATTCGCCGAACACCAGCCGCTCGGCCGCGCGGCCCGCCAGGCTCACGCACACGCTGTCCAGCAGGTTGCGCTTCGACCAGGCCTTGCGCTTCACGTAGCTGTTGTAGCCGCCCTCGAACGAGGCGACGTTGATGCGGATCTCCTGCGGCGCGCGGCCGAAGAGCAGGGCGTACACCAGGCCATGGCCGGCCTCGTGCACCGCGAGCAGTGCACGGAAGTCGGCGTTGGCGCGCTGCTTGAGCCGGTTCAGCTCCAGCGCCACCGGGAACTCGCGCCGCGCCAGCCGGAAGCGCGCGACCAGGCGCGGGCCGCCGGGCGTGATCTCGCCGGGGTCGAGCATCAGCCACACGGGCTCGCTGCCGTGCGCGCCCTGTTCGAGCGCCCACAGCGCGGCGTTGACCAGCGTCGCGCTCAGGATCGCGTGGATCGACGAGAACAGCGGGCGCGTGCCCTGCGCCGGGAACACGGCGTTGGCGTAGATCTGCTCGTACACGCTCGCGTCGAGCACGAAGCGCACGCCCGAGCTTTCCTGGATCTCGCCCACGTAGCGGTCGCAGATCGACAGGATCAGGCGCACGTAGGTGGCGCGGCTGAACGACGGGTAGATCACGTGGTTGTTGCCCAGCCGCGCGACCTGCTCGGGCTTGAAGCGCTCGGCCAGCGCCTTCTTCACGTCGATGAGCGAGAGCTTCTTCGTCAGCGCGTGGAAGATGTCGGCGTCGGTGTCGCAGTCTTCCACCCGCTTGGCGGTCTCGGCGTACATTTCGTCGAGGTTGCCCGAGACGAAGACCAGCAGCTTGGAGTAGTCGGTTTCCCAGTGGTCCTGCGAGGCGCGAAAAGCGCGCAGCCGCGCCTGGATCTCGTCGGGCTTCCAGGTCATGATGTCGAGCAGCGACTCGCGCAGCTTCAGGCAGCGCTTGAACTCCTGGGCTTCCCAGGGCGAGAGCTGCAGGCGGCGCTTGCGCTTGGTCTTGCCGGCCTTGGCACCGTCTTCCTCTTCCTCTTCGTCTTCTTCGTCGTCATCGGTGCGGCGGTCCTGGTCGTACTCGGCCCAGGCCAGCGACGACTCGATTTCGCTGAGCACCGACAGTGACGGCGGCAGGCGGCCGTCCGAGAGCAGCGCCCACACGTCCTGGTAGCGCTCCACGCGCGCTTCCTTGCCGTTGGCGTCCACGGTGCGAAAGCGCTGGAACTCGTCGAGCACGAGGATGCCGGGCGCGCCCTCGGCGATGCCCGACTCGGCCAGCATGGCCGAGATCGAGCCGGCAGTGCGGTGGCCCGAGCCGTGGCTGAATCCGTCCATCTGCACTTCGATGAAGCGGTCGTAAAAGCCCAGGTGCTGCGCCAGGCGCCGCACGAGCTGCGTCTTGCCGGTGCCGGTCAGGCCCCACAGGCAGATGACGACCGGGCGGCTGATGAGCTGCGGCAGCACGTACCAGGCGCGCAGCGAATCGATCACGCGATCGATGATCTCGTCGATGCCGAACAGCTCGGTCTTCAGCGAATGGGCAATGGCCTGCAGGTGGCGCGTGCGCTCGGCCAGCGTGGTGTGCAGGTCACGGGAAATGTCTGGATGCGACATGAGGTTCTTTTTTTCTTCGAATGATTCGGGACACGGAAACAGGAATGCAGCCGCTGCTCCACGCGAGATGCGGGGAGGGCGGTGGTGCAGGCGCTGTGCGGGTCAGGCTGGCGCGCTTCGACCGAAGTGAAGCGCGAGCGGTGGGCGTTCAGTTCCGCGAAGGAAGCTGAAGCCGGCGCGCGGGCTTCGTCAGGCCGGGCGGGTCGCCTTGACCCCGCCGCGTGCAAGGACGCGGCTTGCGCAGCGGATGCGCATCGAAAGGGGGGCAAGGAAGGAGGTCATGGCCGCGATCGTAGCGGCGGCATGCGGTGGAGTAAAGAGTCTTTACGAAATTTTCTGCGCCACCTGCCGCATGCGGCCTCGCTGTGGATGCCATGCAACAGCGCCGGGGCCCCGCGATAATTGGCGGTTTGCCCGCCTGCCGCCGCGCGCAACGACCGACGACTGCCTTGCCTTGACGACCCTCACACCTCCCGCCCCCCTGCGCATCGAGTTTCCCGAATCGCTCCCGGTCTCCGGCCGGCGCGAGGAGATCATGGCCGCCATTGCGGCGCACCAGGTCGTGATCGTCTGCGGCGAAACGGGCTCGGGCAAGACCACGCAGCTGCCGAAGATCGCGCTGGCGCTCGGGCGCGGCAAGCTCAATGCGGAGCCCGGCAAGGGCCGCCTCATCGGCCACACGCAGCCGCGACGCATTGCCGCCAGCTCGGTCGCCAAGCGCATCGCCGAAGAGCTGAAGACGCCGCTGGGCGACGTGGTCGGCTTCAAGGTGCGCTTTCAGGACCGCCTGAGCCGCGACGCCTCGGTCAAGCTGATGACCGACGGCATCCTGCTGGCCGAGACGCAGACCGACCCGCTGCTCAAGGCCTACGACACGCTCATCATCGACGAGGCCCACGAGCGCTCGCTGAACATCGACTTCCTGCTGGGCTACCTGCGCGAGATTCTTCCGCGCCGGCCCGACCTGAAGGTGATCGTCACTTCGGCCACCATCGATGCCGACCGCTTCGCGCAGCACTTCGCTTCGGCCAAAGGGCCGGCACCAACGATCATGGTGTCGGGCCGAACCTTCCCCGTCGAGCAGCGCTACAGGCCGTTCGAGGAGTCGCGCGAGCACGACCTGAACGACGCCATTGCCGACGCGGTGGACGAACTCTGGCGCGACCCGCACAACGCGGGCGACATCCTGATCTTCCTGCCCGGCGAACGCGAAATCCGCGAGGCGGCCGACCACCTGCGCCGCCACGTCAGCCACCAGCCGCTGTTCCGCAATGCCGAGGTGCTGCCACTGTTCGCACGGCTCTCGGGCCCCGAGCAGGACCGCATCTTCGAAAGCCACCACGGCCGACGCATCGTGCTGGCCACCAACGTGGCCGAGACCTCGCTTACCGTACCGGGAATCCGCTACGTGATCGACACCGGCACGGCGCGCGTCAAGCGCTACAGCTTCCGCAGCAAGGTCGAGCAGCTGCTGGTCGAGCCGATCAGCCAGGCCGCGGCCAACCAGCGCGCGGGCCGATGCGGGCGCGTGGCGAACGGCATCTGCATCCGCCTGTACGACGAGAAGGACTTTGCGGGCCGCCCGCGCTTCACCGATCCGGAAATCCTGCGCTCGTCGCTCGCAGGCGTGATCCTGCGCATGAAGTCGCTGCGGCTGGGCGACGTGGCGCGCTTTCCGTTCCTCGAAGCGCCATCGCCCCGCGCGATTGCCGACGGCTACCAGCTGCTGAATGAACTCGGCGCAGTCGACGACGCCAACGAGCTCACGGCCACCGGCGCCGAGCTGGCCAAGCTGCCGCTCGATCCGCGCGTGGGCCGCATGATTCTGGAAGCCCGCACGCGCGGTGCGCTCGAAGAGGTGCTCGTCATCGCCTCGGCGCTCAGCGTGCAGGACGTGCGCGACCGCCCGATGGACGCGCAGCAGCAGGCCGACCAGGCGCACTCGAAGTTCGACGACGAGAAGAGCGAGTTCAGCGGCTACCTGCGCCTGTGGAAATGGATCGCCGACGCGCGCGGCGGCCACGGCGACACGCACAAGCTGAGCAACCGCCAGTACGAGCAGCTGCTGCGCCAGAACTTCATCAACATCCGCCGCGTGCGCGAGTGGCGCGACATCCATTCGCAGCTGCTCACGGTGGTCACCGAGCACAAGTGGCGCATCAACGCCACGCCGGCCGGCTACGAGCCGCTGCACCTGTCGATGCTCGCGGGCCTGCTGGGCAACGTGGGCTGGAAGCTCGAGGACGACGAGGCCTACCTGGGCGCGCGCGGCATCAAGTTCTACAAGCACCCCGGCGCGCACCTGAAGAAGAAGCCCGGCCGCTGGATCGTCGCGGCCGAACTGGTCGAGACCACGCGCCTGTTCGGGCGCGGCATCGCCAACATCGAGCCGCAGTGGCTCGAGCAGGTGGCGGGGCATCTGCTGAAGAAGCAGCTGCTCGATCCGCACTGGGAAAAGAAGGGCGCGCAGGTCTCGGCGCTGGAGCGCGCGACGCTGTACGGCCTTGTGGTCTACAGCGGGCGGCGCGTCGATTTCACCAAGGTCGATCCGGTGTCGGCGCGCGAGATCTTCATCCGCGAAGCGCTGGTCGGAGGGCAATGGGAAAGCAAGTTCCCGTTCCTCACGGCCAACCGCAAGCTGGTGCGCGAGGTCGAAGGTCTGGAGCACAAGGCGCGCCGGCAGGACGTGCTGGTCGACGACGAACTGATCTTCGCCTTCTACGACGCGCAGCTGCCGCCCGACGTGGCCAGCGGCATCACCTTCGAGAACTGGTACCGCCATGCCTCGAAGGACCAGCCGCGCCTGCTGTACCTCACGCGCGACGAGCTCATGCGCCACCAGGCGGCCGGCATCACGACGCAGTCGTTCCCGCCCACGCTGCGCCTGGGCGGTGTCGATTGCGCCGCGAGCTACCTGCACGAACCGGGCGACGCGAAAGACGGCCTCACGGTCAGCGTGCCGCTGTTCGTGCTCAATCAGGTGAACGAAGAGCGCTGCGAGTGGCTGGTGACCGGCATGCTCAAGGACAAGATCCAGGCGCTGCTCAAGAGCCTGCCGCAGCGCCCGCGCTCGCGGCTGGTGCCGCTGCCCGAGTCGGCCACCAAGCTGGCGGAGGAGCTGTCGGCGCCCGAACTCTTCGGCACCGGCTCGCTCACCGACGTGCTGCTCAAGCGTGTGCGCGACCTCACGAGCATCGACGTGAAGCGCGCCGACTTCAAGCTCGACATGCTGCCGCCGCACCTGTTCATGAACCTGCGCATCGTCGACGAGCACGGTCGCCAGCTGGGCATGGGCCGCAACCTCGGCGCGCTGAAAGCCGAACTGGGCGCGCAGGCGCGGGGCGCGTTCCAGGCGCTGGCGGGGCTCAACGTGAAGGCGTCGCCGGCGCCCAAGGCCGCGCCCGCGAACGGGGGGCAGGCCCCGGCGAAGAGCGCCGCGCCCGAGAAGGCAGCACCCACGCTGCCCGCCGGCCAGCGCTACACGACCTGGACCTTCGGCGAGTTGCCCGAACTGATGGAAGTGCGGCGCGGTTCGCAGTCGCTCATCGGCTTCCCGGCGCTGCGCGACGAAGGCGATGCCGTGACCATCGAGGTGTTCGACGAGCCCGCCGTGGCCGCCGCCAAGCACCGCGCCGGCCTGCGCCGCCTGTTCGCGTTGCAGCTGAAGGACGCGCTGAAGTACCTCGAGAAGAACATCCCCGACCTGCAGAAGATGTCGGTCGCCTACATGCCGCTGGGCACGTCGGAAGAGCTGCGCACGCAGATCATCGACGTGGCGATCGACCGCGCCTTCCTGCAGGAGCCGCTGCCGACCGACGAGTTCGCCTTCAAGAAGCGGCTCGAAGAAGGGCGCGGGCGGCTCACGCTGATCGCCAACGAGGTGGCGCGACTCGCGGGCGTCATCCTCGTGGAGTACGCGGCGGCGGCGCGCAAGATCAAGGACACGAAGATCCAGCCCGAGGCGGTGCAGGACGCGGCGCAGCAGCTGCAGAAGCTCGTCGGCAAGCGTTTCATCGCCGATGCGCCGTGGACGCAGCTGCAGCACTTCGCGCGCTACCTCAAGGCCATCGTGCTGCGCCTGGACAAGCTGCGCGCCGACCCCGCGCGCGACACGGCCAAGCTGGCCGAGTTGAAGCCGCAGGAGCAGCGCTACTGGCGCCTCGTGGCCGAGCGCAAGGGCGTGGTGGACGACCGCATGCTCGAATTCCGCTGGCTGCTCGAAGAGCTGCGCGTGAGCTTCTTCGCGCAGGAGCTGCGCACGCCGCAGCCGGTGAGCGTGAAGCGGCTCGACAAGGCCTGGGCGCAGCTGCAGGCGTAAAAAAGCCCGCGGCGACGCGGGCTTTTTTCATTGCGGGCCGGGCGCTATATGCGGCCCATGAGCACGAGGATCACCACGATCAGCACCACGAGGCCGAGGCCGCCGCTGGGTCCGTAGCCCCAGTTCCGGCTGTGTCCCCAACTGGGCAGCGCGCCGATCAGCATCAGGATCAGGACGATCAGCAGAATGAGCGAGAGGGACATGGTTTTCTCCTGGGGCGTTTGTTGTGACGAGCCTCCATGCTCATCGCCCCGGGGCGCCGCAAGCGCCGGAGAGCCGCCCCTGAGGCGGTCAGGTCTGTCCTACCGTGGGCGTCGGCGCTTTACCGGTGCGCCTGCCAGCAGGAAGTGCATGGCCGCGCCCACGGCCAGGAAGAGGGCGCCCAGACCGCCGACGATGGCGGCACCGCCCCACAGGTCGAAGAAGCCGTCGAGACGGGCGTCCTGCGGGTTCGCGGGGTTGAAGAACACGCCCACGACTTCGCCCTTGTCGTAGGCCGGCGGGTTGCTGCTGCTCGACGGCGAGAACTCGACGATCGCGCCCGAGGGCAACGTGAAGCGCACCAGCGGGCGCCACGTCGGCGCATTGCTGCGGCTCGAACTTCCCGCGGACTGCAGCGCGATCACCTCGCCCTGTGCCTTGCCGGCCGATGCGATGAACTTCGCGGTGTTCTGGTAGAGCAGCCAGGCGCCGACGAGCATGAGCGCGCCTACGAGCGCGAAGATGCGCGTGATGATGCGGGTGGATTTCATTCGGCTGGCTGTCAGCTGCGCATCCACTCGATCGACAAGGTGCCGACAGCGGCGAGCACCAGGCCGATCACGAGGAAGGCTGCGGCCCCCAACGTGGCCAGCAGCGCCCGTCGCCAGGGCCGCGTGCGGAAGAAGTAGACCGGAATGCCCAGCAACGGAAAGATGCCTGCGAGCAGCGCCGAGCGACCGGGCGCGGGCACGCCGCGCACGAGGCCGTCGGCCCGGCACCACGTGTAGCACAGGGCCGAGATGAGAAACACATGCACCACGTCGAACGCGGTGTAGTCCTTGCCACGCAGCGGCGGCACGAAGGCGTCGGCGATGCCGACCACGAGGAACGACAGGCCCAGGGCCAGCAGGATCCAGCGCGGCCGGTTCATCGTCATCGCGGTGCCCGGATCGCGGCGGCCGGTGTCAGAGCTTTGCGAGGCGGTCGAGCGCGGCGAGCAGCGTCTCGTCCTTCTTGGCGAAGCAGAAGCGCACCACGCGCTGGTCGAAGCCGTCGCCGTAGAACGCCGACAGCGGGATCGCCGCCACGCCGATCTCGCGCGTGAGCCAGAGGCAGAACTCGGCCTCCGACAGGTCGCTCACGGCCGAGATGTCCACGCACTGGAAGTAGCTGCCCTCGCTGCGCAGCAGCTTGAAGCGGGTCTTCTCGGCCAGGCCGGCCGCGAACAGGTCGCGCTTGCGCTGGTAGAAGGCCGGCAGCTCCAGGTAGGGCTCGGGCCGCGCCATGTACTGCGCGAGCGCGTGCTGCATCGGCGTGTTCACGGTGAACACGTTGAACTGGTGCACCTTGCGGAACTCGGCCATCAGCGGCGCGGGCGCGGCCACGAAGCCGACCTTCCAGCCGGTGACGTGGTAGGTCTTGCCGAAGCTGCTGACGATGAAGCTGCGCGCCGCCAGGCCGGGGAAGCGGGCCACGCTTTCATGGCGTGCGTCGTCGAACACCATGTGCTCGTAGACCTCGTCGCTGATCACGAACACGTCGGTAGGCGCGAGCAGCTCTTCGAGTTGGCGCATCTCGGCCTCGGTCCAGACCGTGGCGCTCGGGTTGTGCGGCGTGTTGATGATGATCGCGCGCGTCTTCGGCGTGAGCGCGGCGGCGATCTTGCCGAAGTCGGGGCGGAAGGTGCCCGGCACGAGCGGCACGCGCACGACCTTGCCGCCGGCCAGGTCGATGTTGGGCACGTAGCTGTCGTAGCAGGGCTCCAGCACGATCACTTCGTCGCCGGGGAGCACGATCGCCAGGATGGCCGTGATGATGGCCTGCGTGGCGCCGGCCGTGACCGTGATCTCGGTCGCGGCGCTGTAGCTGCGGCCGTAGAGCGCTTCGATCTTGGCGGCGATGGCATCGCGCAGCGACGGAATGCCCGGCATCGGCGGGTACTGGTTGTGGCCGGCCGCCATGGCGGCGGTCACGTCTTCGAGCAGCTTCGGATCGCAGTGGAAATCGGGGAAGCCCTGGCCGAGGTTCACGGCATTCTTCTCGGCCGCGAGCGTGGACATCACGGTGAAGATGGTGGTGCCGACAGCCGGCAGCTTGGTGGTGATCTCGGGCGTGCGGGGAGAAGACGAAGGGGTGGCGGTGCTCATGGTCGGTCGTCGCGGGGAGAAAGGCTGGAGGATCAGAGTTCGTAGTCTTGTTGATGGCCGCTCAGGGCCTTCGCGATCAGGTTGCGGTCGAGGCGGTCGGACAGCAGCTCGGCGAACTTGAAGACGAAGTTGCGCAGGTAGGCGCTGCGCTTGAAGGCGACGCGCGCGATGTTCTGGCCGAACACGTGGCCCATCGGACGCACCACGAGGTCGGCGTTCGACTCGTCGCGCACGGCCATCTCGGCCACGATGCCGACGCCCAGGCCCAGGCGCACGTAAGTCTTGATCACGTCGGAATCGATGGCTTCGAGCGCGATGCGCGGCGTGAGCTTCTTCTGCGCGAAGGCGTGGTCGATGCGCGTGCGGCCGGTGAACGACGGGTGGTACGTGATGATGGGTTCGAGCGCCAGGTCTTCGAGCGACACGCGCTCCTTGGCCGCCAGCGGATGGTCCTTGGGCAGCACCAGCACGTGCTGCCACTCGTAGCAGGGCAGCGTGACCAGCTCGGCATAGCCGTCGAGCGATTCGGTGGCGATGCCGATCTCGGCGATCTCGTCGATCACCATGCGAGCCACCTGGTCGGGCGAGCCCTGGTGCAGGCTCACGTTGACCTTCGGATAGGCCTCGCGCAGGTTGGCCACGGGCACCGGCAGCACGTAGCGCGCCTGCGTGTGGGTGGTGGCGATGGAGAGGGTGCCGCTGTCCTGCGCGCTGAACTGTTCGCCGATGCGCTTCAAGTTGCCGACCTCGCGCATGATGAGTTCGATGCTCGCGATGACGTGCTGGCCGGGTTCGGTGATGCGCTTCAGGCGCTTGCCGTGGCGGGCGAAGATCTCGACGCCGAGCTCTTCCTCGAGTTCGATGATCGCCTTGGAGACGCCGGGCTGCGAGGTGTGCAGTGCCTTGGCCGCCTCGGTGAGGTTCAGGTTGCGCCGCACGGCTTCCTGAACAAACTTGAACTGGTGCAGATTCATATCAAATTCCGTCTGATTGCGGAATTCATTATGCCTTTGAAGTCTATAAAAATGACCGGGACTTCAGGATTTGATGGCAATCCGGGCCAGCAAAGCGACCAGTTCGGGCGATTCGCCGACGATCGGGGCGAGCGAGAACGCCACGGCGGGCCAGCGCTGGCGCAGGGCGTCCAGCTGCAGCGGCAGGTCTTCGCGAGCGTGCTTGCCCATGCCCAGGAACAGCGGCACCACGTGCACCGCGGTGGCGCCGTCGGCAATCAGCGCGGCGGCGGCGGTCGGCAGGTCGGGCGTGGCCAGTTCCATGTAGGCACACAGCACGCGCACGGCGGGGTCGTCTTCGCGCATGCGGGCGGCGACGGCCTCGATGGGCTCGCGCCAGCGCGCGTCGCGCGAGCCGTGCGCGAGCAGCACCGTGCCCGGCACCTGCGCGGTCATCGCCTCAGGACCAGCCAGCTGAAGGCGGTCAGCGACAGCACCGAATAGATCATTCCCGGCGCCGCCGCGGTGAGCCAGGGCGACCAGTTGCTCAGGTTGCCCAGGTAGCCGAACACGTTGTTCAGCAGGAAGAAGCTGATGCCGATCATCACGCCGCCGAACACGTAGGTCGTGATGCCGGCCTGGCGGAAGTGCAGGTAGGCGAAGGGCAGGGCGAGCACCACCATCACCAGGCATGACAGCGGATAGAACACCTTGCGCCAGAACTCGATCTCGTAGCGCTGCGCGGTCTGGCCGTTGGCGTTCAGGTGCCGGATGTAGTCGAACAGGTCGATGGTGCTCATGCGGTCGGGCCGCAGCAGCGCGACCGACACCATTTCGGCGGTGAGCGAGGTCGGCCAGTCCATCGTGTCGACCTGGGTGGTCGTGATGCGGGCCTTGTCGGCGCTGCGGGTTTCGTAGTCCTGCTGCTCGACTTCGGAGAGCACCCATTTGTCGTCGCGGATGCGCGCGGACTTGGCCATGAGCTGCTTGCTCACGTAGCCGTTGCCGTCGAACTCGAAGATGCGGGTGTTCTGCAGCGAGCCGTCGCGCGAAATCGACAGCACGTTGACCGCATACGACGTGTCGCCGCGCTTTTCCTTCAGCCAGGCGCCGGTGTTGCCCACCAGCGAGTAGGTGCCCTGGTAGCGCGACTTGAGCAGCTGGCCGGTGCGCCCCGACAGCGGCGCGATGTAGTCGCCGATGGCAAAGGTGAGGATCACGAAGCCCAGCCCCAGCAGCAGCAGCGTGCGCAGCGCGCGCCACGGGCCCAGGCCGCTGGTGCGCAGGATGGTGTATTCGGAGCTTTGCGCCAGCCGCGCCATCACGAAGATGCAGCCGATCAGCACCGTGATCGGCAGCAGTTCGTACAGGTGGCTGGGCACCAACAGCAGCACGTAGATCAGCGCCTGCACCGGCCCGTAGGCCAGGCTTTCGGGTTTGCCCACGGACTGCAGCTCGTCGACGAAGTCGAAGAAGAAGAACAGGCTCAGGAAGCCGAGCGTCACGAAGGCCACGGCCTTCAGTGCCTCGACATAGATCAGTCGGCGGATGGTTTTCACGAGGTCGGGTCGATCCGGGAAGGCGGTGCGGCCGGCGGGGCGCCGGCGGTGGCAGCGGCGCTGGCGCGGGCCTGGCGGCGGGCCGACCAGTTGTTGTTGCGCAGCGTGAGCCAGGCCGTGGCGAACAGGAAGACGCCGCCGTGCAGCAGGAGCATGAACGAACCCATGCCGTAGCGGCCCGAGCTGATCCAGCTCTGGCCCAGGTTCAGCAGGTTGTAGTAGACGACGAAGGCGAACAGCGCGAACACCAGGTTGCCGCTGCGTCCCACGCGCGGGTTGACGCTGGACACCGTCAGCGCCAGCAGCACGAAGTTGATGGCGGCCAGCAGCATGCCGAAGCGCCAGCCCAGCTCGCCCAGGCTGGCATCGCTGCGGTCGCGCAGCAGCGAGAGCGTGGAGCGCGCGCGCGTGGGCGTGCTGTCGTCGGTGGCGTTCGAGCTGCCGCCGGCGCGCGTGCCGTAGGTCTTGAACTCGCTGATCTTCAGGCCGGTGGCTTCGAACAGCGGGCGCTCCAGGCGCTGGCCGTTGCTCAGCAGCAGGAAGCGGTGGTTGTCGATGTCCTCGATGCGCCCGCTGCGCGCCGAGGTGGTGATCTGCAGGCCGCGCTCGACGGCCCAGATGAACACGTTGGTGGCGGTGGCGCCGTCGGGCGTGTCCTTGTCGATGAAGAACACGCGCAGCCGGCCCGAGGACTCGCGGAACTCACCGGGCGTGACGCGCTCGATGTCGCTGCGCTGCTCGTACTGCTGGCGCATGCCGATGGTCTGCGAGTTGGCCCAGGGCCAGCCCACCAGCGCCATGGCCGCGATGAGCAGCAGCACCGGCCAGGCGAATCGGAACAGCGGCTGGACGAAATCGGCCAGGCCGCGCCCGCTGGAGAACCAGATCACCATTTCGCTGTCGCGGTACATGCGCGAGAGCGTGCCGACGATGGCGATGAACAGGCTCAGGCTCAGGATGGTCGGCATGTAGCCGAGCACCGTGTACGCCATCACGAGGAAGACCTCCTGAGGGTTCACGCTGCCCTTGGACGCCAGCCCGAGCGTACGGATGAGCATCATGGTCATCACGATGGTGACCAGGACGACGAGGGTCGCTCCGAAGCTGCGCGACAGCTCCTTGCGTAGGGAAGAATGGAATAACATCGTTCGAGGAAAAAAAGGATTATGGACTTTCAACTCAAGACCCTCACCGTCGCCCAGGCCGCCGCCGAGAAATCCGACCTCCTCATCGTGCTCGTCGGCAGCGCTCTCCCCACCGCCAAAGACCCCGTTTCCGTGCTCGCCGCCAGCGCCCGCAAGGCCGGCGACCTGCCCGACAAGGCCGGCAAGCTGCTCGCGCTGTACCGCCCCGAGGCCGTGGTGCCGTCGCGCGTGCTGCTCGCCGCCATCGGCGACGGCAAGGCCGCTTCGGTGCGCAGCGCCGTGAGCGCGGCGGTGGCCGCCGCCAAGGCCAATGGCCCCAAGCGCGTCGTGATCGTCTTCGCGCAGCCGGCCGACGCCGCCGCGGTGGCCGCCGCCGTCACGGCTGCGGCCGATGCCAGCTATGTCTACACCACGACCAAGTCGAAGGCCGAGCCGCGCAGCATCCGCCACCTGACGCTGGGCGTGTCCGAGGCCGCCAGCCCCGCCGTCGCCAAGGCCTTCGACGACGCCCGCGCCACGGTCGCCGGCATCGAGCTGGCCAAGGAGTGGGGCAACCGTCCTGCCAACCACGCCACGCCCTCGCTGCTGGCCGACGCCGCCAAGGGGCTGGCGAAGCTGCCGCGCATCAAGTGCGAAGTGCTGGGCCCGAAGGAAGTCGACAAGCTCGGCATGGGCGCGTTCGCCGCCGTGGCCCAGGGCTCGGCCGAACCGTTGCGCTTCATCGTGCTGCGCTACCAGGGCGGTGCGAAAGACGAGGCCCCCGTGGTGCTCGTGGGCAAGGGCATCACCTTCGACACCGGCGGCGTCTCGCTCAAGCCCGCGGCCGAGATGGACGAGATGAAGTTCGACATGTGCGGCGCCGCCAGCGTGCTCGGCACCTTCCGCGCGCTCGGCGCGATCCAGCCGGCGATCAACGTGGTCGGCCTGATCCCCTCGTGCGAGAACATGAACGACGGCAAGGCCGTCAAGCCCGGCGACGTGGTCACCAGCATGAGCGGGCAGACCATCGAGATCCTGAACACCGACGCCGAAGGCCGTCTCATCCTGTGCGACGCGCTCACGTACGCCAAGCGCTTCGACCCGGCTGCCGTCATCGACATCGCGACGCTCACAGGCGCCTGCGTGGTGGCTCTGGGCGGCGTGCGCAGCGGCCTGTTCGCGAGCGACGAGTCGCTGGCCTCCGCGCTCGAATCGGCCGGCGAAGCTTCGCAGGACCGCTGCTGGCGCCTGCCGCTGGACGACGACTACGCCGAAGGCCTCAAGAGCAACTTCGCCGACGTGGCCAACATTGCCGGGCGTGCCGGCGGCGCGATCACCGCGGCCAAGTTTTTGCAGCGCTTCACGGCCGACTACGCCTGGGCGCACCTGGACATCGCAGGCACGGCCTGGAAGAGCGGGGCGGCCAAGGGCTCGACCGGCCGGCCCGTCGGCCTGTTGGTGTCGTACCTGACGAACCGCGCGGGCAGCAGCAACGCCACGGCCGCCGCGCCGAAGGCCGGCAAGGCTGCCAAGCCTGTGAAGAAGGCCGCGTCGCCCAAGGCCCCGGCCAAGCCGGCCCGAAAGGCCCGGTCCGCGCAGTGACCGACATCGGCTTTCACTACAACGCGCCCGACAAGCTCACCTACGCTTGCCGGCTGGTTCGCAAGGCCGTGAACACACGCGGCCTGCGCGTGGTGGTGGTGGGCGATGCGCGCGCGCTCGACACGGTCGATGCCGCGCTCTGGCAGCTGTCGCCGGTCGACTTCGTCGCGCACTGCCGCGCCGATGCGCCGGCCCATGTGGTCGCGCGTTCGCCCGTCATCCTGTGCGCCGAAGGTTCGGACGCAGCTTCGCTGCCGCACCGCGAGATGCTGGTCAACCTCGGCCTTGAAGTGCCGGCCGGCTTCGAGCGTTTCGAACGCATGATCGACATCGTGAGCGACGAGGCCAACGACCGGCAGATCGGCCGCACGCGCTGGCGCCACTACGCCGACCGGGGCTACACGATCCAGCCGCACGATTTCGCAAGGAGCGCTTCCTGATGGCCAGCACGCTGCGCACGCCGCCCCGGTTCGTCCCGACGCTGACGACCGTGCTCGAAATCCCGGCCGAGCCCGTGCCGGTCGCCGAGACGGTGCGACCCACGGGGGCACTGGTGTCGCAGCCTGCGCCGCCCGACCCTGCGAGCGCCGTGGCCTTGCCGCCGTCGGTGTCGCTCACGCCGGCTGAAATCGTCAGCCTCGAAGAGCAATTGCTGCACCGCGTGCTGCAGCGCGTCGACCTGTCGCTGGAGGAGCGATTGAGCGACGCCGTGTCAGCTGCCGTTCAGCATCAGCTCGACGAAATGGTGCCGCGTCTGCGCGGCGAAATCGAGGCCGTGCTGCGCGCGCTCGTCATCGAATCCATGGCCGCTGAACTCTGTGAAAACACAGGGGAAAACACAGGGTCTACGCCAACTTCCGGCGCATAAATCCTCGGCTAAACTGCGCCGCAGGTCGGAATGGCGTGAGGGTGCCGCTGGTCTGCGGCGCGAAACTTGCGAGGTCTGAACGCCCGGATCGAACGACCGGTTTTTATATCTTTTCATCCAAGTTCTGGAGGTTCTCATGCAATTGAAATGGACTGCGGTCGCACTGGCTGCACTCACGCTCGTGGCTTGCGGCAAGAAGGAAGAAGCTGCTGCTCCGGCGGCACCGGCACCCACGGCTGCGGCTCCGGCCCCTGCTGCGCCTCCGGCTGATGCCCTGGTCGTCAAGATCGGCCACGTCGGCCCGACCAGCGGTCCCATTGCCCACCTCGGCAAGGACAACGAGCTGGGTGCCAAGATGGCCATCGAAGACCTGAATGCCAAGGGCCTCAAGATCGGTGACAAGGTCGCCAAGTTCGTGCTGGTGCCTGAAGACGACGCCGGCGATCCGAAGCAAGGCACGGCCGTCGCCCAGAAGCTGGTCGATGAAAAGGTCAACGGCGTGGTCGGTCACCTGAACTCGGGCACCACCATCCCCGCTTCCAAGCTGTACAGCGACGCCGGCATTCCGCAGGTCTCGCCGTCGGCCACCAACCCCAAGTACACCCGCCAGGGCTTCAAGACCACGTTCCGCGTGGTGGCCGACGACACGCAGCTGGGCGGCACGCTCGGCAAGTACGCCGTCGAAACGCTCAAGGGCAAGAACATCGCCGTGATCGACGACCGCACGGCCTACGGCCAGGGCGTTGCCGAAGAGTTCGAGAAGGCCGCCAAGGCGGCAGGCGCGACCATCGTGGGCCACGAGTTCACGACCGACAAGTCGACCGACTTCAACGCCATCCTGACCAAGCTGAAGGCTTCCAAGCCCGACGTGTTGTTCTTCGGCGGCATGGACGCCGTGGGCGGCCCGATGCTCAAGCAGGTCAAGCAGCTCGGCCTGAACGTCAAGTTCATGGGCGGCGACGGCCTGTGCACCGGCGAACTGCCGAAGCTGGCGGGCGATGCCATCGGTGAAGACATGGTGGTCTGCGCCGAAGCCGGCGGTGTCGACGGCGACTTCAAGCAGCCGCTGGAAGACTTCAAGGCCAAGTTCAAGACCAAGAACGGCGTCGAAGTGCAGATCTATGCACCGTACGTCTACGACGCGGTCAACGTGCTGGCCGAAGCCATGGTCAAGGCCGGTTCGTCCGAGCCGGAAAAGTACCTGCCTGAAGTCGGCAAGGTGCAATACAAGGGCGTGACCGGCCCGATCGCCTTCGACGAAAAGGGCGACATCAAGAACGGCGCGCTGACGCTGTACACCTACAAGGGTGGCGCACGCACGCAGATCGCCGTGGTGCGCTGAGCGCATCGCTGTTGCCAACGGCCCCTCACCGGGCCGTGCCAATCAAAAAGGGCCTTCGGGCCCTTTTTTCATTCCGGGGTGGTGCGCGCAACCGCAACGCGCGCCAAGGACGCGCTCAGAGCGCGGCCAGGCCCGAAGGGCGGTCGGTGTTGCAGTACTCGATGAAGGCGTCCAGGTCGCGCGACTTGTCGAACACCGCGTCGGCGCCCAGCGCCTGGCAGCGCGTGCGGATGTCCGAGGTGACGTAGTTGCTCAGCACCACGACCCGCTGGTGCGGGCCGCGCTCGCGGCAGCCCGAGAGCACGCCCAGGCCGGAGCCTTCCTTGAGGAACAGGTCGACGATGAGCAACTGCCAGGCATCGGGGTGGGCGGCCAGCCAGGCGAGTGCGCCCGACTCGGTTTCGGCGAAACCGACGACATGGCCGTTGACGAGGTCCTCGAGGGCCGGGACCAGGTTGTCCCTGATGGTCTTGTTGTCCTCGACGAGGAACGTGATGAGGGCCATGCCGCGGTTTTGATGTGTGAACCAATAGCGTAGCGTGGCGCGCGGCGGCTTCGCGTAGGAGAAAGGAGATGGACGCACGCAAACCGTGCAGCAATGGACGGCGCCTCGTCCTCGTCCGGCCTTTTTCTTCACATCCTCCTCGGAGCGCATCGATCGTGGGCGTCCCCGGGCACAGTTGTGGCGACGCAACGCAGATCGGCGCGCAGTCCTAGCCCGAGGCCCAAGAGATTCGGACAGGGCCGATGGGGGAACGGGGCCGTGCCCGGGAAGATGCAAGGCATCTCTTCCTACCGGACCACCCGCCAGCCATGATCAGACACGCACTCGTGATCGACCAGGTCGAACGCACCGGCTTCGCGCTGGCCACCTTCATGCGCCACGCCGGCATTCCCCGCGTGGACGTCACGCGCAGCGGCCATGGCTTTGTCGAAGCGGTGCAGCGCCGCCGCCACGACCTGCTGGTGGTGGACATCGACACGCCCGAAGTCACGGGCCTGCAGATGATCGACGCGGTGGTCGAGGCCGGCAGCCCCGCGGCGCTGGTGCTCATGAGCGCCCAGCCGCCGCGCATCCTGCAGGCCGCGGCGGACTACGCCCGGGCCCGCGGCGCGCGCGTGCTCTCGGCCATCGCCAAGCCGTGCACCATGGTCACGATGGCGTCGGCGGCGCAGGCCATGGCACGCGGGCGGCGCCACCGGGCCGGGCTGCGGCGCGGCAGTGCACCGCTCGCGAACGGCGGCGCCCCGGCGTTCACCGCCGCGGTCCTGCGCGAGGCATTGGCCACGCGCCAGATCGCCGCCCACTTCCAGCCCCGGCACTGCGCGCGCACCGGCGTGCTGCGCGGCGCCGAACTGCAGCCGGGCTGGTACCGGCCCGACGACACGTGGCTGCCCGCAGCCGACTTCCTGCCCGCCATCGCGCAGGCCGGCCTGCACGGCGCGCTGGTGCAGCGCATGCTCGACTGCGCCTTCGAACTGCTCGGCTACATGCACAAGGACCACGGCCTGCGACTGGGCGTGCGCGTGCCGGCGTCGGTCGCGGCTTCGGTGCACTGGGCGCAGGGCGTGGCAGAACAGGCCGAGCGCGTCGGTATCGCCGCCGACCAGCTCGTGCTGGAGATCGCCGAAGACGGCGGCGCCCGCTGCAACGACGTGCTGGCCGGCGCGGTCGCGCACCTGCGGCTGCGCGGGTTCCACTGCGCCATCGACCGCTTCGGCCAGGGCGACTCGACACTGAGCCGCTGGTTCAAGGTGCCGTTCAGCGAGCTCCAGATCGACGCGCGCCAGCTCGTGCAGGCGCGCGAGAACCCGCATGCCCGCCACATCCTGGCGAGCGTGATCGCCATGGCGCGCGAGCAACACGCGACGCTGCTCGTGAAGGGCGTCGACGGCGAGCGCGACCTGGCGCTGGCCCGCAGCCTCGGGTGCCACTTCACGCAGGGCGACCAGCACGCCGCACCGATGCCCCATTGCGCTGGGCACCGACGGCGGCGGCTCCATCCGTCGGCCGGCCTCGCACACCAACCTGGTCGGCTTCAAGCCCTCGCGCGCCCGCGTCCCGCGCGGCGACGGGCTGCCGCCGATCTTCCTGGGCTTCGAAGTCGCGGGCCCGATCGCGCGCAGCGTGGCCGACGTGGCGGCGGTGATGCAGGTGATCGGCGACCGGCCGGTGGAGGAGGGCGCGGGCCCGCAGCGCGCGCGCATTCTCTTCATTCCGCGCTTCGGCGATCACCCGGTCGATCCGCAGATCGCGGCGCTCACCGAGGCCGCCGCGCGCCACATGGCTGAGCTCGGCCACGAGGTGACGACGGCGCAGGACTTCGGCATCGCCGAGGCGGTCAACCAGCGCTGGCCGCTGCTGGCGCAGGTCGGGCTGGCCTGGCTGGTGGCGCATCCGCAGGAGCTGTCGAGCCGGCCTTTCGACGCGTCGCTGTTCGGCCCCGCGATGCAAGCGAACGCCGAGAACGGCCGCAAGGCCAGCGCGAGCGAGCTGTTCGAGCTGCTGTACGAGGCCGAGCGGCTGCGCAACACGCTGGCGCAGTTGTTCGACCGCTACGACTTCCTGCTCACGCCCGCCGCCGCTGCGTTGCCCTGGCCTGCCGGCGAAACCCATCCGACGCGCATCGACGGGCGCGAGGTCGGTCCGCGCGGCCACGCGGTGTTCGCCGGCTTCGCGAATGCCGTGGGCCTGCCCGCCATCGCGCTGCCGTGCGGCTTTGCAGGGCCGCTGCCGGTCGGCGTGCAGCTCGTGGCACGCGAAGGCGCGGACGACGCCTTGCTCGCGCTCGCGAGTTCGTTCGAACAGGCCCATCCGTGGCGGCGCTTCCCCGCGTTGTGACGCTGGCCGAGGCCGTGGCGGCGCAGCTCGCGCCGGCCGAGGCCGCGCAGGCGCTGTGCCGCGCGCGGCGCGACGGGCGGCGCGTGATGTCCTCGCTGCTGCCGTCGCACGACCGGCGCGCTGCCTATGCGATCCAGGACGCGACGCTGGCGGCGCTCGGCGTGGTCGGCGGCTGGAAGGTCGGCGCGAGCGCGCCGGGTCACGAGCCCGTGTGCGCGCCGCTGCCGGCCGAGGGGCTGCTGCCCGGCGGTGCGTCGCTGGTCGGCGGTGCATGGCATCTGCGCGGCGTCGAAGCCGAACTCGCGTTCCGCCTCGGCGCCGACCTGCCGCCGCGCGCGTTGCCCTACACGCGCGACGAAGTGGCCGATGCCATCGCGGAAGTGCTGCCCGTGATCGAGGTGGCCGAAACCCGCCTGATCGACTGGCTCGACGCCAGCCCCTCGGCGCTGCTGGCCGACCTGCTGTGCCACGGCGGCCTCGTGCTCGGCGAGCCTGCGCCTTTCGAGCGTGCGTGGCTCGACCTCGCGCACACCGAAGTCGTGATGCATTTCGACGCGCAGGTCGTCGCCCACACGGTCGGGGAGCACACGCACCCCGACGTCGGCGCGCTGCTCGTGTGGCTCGCAAACGAAGGCGCAGCCCGGGGCCAGGGCCTGCGGGCCGGCCAGGTCGTGACGACCGGTTCGTGCACCGGCATGTTGTTCGCCTCGCAGGGCACGGCCGTGCGGGCGGAAGTGAAGGGGCTCGCGCCGTTGCACGCGCGCTTCTGAATTTTTTCCTGGGATCACTGGAGGAACCCGATATGTCCCATTCAACGATCGACGCGGTCGCGCAGGCGCTGGTGCGTGCGCGCAGCGCACACGTCGCGTGCCCGGCGGCAGAGGTGGCCGGAGGGCTCGCGCAGGCCGACGAGGCCTACGCCGTGCAGCAGCAGGTGGCGCAGGCGCTCGGCTGGTTCGGCACTGCGCCGCCCCGGTACTGGAAGGCCGGCGGTCCGTCGCGCGATGCCGTGCTGACGCATGCGCCGCTGCCGCCGCGCGGCGTGTGGACCAGCCCGGCCGTGGCCGGCGACTGGTCGTTTCATCTGCGGGGCATCGAGGCCGAGATCGCGCTGCGCCTCGGGCGCGACGTCGATCCGGCGTCGGCGGCGACGCTCGACGTCGACAGCGCACGCGCCCTGGTCGGCGCCATGACGGTCTCCATCGAGATCGTCGATTCCCGCTGGCAGGAGGCGCTCGACGCGCCCGCGCTGTGCAAGCTGGCCGACCTGCAATCGCACGGCGCGCTGGTGCTGGGCGAGTGGGTGCCGTTCGTCGCCCGCGACTGGGCCGCGCAGGCCTGCGAGGTGCACATCGGCACGCGGGCGGGCGTGGTGCGCCGCGGCACGCATTCGCTCGGCGACCCCGCCTGGCTGCTGCCCGCGTGGCTGCGCCATGCCACGCGCCACGGCCAGACCGTCGCCGCGGGCACCGTGGTCACGACCGGCACCTGGGTCGGCATTCTCGAAGCGGGCGAGGGCGACCTCGTCACCGCCGAATTCCCGGGCATCGGCCACGCGTCGGTGCAGCTCTAGCCCTTTCCACAACCCATCCAGAACGGAGACAACCCCCATGATCGCGCTCGACAACCACCCCAGCGGCCGCCACTTCCTGCAGATCCCGGGCCCCAGCCCCGTGCCTGACCGCATCCTGCGGGCCATCAGCCTGCCGACCATCGACCACCGCGGGCCCGAGTTCGCCACGCTGGGCAAGAAGGTCATCGGCGGGCTGCAGCAGGTGTTCCAGACCCGACACCCGGTCGTCGTCTATCCCGCGTCGGGCACCGGCGCGTGGGAGGCGGCGCTGGTCAACGTGATGAGCCCGGGCGACCACGTGCTGATGTTCGAGACCGGCCACTTCGCGACGCTGTGGCAGAAGATGGCGCGTCGGCTCGGCCTGGAGCCCGAGTTCCTCGCGCTCGAAGGCACCGACGAGACCGGCCTGCCGCGCAGCTGGCGCCACGGCGTGCAGGCCGACCTGATCGAGCAGCGCCTGCGCCAGGACACCACGCACCACATCAAGGCCGTGTGCGTGGTGCACAACGAGACCTCGACCGGCGTCACCTCCGACATCGCCGCGGTGCGCCGCGCGATCGATGCGGCGGGCCATCCGGCGCTGCTGATGGTCGACACCATCTCGGGCCTGGCGAGTGCCGACTACCGGCACGACGAATGGGGCGTGGACGTCACCGTCAGCGGCTCGCAGAAGGGCCTCATGCTGCCGCCGGGCATCAGCTTCAACGCGGTGTCGCCCAAGGCACTCGAGGTGGCGAAGACCGCGCGCCTGCCCAAGGCCTTCTGGGCCTGGGACGAGATCATCGAGATGAACCAGGGCGGCTACTGGCCCTACACGCCGAGCACGAACCTGCTGTACGGCCTCAGCGAGGCGCTGGACATGGTGCTGGAGCAGGGCCTGCCCGTGATCTTCGCGCGCCACCAGCGCTGGGGCCGCGGCGTGCGCGCCGCCGTGCAGGCCTGGGGCCTGCCCACGCAGTGCGCCGACGCGCGCGTGCATTCGCCCGTGCTGACGGGCGTCATCACGCCGCAGGGCGTCGATGCCGATGCGCTGCGCCGGCTCATCCACCAGCGCTTCGACCTCTCGCTGGGTGCGGGGCTGGGCAAGCTGCGGGGCCGCATGTTCCGCATCGGGCACCTGGGCGACTGCAACGACCTCACGCTGATGGCCGCATTGACGGGCATCGAGATGGGTTTCAAGCTGGCGGGCGTGCCGGTGGCCGGCAGCGGGGTGCTGGCGGCCATGGCGTACTTTGCGCAAACACCGGCCGTCGACGCCGCGTGATCCCCCGGGGAAGGGGCGGCGATCTAGGTGTTTGCCATTATCGTCAACAAGATTGTCAACATTGATGTTGACGTTGATTTCGACAAAGCCTAAATTCCGCTCCACAGCCTCGGTGGTGCACTGGACCGGACCAGCCCGACCCGCGACTGCAAAGTTCGCCAGCGTGCAGGGTCGTTTCCTTGCAAGCTGGCATCCGTGCCACTGCAAGGAGACAAACCGATGCAAAACACCATGACGGACGGCGCCAAGGCGACCGCCGCAGCGCCCGACGCCGCCCTCCAGCCCACCAAGGTGCGCTGGAAGATCTTCCTGATGATGTTGTTCCTGATCTCGATCAACTACATCGACCGGGCCTCGCTCTCGGTGGCCATGCCGCTGATCGCCAAGGAATTCGACATCGGCCCGGCCGTGCAGGGCCTGCTGCTCAGTTCGTTCTTCTGGACCTATGCGCTGATGCAGATCCCGGGCGGCATGCTGGCCGACCGCTACGGCCCGCGCGTCGTCATTGCCGGCGCCACCGTGGGTTGGGGCTTCTTCCAGGCCATCGCCGCCTTGTGCACGGGCTGGGTTCCCTTGCTGCTGACGCGGCTGGGCCTGGGCGCGGCCGAAGCGCCGATCTACCCCGCGGGCGGCAAGCTCAACGGCATCTGGATGACGCAGACCGAACGCGGGCGCGGCGCCACCTTGCTCGACGGCGGCGCGCCCCTGGGCGCGGCGCTGGGCGCGATCCTGATCTCGGCGCTGATCGCCGTGCTCGGCTCGTGGCGCCTGGCCTTCGTGATCGCCGGTGTCGGCACCGTCATCGCCGGCTACTTCGCCTGGCGCTACATCCGCAACCATCCGCGCCAGCATCCCGACGTGAACGAGGCCGAGGCGCGCTACATCGAGGCCAGCCATGCCGCCGACGCCGCCAAGGAATCGGCCAATGCGAGCGGGCGCGTGCTCGACTTCTTCCGCTACCGCTCGGTGTGGGGCATGTTCTTCGGCTGGATGTGCTTCAACGCGCTGTTCTACGGCCTGCTCACCTGGATGCCCAACTACCTGTCGAAGGTGCACGGCTTCGACATCAAGCAGATGGGCGGCGCGGTGTTCATCATGTTCTTCTCGGGCTTCGTCGGCGAAATGTTCGGCGGCTGGCTGGCCGACAAATGGATGGCGGCCGGCGCGTCGCAGAGCAAGGTGCTGCGCACGCTGTTCGGCATCTCGTCGATCATCGCGACCATCGCCATCTTCATGGTGACGCGGATCACGGACCCGGTCGCGGTGGTCGTGCTGCTGTCGGTCACGCTGTTCTTCCTGCGCTGGTGCGGTCTGTTCTGGTGCGTGCCGTCGATCCTCGGCACGCGTGCCCGGGTCGGCTTCCTGGGCGGCACGATGAACCTGGGCGGCAACGTGGCGGGCATCGGCGTGCCGATCGTGGTCGGCCTGATCGTGCAGGCCACGGGCTCGTACTTCATGGCGCTCATGCTGTTCACTGCAGCCGGTGCGGGCCTCTTCGTCTGCTCGACGATGCTGATCGACTACAGCAAGAAGCTGCCGGTCTGAGGCCAACCACCCCGACTTTCATCCCATGACCCCTCGCAAACTCATCGGCGTGCTCACGCCGTCCTCGAACACGGCGCTCGAACCGCTGACCAGCGCGATGGTCGCGGCCGTGCCCGGCGTCTCGGCGCATTTCTCGCGCTTCACCGTCACCGAGATCTCGATGCGCGACGCGTCGCTGAACCAGTTCGACGACAGCAAGATCCTCGAGGCCGCGCGGCTGCTGGCCGACGCGCGCGTCGACACCATCTGCTGGAGCGGCACCTCGGCCAGCTGGCTCGGCTTCGAGAAAGACCAGGCGCTGTGCGCGCGCATCACCGAGGCCACCGGCATCCCGGCGACCACCTCGGTGCTGGCGCTCAACGAACTGCTGGCCGCGCAGGGCGCCCGCACGCTGGGGCTGGTGTCGCCGTATGTCGAAGACGTGCAGCGGCGCATCGTCGCCAACTACGCGGGCATCGGCATCGACTGCGTGGCCGAGCGCCACCTGGACCTCACGGTGAACTTCTCGTTCAGCGAGGTCGAGCCCGACACGCTGCGCCGCATGCTGCGCGAAGTGGCGCAGCAGCGGCCCGACGCCATCACCATCATGTGCACGAACCTGAGCGGTGCGCAGCTGGTCGAGGAGATGGAGCGCGAGCTCGGCATCCCGATCTACGACTCGGTGGCCACCGTGGTCTGGCGCGCGCTGAAGACGGTCGGCGTCGCGCCGGGCGCCGTGAAGGGCTGGGGCCGGCTGTTCGACGCGAACGCCTGAGCGCTCGCAACCACCCCCCGACTCAGACAGAAAAGCAAAGAAAGACCATGACCTTCCGCGACCTCGATCTCGTGGTGCGCAACGCCCGCGTTGCCACCGCCAGCGACACCTTCGATTCGGACATCGGCATCCGCGATGGCCGCATCGTGCAGCTCGGCCTCGGCCTGCCGCCCGGCCGGCAGGAGATCGACGCCGCTGGCCGCTACGTGACGCCGGGCGGCGTCGACGCCCACTGCCACCTCGACCAGCCGATGGAGCCGCCCGTGCGCATGGCCGACGACTTCGGCTCCGGCACCCGCGCCGCGGCCTGCGGCGGCACCACCACCGTGATCCCGTTCGCCGCGCAGCAGAAGGGCCAGTCGCTGCGCGCCGCCGTGCAGGACTACCACCAGCGCGCCGAGGGCCGCGCCCACGTCGATCACGCCTTCCACCTGATCGTGAGCGACCCGACCGAGGAAGTGCTCAAGCACGAGCTGCCGCAGCTCATCGCCGAGGGCTACACCTCGTTCAAGATCTACATGACCTACGACGATCTGAAGCTGGACGACGGCCAGATCCTCGACGTGCTGTCGGTGGCGAGAGAGCAGGGCGCGATGGCCATGATCCATGCCGAGAACGCCGACTGCATCGAGTGGCTGACCAAGCGGCTCGAAGCCAGCGGGCGCACCGCGCCGCGCTTTCATGCCCATTCGCGGCCGATGCTGGTCGAGCGCGAGGCGACGCACCGCGCCATCGCGCTGTCGGAGCTGGTCGACGTGCCGATCATGATCGTGCACGTGTCGGGGCGCGAAGCCGTCGAGCAGATCCGCTGGGCGCGCGCGCACGGCCTGAGCGTGTTCGCCGAAACCTGTCCGCAGTACCTGTTCCTGACCGCCGAAGACCTGGGCATCGACGACAGCTACCAGGGCGCGCGCTGCGTCTGCAGCCCGCCGCCGCGCAACCGCGAGAACCAGCAGGTGATCTGGAACGGCCTGTCCGACGGGCTGTTCACGATCTTCTCGTCGGACCATGCGCCGTTCCGCTACGACGCCCCCGAGGGCAAGAAGCCCGGTGGCGAAGAGGTGGCGTTCCGCCACATCCCGAACGGCATTCCCGGTATCGAGACGCGGCTGCCGCTGTTGTTCTCGCACGGCGTGCTCGACGGGCGCATCACCATCAACAAGTTCGTCGAGCTGACGTCGACCAACCCCGCCAAGGCCTACGGGCTGCACCCGCGCAAGGGCACGATCGCCGTCGGTGCTGATGCCGACCTCGTGGTCTGGGGCACCACGCCGCGCGCCATCCGCAACGCCGACCTGCACCACGACGTCGACTACACGCCCTACGAGGGCATCGAGGTGAAGGCCTGGCCGGCGCTGACGCTGGCGCGCGGCGAGGTCGTGTGGGACGGCGAACGCTTCCATCCGCGCGCCGGACGCGGAGAATTCCTGCGCCGGGGCGAGCCCACCTTGCTGCCCAGCCGCCGACCCGCCTGAACCTGGAGCCATCGCCATGAACCTGCTGCTCATCAACCCCAACACCTCGCAAAGCGTCTCCGAGCTGATCGCGGCCGAGGCCCGGCGCGCGGCCGCGAGCGACACGCACATCGAGGTGCTCACGGCGCCCTTCGGCGTGGCCTACATCGAGACCCGCTTCGAATCGCTGATCGGCGCCTACGCCGCCGCCACGCTCGCGGCCGAGCACCACACGCGGCACGACGCCATCGTGGTCGCGGCCTTCGGCGACCCCGGCATCGACGGACTGCGCGAGGCGCTCGACATCCCCGTGGTCGGTCTCACCGAAGCCGCCTTGATGAGCGCGTGCCTGCTGGGCAAGCGCTTCTCGATCGTCGCGATCTCGCGGCGCATCACGGCGTGGTACCGCGAGTGCGTGCAGGCCAACGGCCTCAGCGACCGGCTGGCGAGCATCCGCAGCCTGGACGGTCCGCTCAAGGACATCGGCCACGTGCAGGACGACCACGGCCAGCGCCTGGAGGCCCTGTGCATGTCGGCCATCGAGGACGACGGCGCGGACGTGATCATCATTGCCGGCGCGCCGCTGGCGGGCCTGGCGCGCTCCATCAAGGACCGCATTCCGGTGCCCGTGGTCGACGGCGTGTCGAGCGCCGTGTGCCACGCGCAGACGCTCGTCTCGCTGGCGCCCGCGCCGGCGCGCCTGGGCAGTTTTGCGCCGCCGCCGATCAAGCCGAACCAGGGGCTGCCCGAGGCCCTGGCGCGGCTCCTGGCACGCGACGGCGCCCGCACGCCAGGCTGAGGCGGTGGGCCCCGTGACGCTCTGCAGCCTCGAGGGGGCGTCGATAGAATCGGCGCCGATGCCCACCAAAGCCCCAGCCCGCAAGACCAGCGCGAACGGCGCGACTGGCGCCACCGGCACGACCGGTGCCACCCCTGCCCGCGAACACAGCGTCGACGAGATCGCCGAGAAGATCTCGGCCGCCATCCTGGAACACCGTCTCGCGCCGGGCACGAAGCTGGGCGAAGACCGGCTGGCCACGATCTTCGCGACCAGCCGCGCCAAGGTGCGCGAGGTGCTGGCCCGGCTGGCGCACGAGCAGATCGTCGAACTCGTGCCGCAGCGCGGCGCCTTCGTCGCCAAGCCCACCATCGAGCAGGCGCAGGACGTGTTCGAGGCGCGCCGCCTCATCGAGCCCGGCGTGCTGCGCCGGCTCATCCGCACGCTCGACGACACCAAGAAGCAGCGCCTGCAACGCCACATCGAACTCGAGGCCGACGCCCGCCGCCGCGACGACAAGCGCGCCATCGTGCGGCTGTCGGGCGAGTTCCATGTGCTGCTGGCCGAACTGGCCGGCAACTCGGCGCTGGCGCGCTCGATGCGCGAGCTGTCGGTGCTGACCTGCCTGATCATCTCGCTGTACGACGCGCCCACGGCCACCAGCTGCCGTGCCGACGAGCACGAGGAGATCGTCACCGCCGTGAACCGCGGCGACGCCGCACGGGCCGAGAAGCTCATGCAGCATCACCTCGACCACATCGAGCAGAGCCTGAAGCTGGACGACAGCGCGGAAGAGGTCGATCTCGAAAGCGTGTTCAGCTGAACCGGAGGAGGTCGGGCAACGGCATGCCCGATGTCCGCAAGGCACAGGCAAACCCATGGCGGGTGCCCCACAAACAAAAAGCCCCAGCAGCTTGGCAGCTACTGGGGCATCGTTTTGGCGGAGCAGGCGGGATTCGAACCCGCGGAGGGCTATTAACCCTCACACGCTTTCCAGGCGTGCGACTTAAACCGCTCATCCACCGCTCCTGAGCCCACGATTGTAGCGCGGGTTTTCAGCCGTTTTCAGGTCGGGCCAGAGCTTTTGCCGGTTTGGATCATGCGCATGGCCGACGAGATCAGCGCGGCCGTCTCGGTCATGTTGCTCGGCACGATGAGCGTGGTCTTCGAATCGGCGGCCACCTTGCCGTAGGCATCGACGGCGCGTTCGGCCACCTTCAGCTGCACGGCCTGTTCGCCGCCCGGCTTCTGGATGGCGGCGGCCACGCGCTCGATGGCGTCCGCCGTGGCAGTGGCCACTGCGGTGATGGCTGCGGCTTCACCTTGCGCGTTGTTGATCTGCGCCTGCTTCTCGCCCTCGGAGCGGGCAATGAAGGCTTCGCGTTCGCCGGTGGCGATGTTGATCTGTTCCTGGCGACGGCCTTCCGAAGCGGCGATGAGCGCGCGCTTGCCGCGTTCGGCGGTGATCTGCGCCTGCATGGCCAGCAGAATTTCCTTCGGCGGTGTCAGGTCCTTGATTTCGTAGCGCAGCACCTTCACGCCCCAGTTGAGCGCGGCCTCGTCGATGGCGGCCACCACCTGGGCGTTGATCACGTCACGCTCTTCGAAGGTCTTGTCGAGCTCGAGCTTGCCGATCACGCTGCGCAGCGAGGTCTGTGCGAGCTGGGTCACGGCCACGATGTAGTTCGACGAGCCGTAGCTCGCGCGCATCGGGTCGGTCACCTGGAAGTACAGGATGCCGTCGACCTGCAGCTGCGTGTTGTCGCGCGTGATGCAGATCTGGCTGGGCACGTCGAGCGGGATTTCCTTCAGGCTGTGCTTGTAGGCCACGCGGTCGATGAACGGGATCAGGAAGTTCGGGCCGGGCGTCATGGTGCCGTGGTACTTGCCCAGGCGCTCACGCACCCACGCGTTCTGCTGCGGCACGAACTTGACCGACTGGCTGATGAAGATGATCGCGATGACCAGGATGATGAGAGGAACTGAAAATTCCATGGTGTGCTTCCTTTTCGAATGCGTTTTTCTGACGGGCGGATTGAACTGCTAGATCTTGTCGACCACGAGGCGGCTGCCGATGACCTCGACCACGCGGTGTTCGCCGGTGGAGGGCGCATGGCCCGCGCGCAGCACGACGGTCCATTGCGAGCCGCGGTAGCGCACGGTGGCGGTGCCGTCGGGATTCCAGGCATCGACGAACACGCTCTCGCCGATGTCCAGGTTGAGGTCGCTGGAGGGCGCAGCCGGACGGTTGCGCCGGATCAGGTACCAGGTCACGACCGAGCCCACGCCGACCACGGCGGCCACCAGCAGCTGCGTGACGAGGCCGAAGCCCAGGTGCGCGGCGATGGCGGCGGCGGCGAAGCCCGTGGCCAGCAGCAGCAGGTACACCGTGCCGGACAACAACTCGGCCACGATGGCCGCGCCTGCGATCAGCCACCAGAAGGTGGGATTTCCCATGGCAACTCCTCTCTTCTTTTGTTACTTGGACCGTCGCCATTCTGCGGCATGGCGTGCCATGCGCCTGTGTCGCGTAGGGGTATGACGCTCGGTGGAGCCCTTCGCAGTCACGCACCTGCGCGGGCTTGAACCCGGCCGGCGCAATCCGTCATCCGAATTCCGTACACTTCGCGCCTCGCTCATTGCCTGTCTGACTGCCTGTCCGGAGCCCCGCTCATGAAATTCCGCTTTCCCATCGTCATCATCGACGAGGACTTCCGCTCCGAAAACACTTCGGGCCTCGGCATCCGCGCGCTCGCGCAGGCCTTCGAAAGCGAGGGCTTCGAGGTGCTGGGCGTCACGAGCTACGGTGACCTGAGTCAGTTCGCGCAGCAGCAAAGCCGCGCCAGTGCCTTCATCCTGTCGATCGACGACGAAGAGTTCACGGTCGGCCCCGACCTCGACCCGGCCGTGCTGAGCCTGCGCAGCTTCATCGGCGAGGTGCGTCGCAAGAACGCCGACGTGCCGATCTACATCTATGGCGAGACCAAGACCTCGCGCCACATCCCGAACGACATCCTGCGCGAGCTGCACGGCTTCATCCACATGTTCGAGGACACCCCCGAATTCGTGGCGCGCCACATCATCCGCGAAGCCAAGAGCTACCTGGAAGGCGTGCAGCCGCCGTTCTTCAAGGCGCTGATCGACTACGCCGAAGACGGTTCGTACTCGTGGCACTGCCCGGGCCATTCGGGCGGCGTGGCGTTCCTGAAGAGCCCGGTGGGCCAGATGTTCCACCAGTTCTTCGGCGAGAACATGCTGCGCGCCGACGTCTGCAACGCGGTGGAAGAACTGGGCCAGCTGCTCGACCACACCGGCCCGGTGGCGGCCAGCGAGCGCAATGCGGCACGCATCTTCAATGCCGACCACTGCTTCTTCGTGACCAACGGCACCAGCACCAGCAACAAGATGGTGTGGCACCACACGGTGGCGCCCGACGACGTGGTGGTGGTGGACCGCAACTGCCACAAGTCGATCCTGCACGCGATCATCATGACCGGCGCGATTCCGGTGTTCATGAAGCCCACGCGCAACCACTTCGGCATCATCGGCCCGATTCCGAAGAGCGAGTTCGAGCAGAGCGCCATCAAGGCCAAGATCAAGGCCAACCCGCTGCTCGCCGACGTCGATCCGAACAAGGTCAAGCCGCGCGTGATGACGCTCACGCAGTCGACCTACGACGGCGTGATCTACAACACCGAGACCATCAAGAACATGCTCGACGGCTACGTCGACACGCTGCACTTCGACGAAGCCTGGCTGCCGCACGCCGCCTTCCATCCGTTCTATGGCGCTTACCACGCGATGGGCAAGCGCCGCGTGCGCCCGAAGGAGTCGCTGGTGTTCGCCACGCAGTCGACGCACAAGCTGCTGGCCGGCATCAGCCAGGCCAGCCACGTGCTGGTGCAGGACTCGCAGAACCGCGCGCTCGACCGCGACCTCTTCAACGAGGCCTACCTGATGCACTCGTCGACCAGCCCGCAGTACGCGATCATCGCCAGCTGCGACGTGGCCGCCGCCATGATGGAGCCGCCCGGCGGCACCGCGCTGGTGGAAGAGAGCATCCTGGAAGCGCTCGATTTCCGCCGCGCCATGCGCAAGGTCGAGGAAGAGTTCGGCAAGGACGAGTGGTGGTTCAAGGTCTGGGGCCCCGAGAAGCTCGTCGACGAAGGCATCGGCCGCGCCGAAGACTGGATCATGCACGGCGAGAAGAACGGCAAGCCCAAGAGCAAGAAGTCGCCGCGCAACTGGCACGGCTTCGGCGAGCTGGCCGACGGCTTCAACATGCTCGACCCGATCAAGTCGACCATCGTCACGCCGGGCCTGGACCTGGAAGGCAACTTTGCCGAGACCGGCATTCCCGCCAGCGTGGTGACCAAGTTCCTGGCCGAACACGGCGTGATCGTGGAGAAGACGGGCCTCTATAGCTTCTTCATCATGTTCACCATCGGCATCACCAAGGGCCGCTGGAACACGCTGCTCACGGCGCTGCAGCAGTTCAAGGACGACTACGCGCGCAACCAGCCGATGTGGCGCATCCTCCCAGAGTTCTGCCAGCAGCACCCGGGCTACGAGCGCCTGGGCCTGCGCGACCTGTGCCAGCACATCCACCAGCTGTACGCGCGCTACGACGTGGCCCGCCTCACGACCGAGATGTACCTGAGCGACCTGACGCCGGCCATGAAGCCCAGCGACGCCTTCGCCCACATCGCGCACCGCAAGACCGAGCGCGTGGAGATCGACGAGCTCGAAGGCCGCATCACGACGAGCCTGATCACGCCGTACCCGCCGGGCATTCCGCTCTTGATCCCGGGCGAAGTGTTCAACAAGAAGATCGTCGACTACCTCAAGTTCTCGCGCGAGTTCAACCTGCAGTGCCCGGGCTTCGAGACCGACATTCACGGTCTGGTGGCGCGCGTCGACGAGACGGGCAAGAAGCGGTACTACGCGGACTGCGTGCGCAAGGCAAGCTGAGAAAGGGACGTGCCCCGTTGAGGGGCACGGTCTGCGAAGGCGGGGCTAGCCTTCGCGCACGCGCATGAAGCGCGCGAACTTCGGCAACCCGCTCGGGTGCGTGCCGTTGTAGCGGTAGGTCACCAGGCTGCCGATCGGCGGCGGCTGGTCGCGTTCGGCGTCGGTCAGTCCGGTGCCGAGCCGGAAGCGCTGGCCGTCGGGCATCTCGACCATCAACGCACCGAGCCGGCCGTGGTGCTTGCCCTTGCCGGGCAGGTGCGCGACCACGCGGGCCTCGGCGTCGTCAAACGGCTTGACCTTGAGCAGGTCGTTGTTGCGCTCGCCGCGGTACATCGACGCGCCCCGGTGCAGCATCAGGCCTTCGCCGCCCATCTTCACGGTCTTGTCGAGCAGCGCCTGCAGGTCCTCGTGCGTGGTGGCGGGCTGCTGCGGCACGGCCATCACCCAGGGTGCATCGGTGATCGGCAGCAGCTTGCGCAGCGCCGCGAGGCGGGTGTTGAAGTCGCCGCCCTGGGCGGGCAGGTCGAACACCATGAAACGGATCTCGTGCCAGGCGGTGTCGCTGGGCGTCTGGCTGCGCACGGTGGACATCGTGTGGTTGAAGCGGCCACGCCCCGCCCACAGTTCGCCGTCGAGCGGCTGCTTGGGCAGCGAGGCGGTGAACCAGATGGGCGCCACGACGGGCTCGCCGCCGCGGGTCCAGAGCTTCTGGCCGTCCCAGTAGCCGCGCACGCCGTCGAACTTCTCGCTGACCCAGTAGCCCGCGAGCGACATGCCGGGGCGGTAGACCTCGGCCAGCATCAGGGCGGGTGCGGCGGCGCGCGCGAACGCGGCGCGACCCGAGAGGGCTGCGCCCAGTCCCGCAAGCAGGAGGAGGGTGCGTCGGTTCAACACGGTGGCAGGCGCTGGAAGCCGAGAGGAGAAATTACTCCGCCATGCCCCCGACCACGTTGCTGAAGCCGCCGTCCACATAGGTGATCTCGGCGGTCACGCCGCTGGCGAGGTCGCTCAGCAGGAAGGCGGCCACGTTGCCGACTTCCTCGATGGTCACGTTGCGGCGGATCGGCGAGGCGTCGGCTACGGCCGTGAGGATCTTGCTGAAGCTCTTGATGCCGCTGGCGGCGAGCGTCTTGATGGGGCCGGCGCTGATGCCGTTCACCCGCATGCCCTTCGGGCCGAGCGAGGCGGCGGTATAGCGCACCGAGGCTTCGAGCGAGGCCTTGGCCAGGCCCATGGTGTTGTAGTTGGGCAGCGCGCGCTCGGCGCCCAGGTAGGTCAGTGTGAGCAGGGCCGACTTGTCGTTGAGGTAGGGCAGTGCCGCCTTGGCCATGGCCGGGAAGCTGTACGCACTGATGTCGTGCGCGATCTTGAAGCCTTCGCGCGAGAGGCCTTCCAGGAAGTCGCCGGCGATCGATTCGCGCGTGGCGAAGCCGATGCTGTGCACGAAGCCGTCGAATTTGGGCCAGGTCTGGGCAAGGTCGGTGAAGAGCTTGTCGATCTGCGAGTCGTCGCCCACGTCGCAGTCGAAAATCAGTTTCGAGCCGAAGTCTGCGGCATATTCGGTGATACGGTCCTTGAATCGCTCGCCGACATAACTGAAGGCGAGTTCCGCGCCCTGGTCGTGACAGGCCTTGGCAATGCCATATGCAATGGAGCGATTGCTCAACACACCGGTGATCAACAGTTTCTTGCCGGAAAGAAAGCCCATGAAGTTGCCTCGTGAAAATCTTGGGCAGAATTCTCGCATGCGAGGTTGGCTGCTCTGGATGTTGGCGCTCCTGGCGCTGCCCTCGTGGGCGGCGCACGGGCTGGGCATGGGTTACGAGCCCAAGTACCCGGCGTCGTTCACGCATTTCGACTACGTGAACCCCAACGCGCCCAAGGGCGGCGACCTGACCCTGTCGGCCGCCGGCAGCTTCGACAAGCTCAACCCCTTCACCCTGCGCGGCGTGCCCCCGGTGGGCATGGGCTACAGCGCCAACGGCTTCGTGTTCTCCGAGTACGGCCTGCTCTTCGACTCGCTGACCACGCCGAGCGAGGACGAGCCTTTCTCGCAGTACGGCCTGCTGGCCGAAGACATCCAGCTGGCGCCCGATCGCTTGAGCGTCACGTTCCGCTTGAACCCCAAGGCGCGCTTTTCCGATGGCTCGCCGGTGCTGGCGAAAGACGTGAAGTACTCCTTCGACACCCTGCGCAGCAAACTGGCCGGGCCGACCTTCCGCTCGTACTGGGCCGACATCAAGGAGGCCGTGGTGACGGGCGAGCGCACCATCCGCTTCGACTTCGTGCGCCAGAACGCCGAGCTGCACATGATCATCGGCGGGCTGCCGGTGTTCTCCAGCGCCTGGGGCAAGGGCAAGCCCTTCGACCAGATCGTGACCGAGCCGCCGATCGCGAGCGGGCCCTACGTGGTGGACAAGGTCGATTTCGGCAAGTTCATCTCGTACCGCCGGCGCCCGGACTACTGGGCCGCCAACCTGCCGGTGCGCAAGGGAATGTTCAACTACGACACGGTGTCGTACCAGTACTTCAAGGACGCGCTCGGAGAGGAAGAATCGCTCAAGGCCGGCGCCCTCGACGCGATGGAAGAGCGCTCGATCATCGCGTGGGTGCGCCGCTACAAGGGCCGCCGCTTCGACTCCGGCGAGCTGGTCAAGGAAGAGATCGCACACCGCCGCTTCACCGGCATGCAAGGCCTGGCGCCCAACCTGCGGCAGCCGCGCTTCGCCGACATGCGCGTGCGCAGGGCGCTGGCGCTGGCCTTCGACTTCGACTGGCTCAACGCCCACCTGTTCTACGGCCGCCGCGGGCGTACGCAGAGCTACTTCCAGAACAGCGACGACCTCATGGCTCAGCCCGAGGTCAGCCCCGAGGAGCAGGCGCTGATCGACAAGCTCAAGAACAAGCAGCGCTACCTCGACAACACGAAGGGCGAGCTGCCGCGCCCCGACAGCAGCGGCGACACCGCCGAAGGCCTGCGCCGCAACCTCGTGAAGGCACAGGAACTGCTCAAGGAGGCCGGCTGGACCTACCGCGACGGCGCGCTGCGCGACAAGGCCGGCACACCGTTCGTGATCACCATCGACATCGCCGACCGCAGCTCGGGCGTGGTGCTCGCGCCGTATGCGCGCAACCTCGGCAAGCTGGGCATCCGGCTCGACTACCGCCTGCGCGACCCGAGCCTGCTGAAGAAGAAGCTGGACGACTTCGACTTCGACATGGCCATCAGCCTCGTCGGCGGATCGTCGAGTCCGGGCAACGAGCTGTACGACGACTTCAGCTCGAAATCGGCGAGCGAGAAGGGCAGCCAGAACCTGAGCGGCATCAGCGATCCGGTGGTCGACGAGATCGTCGAGGTGATCGTCAACAGCCACGACCGCGCCTCGCTCGCCGCGGCCGCGCGGCTGCTGGACCGCTACTTGCTCCACCAGCACTACATGACCCCGATGTACTACGGCAAGCAGTATTTCATTGCCCACAAGCGAAAGCTGCGTCGACCGGACGCGCCCTTGCCGCAGCGCCTGCTGGCGGGGTCCGCGATGCTGACGATGTGGTGGATCGACCCGAGCGTCAAGTAGAAGAACACGCATGGCCGCCTACCTGATCCGACGCCTCCTGCTGATCATTCCCACGCTG
Source organism: Variovorax sp. FW301-JW7 (assembly GCF_058788795.1). Taxonomy (NCBI): domain Bacteria; kingdom Pseudomonadati; phylum Pseudomonadota; class Betaproteobacteria; order Burkholderiales; family Comamonadaceae; genus Variovorax; species Variovorax sp. FW301-JW7. The sequence goes on from NZ_JBYTBC010000001.1 coordinate 850,463, forward strand.
TTCGGCGTGCTGCTGCTCAATTTCGCCATCGTGCAGTTCGTGCCCGGCGGTCCGGCCGAGCAGCTGCTCTCGCAACTCACCAACAAGGAGAACCGCATCTCGGGTGGCCCCACCGGCCGCACGCTCGACGCCAAGCAGGTGGCCGAGATCAAGGCGCTCTACGGTTTCGACAAGCCGGCCCCCGAGCGCTTCTGGCAGATGCTCAAGCAGTTCGCGCGCTTCGACCTGGGCAAGAGCTTCTTCCAGAGCAAGGACGTGTGGCAGCTCATCAAGGAGAAGCTGCCGGTCTCGATTAGCCTGGGGCTGTGGACCTTCTTCATCAGCTACCTCATCGCGGTGCCGCTGGGCGTGGCCAAGGCGGTGCGCGCGGGCTCGCGCTTCGACTTTTTCACGACGCTGCTCGTGCTCGTCGGCTACGCCATCCCGGGTTTCGTGCTGGGTGTGGCGCTGCTGGTGATCTTCGGCGGCCAACTGCAGTGGTTCCCGCTGCGCGGGCTGACCTCGCCGAACTGGGAGTCGCTGAGCTGGGGCGCCCGCATCGTCGACTACCTGTGGCACATCACCTTGCCGGTGACGGCCATGGTGCTGGGCAGCTTCGCGATCACCGCGATGCTCACCAAGAACTCCTTCCTGGAGGAAATCCGCAAGCAGTACGTGCTGACGGCGCGGGCCAAGGGGCTGGCCGAGCGGCAGGTGCTGTGGAAGCACGTGTTCCGCAATGCGCTGATCCCGATCATCACGGGCTTTCCGACGGCCTTCATCGGCGCCTTCTTCTCGGGCGCGCTGCTCATCGAGACGCTGTTCTCGCTCGACGGCATGGGCCTGCTGAGCTACGAGAGCGTGCTGCGGCGCGACTACCCGGTGTTCCTGGGCACGCTCTATCTGTTCACGCTGATCGGGCTGGTGACCAAGCTCATTTCCGATCTTTGCTACGTCTGGGTCGATCCGAGGGTGAAGTTTGACTGAAGCCGCTGCCGTGTCCCTGAGCCCCGGGCGCCGTGCCTGGCGCCGTTTCCGCCGCAACCCGCTGGGGTTCTGGAGCCTGGTCGTCTTCTCGGCGCTGGTGGTGCTGAGCCTGTTCGCCGACGTGCTCTCCACCGACAAGCCGTTGGTGGTGCGCTACGAGGGCCAGACCTACTTCCCCGTGCTGCGCGACTATTCCGAGAAGACCTTCGGCGGCGATTTCGAAACGCCGGCCGACTACCTCGACCCCTTCATCGAGCAGCGCATCACCCAGGGCGACAACTGGGCGCTGTATGCGCCCAACCGCTACGGCCCGGCCACACTCAACTACTTCTCGAAGCCGCCGAACCCCGCCGCGCCCTCGGCCGAGAACCTGCTCGGCACCGACGAGCGCGGGCGCGACCTGCTGGCCCAACTGATCTACGGCTTTCGCGTGAGCGTGCTGTTCGCGCTGGCGCTCACGGTGGTCGGCGTGGTGCTGGGCATCGCGACCGGCGCCGTGCAGGGCTTCTTCGGCGGCAAGATCGACCTGACCTTCCAGCGCCTGATCGAGATCTGGAGCGCGATGCCCGAGCTGTACCTGCTGATCATCTTCAGCGCGATCTTCACGCCGAGCGTGTCGCTGCTCTTGATCCTGCTGAGCCTCTTCGGCTGGATGGGCCTGTCGGACTACGTGCGCGCCGAGTTCCTGCGCAACCGCCAGATGGACTACGTGCGCGCCGCACGCGCGCTTGGCGTGGGCAACCTGCAGATCATGTGGCGCCACATCCTGCCCAACAGCATGGTGCCGGTCGTCACCTTTTTGCCATTCCGCATGAGCGCGGCCATCCTGGCGCTGACCTCGCTCGACTTCCTCGGCCTGGGTGTTCCGCCCGGCACGCCGTCGCTCGGTGAACTGCTGAGCCAGGGCAAGGGGAACATCGATGCGTGGTGGATCTCGCTGTCCACCTTCTGCGTGCTGGTTGTCACGCTGATGCTGCTGACCTTCATGGGCGACGCGCTGCGCGATGCGCTCGACCCCCGGAAGGCCGACAAATGACGACGACGCACGACACCAAGAACCCACCCCTGCTCGACGTGAGGGGGCTGAGTGTCTCGTTCAGCGGCAAGCCGGTGGTGCACGGCATCGACCTGCAGATCGCGGCGGGCGAAAAGCTCGCGCTGGTCGGCGAGTCGGGCTCGGGCAAGACGGTCACGGCGCTGTCGCTGCTGCGGCTGGTGCAGAACGCCGACCTTGGCGGGGTGGCGACCCTGTCGGGGGCGCAGGCGCAGCGCGGTGCGCGCGACCTGCTGTCGATCCCGGAGCGCGAGCTGCGCGGCATCCGCGGCAAGGAGATCGCGATGATCTTCCAGGAGCCGATGACCGCGCTCAATGCGCTGTACACCGTGGGCGACCAGATCGCCGAGGTGCTCGAGCTGCATGAAGGGCTGTCGGCCCGTGCGGCGCAAGAGGCTTCCGTGCAGCTGCTGGCCGACACCGGCATTCCCGAGCCGGCGCGGCGGGCGAGGTCGTATCCGCACCAGCTGTCGGGCGGGCAGCGCCAGCGCGCGATGATCGCGATGGCACTGGCCTGCAAGCCGCGTCTGCTGCTGGCCGACGAGCCGACCACGGCGCTCGACGTCACGGTGCGTGCGCAGATCCTCGAACTGCTGGCCGAGCTGCAGCGCAAGTACGGCATGGCCGTGCTGCTCATCACCCACGACCTGAACCTGGTGCGCCGCTTCGCCGACCGCGTGGCGGTGATGGAGCGCGGCCACATCGTCGAGCACGGCCCGGTGGGCACAGTGTTCGAAGCGCCGCAGCATGCCTACACCCGCAAGCTGATCGACAGCCATCCGGCGCGCGACGTGGCCGAGGCCGCCGCCGATGGCGCGGCGCTGCCGGTGCTCGAAGCCCGCGCGCTGCGTGTGAGCTATCCGGTGTCGCGCCCTGGCTTCGCGGGCTGGTTCCGCAAGGGCGAGTTCGTCGCCGTGCAGGGCGCCGATTTTCGGATCGCGCCGGGCGAAACGCTGGGCGTGGTCGGCGAATCGGGCTCGGGCAAGTCGACGCTGGCGCTGGCCGCGCTCGGCCTGCTCAAGCACCGGGGCGAACTGCAGGTGACGGGGAAGGGCTGGGCGGTGGACCGCGCCTCCGACCTGGCGCTGCGCCGCACCATGCAGGTGGTGTTCCAGGACCCGTTCTCGTCGCTGTCGCCGCGCATGACGGTCGAGCAGATCGTGGGCGAGGGGCTGCGCGTGCATGCGCCCGAGCTCGACACCGCCGCCCGACGGGTGCGCGCGCTCGCGGCGCTGGCGGACGTGGGGCTGAGCGAGGCGCAGTTTCCGGCGCTGCTCGACCGCTATCCGCACGAGTTCTCGGGCGGGCAGCGCCAGCGGCTGGCGATCGCCCGGGCGCTGATCGTCGATCCGCGGCTGCTGGTGCTCGACGAGCCCACCAGCGCGCTCGACGTGACCATCCAGAAGCAGGTGCTCGGCCTGCTGCAGCGGCTGCAGCGCGAACGGGGGCTGAGCTACCTGCTGATCACGCACGACGTCGAGGTGATCCGCGCGATGGCGCACCAGGTCATTGTGATGAAGGACGGCGCGATCCTCGAATCGGGCCCGGCCCTGCGCGTTCTCGACGCTCCCGAGCATCCCTACACACAGAAACTGGTGGCCGCGGCGCTGCTGGAATAGAACACGGAGATTGCAAGCAATGTCGGGAATCGGACACGACCGGCGCGGTGCCTGGCGCGCGGCGCTGGCCTGCATGGTCACGCTGGCGGTGGCCATGGGCCTGGGGCGCTTCGCCTTCACGCCCATGCTGCCCATCATGCTGAGCGAGGGAAAACTCGAGCTGGCCGGTGGAGGGCTGCTAGCGTCTCTTAATTATCTGGGCTATTTCTTCGGCGCGGTCAGCTGCGCGGCCATCGGCATCAAGGCGTCGAGCATGGTGCGTGGCGGCCTGCTGGCGACAGCGGCGTTGCTGGTCGGCATGGGACTGCTGCACAGCTTCATCGGGTGGGGCGTGCTGCGCGCGGCGGCCGGGGTGATGAGCGCCTGGGTCTTCGTGTTCGCCTCGGGCTGGGGGCTGCGCCGGCTGGCCGAGACGAATTCGCCCACGCTGGCCGGCGTGATCTACACCGGGCCGGGCATCGGGATCGCCATGACCGGGCTGCTGGGCGGGGCGCTGGGTCGCTGGGGTTCGGAGGCGGGCTGGATCGGCCTCGGCTTGCTGGCCGTGGTGCTGATCGCCGTGATCTGGCGGGTGTTCGATGACGGCGAGCGGGTAGGGGCGGTGGCGGGCGGGGCGGCGGCCAGTCCGGCCGCGACCGCTGGCGTCACCAGATCGGCCTCGGCGCGCAGTGATGCGGTCTGGCTGGTCGCGCTCTATGGGCTGGCAGGCTTTGGTTACATCATTACGGCCACCTTCCTGCCCGTGATTGCCCGGCAGGCGCTGCCGGGTTCGCCTTGGCCGGATTTCTTCTGGCCGTTGTTTGGCGCGGCCATCATTCCGGGCGCATTGATTGGCGCCCGCGCCCCGGTGCATTGGGACAACCGGCTGCTGCTGGCTGCCGCCTACGCATTGCAGGCCCTGGGCGTCGTGTTTTCAGTGGCCTGGCCGACCATTGTCGGTTTTGCGCTGGGCAGCCTGCTGCTCGGCATGCCTTTCACCGCCATCACGCTTTTCGCCATGCGGGAAGCTCGCCGGCTGCGCGGCAATGCGGCGGCCGGGCTGATCGGCTATGCCACGGCGTCCTACGGGGTGGGGCAGATCATCGGGCCGTTGTTTGCGGCGCCACTGGCGCAGCGCACGGGCTCTTTCCAGCTGCCTTTGCTGGTGGCCGCGGCCGCATTGGCATTGGGCGCGGTGCTGTTTGCCATGGTCTGGTCGAAATACAGGCGCCCGCTGGCCGCTTGAATACCGATGTCCTTCATTTATGCACGCGAATAGCATATAATTCGAGGCTCACGACCAAACGGGCGGGTACCAACCGCCCGTTTTTTTTGGTCTATGCATTCTCAAGCAGCAATTATTTGGCGTCGTGGCATCCGTGGTGGGCGGGTGCTGCGGCTTGGGCATTGATTCAGAAGGCGCTTTCAAACACGTGGCATTGCAGCAAACAGTAGAACAAACCGTGGCCGGTCTCGGCTACGACCTGGTCGAGGTCGAGCGCTCGGCCGGTGGATTGCTGCGCGTGACGATTGATTTGCCCTGGGCGCCCCCCACCTCTGAAGATGTGGCGGCCGGCGTGCCCGAACCCTTTGTGACGGTGGAAGACTGTGAAAAGGTCACGCGCCAGCTGCAATTCGCGCTGGAAGTCGATGCGGTCGATTACAAGCGGCTCGAGGTCTCCTCGCCCGGTATCGACCGTCCGCTGCGCAATGAACAGGATTTCGGGCGATTCGTGGGCGCGGTGATCGATATCACCCTCAAGGCGCCCATGGGCGCTGCGGCGGCGGGCCAGGTGTCGGCCACCCGCAAGAAGTTTCGCGGCACGCTGGAGCGTGCGGAGAGCGGTTCGGGTTGGCAGATCGTCTGGAGCGACGAGCCCAAGGCCAAGCCCGGTCAAAAAGTGAGCAAGAAGCGCGCGCCTGCACCGTTGCATGCGCTGGGCTTCGTATTGGACGAGCTGCGCGATGCGCGGCTCGCGCCGATTGTGGATTTCAAGGGCCGCAAGGCCAAAACCCAACCGGGTTTTTCGGATATTGACGGCGGAACGAACGTTTCGGACTGAACAAGAGGAGTGGTGGCATGAATCGCGAAATGTTGATGTTGGTGGATGCGATCTCGCGCGAGAAGAACGTCGAACGCGACGTGGTCTTCGGCGCGGTCGAATCCGCACTGGCGCAAGCCACCAAGAAGCTCCATCAGGGTGACGTGGATATCCGCGTGGCGGTCGATCGCGACAGCGGCGACTACGAAACTTTCCGCCGTTGGCACGTCGTTCCCGATGAAGCCGGCCTGCAGCTGCCCGACCAGGAAATCCTCCTGTTCGAGGCCAAGGAAGAAATGTCGGACATCGAAGTCGGCGAGTACATCGAGGAAGCGGTGGACTCGGTGCCGATCGGCCGCATCGGCGCCATGGCTGCCAAGCAGGTGATCCTGCAGAAGATCCGCGACGCCGAGCGCGAGATGCTGCTCAACGACTTCATGTCGCGCGGCGACAAGATCTTCGTGGGCACCGTCAAGCGCCTGGACAAGGGCGACATCATCGTGGAAGCCGGGCGCGTCGAAGGCCGCCTGCGCCGCAGCGAGATGATCGCCAAGGAGAACCTGCGCAACGGCGACCGCGTGCGTGCCATGATCATGGAGGTCGACCTGACGCTGCGCGGCGCGCCGATCATCCTGTCGCGCTCGGCCCCCGAGTTCATGATCGAGCTGTTCCGCCAGGAAGTGCCCGAGATCGAACAAGGCCTGCTCGAAATCAAGAGCTGCGCCCGCGACCCCGGCTCGCGCGCCAAGATCGCCGTGCTCTCACACGACAAGCGTGTCGACCCGATCGGCACCTGCGTCGGCGTGCGCGGCACCCGCGTCAACGCCGTGACGAACGAGCTCGCCGGCGAGCGCGTGGACATCGTGCTGTGGAGCGAAGACCCGGCCCAGTTCGTGATCGGCGCCCTGGCGCCGGCCAACGTCTCGTCGATCGTGGTTGACGAAGAAAAACACGCCATGGACGTGGTGGTCGACGAGGAAAACCTCGCGATCGCCATCGGTCGCGGCGGCCAGAACGTGCGTCTGGCTTCCGACCTCACCGGTTGGAAGATCAACATCATGGACGCCAACGAGTCGGCCCAGAAGCAGGCCGTCGAAACCGATACCAGCCGCAAGCTTTTCATGGAAAAGCTCGATGTCGACGAGGAAATCGCCGACATCCTGATTTCGGAAGGGTTCAACAGCCTCGAGGAGGTGGCCTATGTGCCGATCTCCGAGATGCTTGAGATCGAGGCCTTCGACGAAGACACCATCAATGAGCTGCGCGCCCGTGCAAAGGATGCGTTGCTGACCATGGAAATCGCCAAGGAAGAAGGCGTCGAAACCGTTTCGCAGAACCTGCGCGACCTCGAAGGCCTCAACCCCGACCTGATTCCCCAGTTGGCCGAAGCGGGTGTGAACACCCGTGACGACCTGGCCGACCTCGCGGTCGATGAACTCACCGAAATCACCGGCCTGAGCGCCGATGACGCCAAAGCCCTCATCTTGAAAGCCCGCGAACATTGGTTCGCCGGCCAAGAGTGACGGTATGGAGGCACGAAAGCAATATGTCCAGTACCACTGTCGCCGAGTTCGCGAACGAGCTCAAGAAGACTCCCGAAACCTTGCTTGACCAGCTCAAGAGCGCAGGCGTGCCCAAAGCGGCCGCCACCGATGCACTCACGGAGGCCGACAAGCAGCGCTTGCTCGGTTTCCTGAAGGCCAGCCACGGCACGGCCGAGCCCGAGCGCAAGAAGATCACGCTGACCAAGAAGTCGACCAGCGAGATCAAGCAGGCCGACGCCACCGGCCGCGCCCGCACCATCCAGGTCGAAGTGCGCAAGAAGCGCACCTTCATCCAGCGCGATGAAGGCCACCCGGCGACCGCCGAAGGCTCTCAGCAGCAGGCGGCCGAGACGTCCGCCGCGCCGAGCGCACCTCAGATCGACGAAGCCGAACTGGCCCGTCGCGAGGAAGACGCACGCCGACAGGCCGAGCTGATCCGCCGCCAGGAAGAAGAGCTGGCCGAGAAGCGTCGCCAGCGCGAAGAAACCGAAGCCCGCGAACGCGAGCAGGCCGAGAAGGCCGAGCGCGCCGAACAGGCCGAGCAGGAAGCTGCGCGCATCGCCGCCGAGAAGAAGGCCGCTGAAGCCGCCGCCGCTTCGGCCAAGGAAGCCGCGAAGCAGCCGGTGGCTGCTCCGGCCGCACCGGCCGCTGTGGCTGCCGCCGCTGCCGCTGCAGAAACTGCTGCCGTTGCCGAAAAGCAGGCTGCCGACACCAAGCTGGCCGCACAGAATGCTGCCACGCAAGCCAAGGAAGACGCCAAGGCCAAGGCCGCCGCCGAATCGAAGGCCCGTGCCGACGAAGAAGCCGCCCGCGCCAAGGACCTCGACGAGCGTCGCCGCAAGGCGCTCGCCGAAGCCGAGGCCATCCGCGCCATGATGAATGCACCGGCCCGCGTGCTGGTGCCGCACAAGGCGCCCGAGAAGCCGCAGCCTGAAAAGTCGGCGGTCAAGGGCACGCTGCACAAGCCGGCCACGCCGCCCGCACGTCCTGGCGCGCCTGCCGCGGCGGGTGCTGCAGCAGCACCTGGCGCAGCGGGTGCCGGCAAGGAAGTCAAGTCCGCCAAGCTCTCGTCGAGCTGGGCTGGCGATCCTGCCAAGAAGAAGGAAATCAAGACCCGCGGCGATGCCAGCGGCGGTGTCGGTCGCGGCAACTGGCGTGGAGGCCCGCGTGGCCGTCGCGGCAACGACCGTGGCGGTCATGACGAGCAACACGCACCGGCCGCACCGGTCGAGGCGCGCATTCTGGAAGTGCACGTGCCCGAGACCATCACGGTCGCCGAGCTCGCGCACAAGATGGCCGTGAAGGCACAGGAAGTCATCAAGCAGTTGATGAAGCTGGGCATGATGGCGACCATCAACCAGTCGCTCGACCAGGACACCGCGATGATCATCGTGGAGGAAATGGGCCACAACGCGGTGGTTGCCGCGCTGGACGACCCGGAAGCCTTCACCGACGAGGACGTGTCGGCGCAACAGGCGGAAGCCCTGCCGCGCGCACCGGTCGTGACCGTCATGGGTCACGTCGACCACGGCAAGACCTCGCTGCTGGACTACATCCGCCGCGCCAAGGTCGCTGCGGGCGAAGCCGGCGGCATCACGCAGCACATTGGTGCCTACCACGTCGAAACCGAACGCGGCATGGTGTCGTTCCTCGACACCCCGGGTCACGAGGCGTTCACCGCCATGCGTGCCCGCGGTGCACAGGCCACCGACATCGTGATCCTGGTGGTGGCGGCCGACGACGGCGTCATGCCCCAGACCAAGGAAGCCATCAAGCACGCGAAGGCGGCGGGTGTGCCGATCGTGGTTGCGATCAACAAGGTGGACAAGCCCGACGCCAACCTGGACCGCGTGAAGCAGGAACTGGTGGCCGAAGAGGTCGTGCCTGAAGAGTACGGCGGCGACGTGCCGTTCGTGCCGGTGTCGGCCAAGACCGGCCAGGGCATCGACGATCTGCTCGAGCAGGTACTGCTGCAAGCCGAAGTGCTGGAACTCAAGGCGCCGGTGGATGCCGCCGCCAAGGGCCTGGTCATCGAAGCGCAGCTCGACAAGGGCCGCGGCCCGGTCGCCACGGTGCTGGTGCAATCCGGCACGCTCAAGACCGGCGACGTGGTGCTGGCGGGTTCGACCTATGGCCGCGTGCGCGCCATGCTGGACGAAGACGGCAAGGCCACCAAGTCGGCAGGTCCGTCGATCCCGGTCGAAATCCAGGGTCTGACCGAAGTGCCGCAGGCGGGCGACGAGTTCATGGTGATGGCCGACGAGCGCCGTGCGCGCGAAATCGCGACCTACCGTGCGGGCAAGTTCCGCAACACCAAGCTGGCGAAGGCGCAAGCCGCGAACCTGCAGAACATGTTCACCGACCTGTCGGCGGGCGAAGTGCAGACGCTGCGCATCATCATCAAGGCCGACGTGCAGGGCTCGCAGGAAGCACTGGCCCAGTCGCTGCTCAAGCTGGCGACCGAAGAAGTCAAGGTGCAGATCGTGTACGCCGGCGTCGGCGGCATCAGCGAAAGCGACATCAACCTCGCGATCGCGTCGAAGGCTGTGGTCATCGGCTTCAACGTGCGGGCCGATGCCGGTGCGCGCAAGCTGGCCGAAGGCAATGGTGTGCAGCTGAACTACTACAGCATCATTTACGACGCTGTGGACGAGATCAAGGTTGCGATGTCGGGCATGCTGGCACCGGAGCGCCGCGAAGAGATCATCGGCTCGGCCGAGATCCGCACGGTGTTCGTGGCCTCGAAGATCGGCACCGTGGCCGGCTCGTACGTCACGTCGGGCTCGGTCAACCGCAGCGCGCATTTCCGCCTGCTGCGCGACAACGTGGTGATCTACACCGGCGAAGTCGACTCGATCAAGCGCATGAAGGACGATGTCCGCGAAGTCCGCGAAGGTTTTGAGTGCGGTATCAAGCTCAAGAACTACAACGACATCAAGGAAGGCGATCAGCTCGAGTTCTTCGAAATCAAGGAGATCGCGCGTACGTTGTAACGCGCGCCACGATATCGAGCTCATTGCCGCGTTGCCGCCGTCTTGCCGTACTGAAGTACTGTCTGCGACGGCGCGCCTTGCACTGAGCCCGATCTCGCGACGCTAGTGATTGATCAAATGCCCAAAAGAAAAGTTGCCGCACCCAACCGCGCCTTCAAGGTTGCCGACCAGATCCAGCGCGATCTGACGGAGCTGATCGCGCGCGAGTTGAAGGACCCGCGCGTGGGCATGGTCACGATCCAGGCGGTCGAGGTCACGCCCGACTATGCGCACGCGAAGATCTTCTTCAGCCTGCTCACAGGCGACGTGGCCGAGACCACCGAAGCGCTGAACCAGGCCGCAGGCTTCCTGCGCAACGGCCTGTTCAAACGCCTGCACATCCACACCGTGCCGACGCTGCACTTCCTGTTCGACCGCACCACCGAGCGTGCGGCCGACATGAATGCGCTCATCGCACAGGCCGTTGCTTCGCGCTCGAAAGACGACTAGCGATGAACGCGCCACGCACACGGGTGCAGCGGCGCCCTGTGCATGGGGTGTTGCTGCTCGACAAGCCGCTGGGGTTTTCCAGCAACCAGGCCTTGCAAAAGGCCAAGTGGTTGCTGCGCGCCGAAAAAGCGGGCCATACCGGCACGCTCGATCCGCTCGCCACGGGCGTGCTGCCGCTGTGTTTCGGCGCCGCCACCAAATTCAGCCAACTGCACCTCGACGCCGACAAGACGTACGAGGCGATTGCGCGCCTGGGCGTCAAGACCGCCACCGGTGACGCCGAAGGCGAGGTGATTGCCGAACGCCCGGTGCAGGTGTCGCCAGAAGACCTGGCCCGCGTCCAGGCACTGTTTACCGGCCCGATCCGCCAGGTGCCGCCGATGCACAGCGCGCTCAAGAAAGACGGCAAGGCGCTGTACGAGTACGCGCGCGAAGGCATCGAGGTCGAGCGTGCGCCGCGCGATGTCGTCATTCACCAGCTCGCGCTGACGCAGCTGGACGACACCCGCATCCGCATTGTTGCGAGCGTGAGCAAGGGCACCTACATTCGCACCCTGGGCGAGGACATCGGCGAGGCGCTGGGCTGCGGCGCGCACCTGACCTTCCTGCGCCGCACGGCCACGGGCGGTTTCGGGCAGGCGCAGTGCGTCACGATCGAGGCGCTCGAAGCCATGACCGAAGACGAGCGCCTGGCACGGCTGTTGCCTGCCGAAGCGCTGGTCGAGGGCCACAGCCGCGTCACGCTCGCCGCCGAAGATGCGGCACGTTTTCTTTCGGGCCTGCGCCGCCGCGGCGGCTGGGCCGATGCCGAGGCGGTGGCCGTGTTCGGCACCGACCCGCAGGCGTTCCTGGGCACCGCCCACGTGAGCGCCGGCGAACTGATCCCGGGGCGCTTGCTGAACCCCATCGAAATTCAGCAAATTCTTTTGAACGCACCACAGACCGAAGCGACACCATGAGTACCAAGCAAATCCGCAATATCGCCATCATTGCCCACGTGGACCATGGCAAGACCACCATGGTCGACCAGCTGCTGCGCCAGTCGGGCACCTTCGCCGATCACGAGAAGGTCGTCGACACGGTGATGGACAACAACGCCATCGAAAAGGAACGCGGCATCACCATCCTGGCCAAGAACTGCGCCGTGACCTGGGAAGGCACGCACATCAACATCGTCGACACCCCGGGCCACGCGGACTTCGGCGGTGAAGTGGAACGCGCGCTGTCGATGGTCGACGGCGTGGTGCTGCTGATCGACGCGCAGGAAGGCCCGATGCCCCAGACGCGTTTCGTGACCAAGAAGGCGCTGGCCCTGGGCCTGAAGCCAATCCTGGTCGTGAACAAGGTCGACAAGCCGGGCGCCAACCCCGACAAGGTCGTCAACGCCGCTTTCGACCTGTTCGACAAGCTCGGCGCGACCGACGAACAGCTCGACTTCCCCGTGGTGTACGCCTCGGGCATCAACGGCTGGTCGTCGCTCGAAGAAGGCGCACCCGGTGAGCAGTGGGGCCCCGACATGTCGGCCCTGTTCAACACCATCCTGAAGCACGTGCCGTCGCAAAAGGGTGACCCGAACGCGCCGCTGCAGCTGCAGATTTCCGCCCTCGACTTCTCGACCTTCGTGGGCCGCATCGGCGTGGGCCGCATCAGCCAGGGCACGCTCAAGCCCATGACCGACGTGCTGGTCATGGAAGGTCCGGACGGCAAGACCGTCAAGGGCCGCGTCAACCAGGTGCTGACCTTCCAGGGCCTGGACCGTGTGCAATCGACCGAAGCCGGCCCCGGTGAGATCGTGCTGATCAACGGCATCGCCGACATCGGCATCGGCGTCACCGTGACCGACAAGGACAAGCCTGCGCCGCTGCCCATGCTCAAGGTCGACGAGCCGACCCTGACCATGAACTTCTGCGTGAACACCAGCCCGCTGGCCGGCCGCGAAGGCAAGTTCGTGACCAGCCGCCAGATCTGGGACCGCCTGCAAAAGGAACTGCAGCACAACGTGGCACTGCGCGTGAGCGAGACCGACGAAGAAGGCATCTTCGAAGTCATGGGCCGCGGCGAACTGCACCTGACCATCCTGCTGGAAAACATGCGCCGCGAAGGCTATGAAATGGCCGTGTCGAAGCCGCGCGTGGTGTTCCGCACCGTGAACGGCGAAAAGCACGAGCCCATCGAATTGGTCACGGCCGACATCGAGGAAACCCACCAGGGTGGCGTGATGCAGGCATTGGGCGAACGCAAGGGCGAGCTGGTCAACATGGAACCGGACGGCCGTGGCCGCGTGCGCCTCGAGTACCGCATTCCGGCGCGTGGCCTGATCGGCTTCACGAACGAATTCCTGAACCTGACGCGCGGCTCGGGCCTCATCAGCAACATCTTCGACAGCTACGAAGCCCACAAGGGCGAGATCGGCAGCCGCAAGAACGGTGTGCTGATCTCGATGGACGACGGTGAAATCTTCACCTACGCGCTGGGCAAGCTGGACGACCGCGGCCGCATGTTCGTGAAGGCGAACGATCCGGTGTACGAAGGCATGATCGTCGGCATCCACAGCCGCGACAACGACCTGGTCGTGAACGCCACGCGCACCAAGCAGCTGACCAACTTCCGCGTGAGCGGCAAGGAAGACGCGATCAAGATCACGCCCCCGATCGACCTCACGCTGGAATACGGCGTCGAGTTCATCGAGGACGACGAGCTGGTCGAAATCACGCCCAAGAGCGTGCGCCTGCGCAAGCGTTTCCTGAAGGAAAGCGACCGCAAGCGCGCCGGCCGCGACACGTCGAACGGCTGATCGCCTTCGATCGGCCATGCGCCTGACGCACGGCGCCGCAGTCGGGCTGATGGTCGTCGTGACCCTCATGTGGGGCACGGCGGGCGTCGTCACGCGGCACCTGGCGCAGGCGCACAGTTTCGAGATCACCTTCTGGCGCAGCCTCTTCACGATGCTGGCGCTGCTGGTGATCTTGCCGCTTTGGCGGGGGCGGGCGGTGTTCTCGCAGCTGCGCCGCGGCGGGCACTCGCTCTGGATCTCGGGCGTCTGCTGGGCCGTGATGTTCACGGCCTTCATGGTGGCGCTGACGCTGACCTCCACCGCGAGCGTGCTGGTCACGATGGCGCTCGGGCCGCTCTTCACAGCACTCGCCGCGCGCCTCTTCATCGGGCACAAGCTGCCCGCGCGCACCTGGGCGGCCATCGTGGTTGCCGGGCTGGGCATCGGCTGGATGTACGGCACGCAACTGCTGGGCGGCGGCGGCGGGTCGCTCGTCGGCACGCTGGTGGCGCTGTGCGTGCCGCTGGCGGGCGCGACGCAATGGACCGTGGTCCAGCATGCGCACGCCAAGGGGCAGGAGGTCGATCTCGTGCCCGCGGTGCTGATCGGCGCAGCCCTCTGTGCGCTCGTCACCTTGCCGCTGGCCTGGCCGTTCCGCGCCGGCCTGCATGACCTGGGCCTGCTGGCCTTCCTGGGTGTCTTTCAGCTGGCGATTCCCTGCGTGCTCTCCGTGCTGTGCGCGCAGGTGCTCAAGGCACCCGAGGTGGCGTTGCTGGCGCTGCTCGAGGTGATCTTCGGCATCGCGCTGGCCTGGCTCGGCGCCGGGGAGACGCCTGCGGCCAGCGTGTTGACCGGCGGCGTGCTCGTGATCGGGGCGCTGGTGTTCAACGAGCTGCTCGCGCTGCGCGGGCGCCGCACCACGCTGGCGGACAGCGCGCTGCCGGGCGCGCACTGACCCTCCACTGGCCCTCAGCGGCCGAAGAGGTACCAGCCGATCACGATCGCGACGGCCACCACGATCATTCCGAAGTTGCGCCAGCTGGCTTGCTGGCTGCGCGCGAACTCTTTGAGCATGTCGGCGGTCTCCTGCTCGTCGGCGGCGACGATCGCCTGGGCCTCGTCGAGGATGCGCCGATGGTCGGCTGCCGTCGCAAAGGCCGGCTCGGCGGCGACACGGGCGCGTAGCGCTTCGAACGGTTCCGTATCGAGCAGGCCGTCGGTCACCAGCCAGCCCAGCGTGGGGCCCAGGGCGGCGGGCGCGCCGGTCAGAGGCGCGGCACGCAGCGCCAGGTCGCGGGTCTCGGTGTCGATCAGCCCTTCGTTGAACAGCGCAATCACGGCATCGTGCGTGATGCCGGTCTTGCCGAGGTCCAGCAGGTCGTCTGCGTCGTAGGCGATGTCTTCCGCTTCGGTGAACGCCGCGACCGCTGGCGATGCGTCTTCGAGGCGCTCCACGGCGGCATCGACTTCTTCCTCGGTGATCAGGTTCTTGAGGCGCATCCAGGCCAGCGCATGCGCGGGGCCAGGAATCGGCGGCAGGGCGCGGGCCTCGGGGTGCGCGAGCGCGGCGTCGTGCTGCGCGTCGGTGATGAGGCCGTGGGACACAAGCGCGTGGAAGGCGTCCGGGTGGGTGTCGGCAGAAGTCATCGGGCCATTCTGCCGTGCAGCATGAAAAAAGCCCCGGCGGATGCCGAGGCTTCGGTGGATGGAGGCGTCGGTTCAGACCGATGCCATCACATCAGCGGCATCAGGGACGGGCGACCTTCCAGGCGCCGTTGGCCACGCCGTCACCGGTTTTGTCACCGGCCTTGGTGTCCTTGGCCCAGTAGTACAGCGGCCAGCCCTTGTAGGCCCACTGCTTCTTGCCATCTTCACGCACGACGATGGTGTAGCCGCCCATGGGCTTGGCGGCATCGGCCACGCCGAGCGGCGGCCAGTTGGTGGCGCATTGGCCGTTGCAGGCCGAGGTGCCGGCATTGGCGGTGTCACGGGCGAAGGTGTAGAGCGTCATGCCGTTCGGGCCGACCAGCACGCCGTCGGCGGTGCGGGTGGGCGTGTCGGGCGCTCCAGCGGTCTTGGTGGACATGCCGCCGCAGCCGGCGAGCAGAGCCGCTGCGAGGATCGAGGCGCTGAGCAATTTCATGCAGTTTCTCCTTCAGTTGAAAAATCAATCGCGAAAACAAGCCAGGTGAATGCGCGAACCGGCAGTTTATGCCGTCGCTACGATAACTCGCGGTAGGCCAGGGTCGCGAGTCTCAGCAGCGCATCGCGCGGCAGGCGACCGGCCACGGCATAGCCGAAACCCCGGTCGACCCAGTAAAAGCTCGGCACGGCGCCGCCCGAGGCAAAACGGAAGGCGGTTTCGCGCGAGGAAGCGGCATCCGCGGCCTGTGCGTCGAGCGTGCCGATGTAGAGCGTGATGCGTTCGCCCGCCGCGTCTTCGAACATGAACTGCGCGCGAGCGCCGGTTTCGCCGGGCAGCAGGCGCCCGCCGACCAGCGTGTAGCCGAGCGAGGACAGGTCGGGTACCTTGAGCGGGTGGTCCAGGCGCTTGGACAGCCACTGCACCAGGTGCTGCTGCTCGGCGGCGGCCACCTCGACGGGGTGCCGTTTCTCGGGGGTGTAGACGACGTGGGCCACCGAGGCATCGCGCACGAACTCGCGCACGGCCGGTGCGCGCGCCAGGGCGGCCCCGGAGGCATGCGGCGCGCCCGACCACTGGGCATTGCCGATCCATCCTGCGGTGAAGGCGATCAACAGGCCTGCGGCCATGCCGCCCCAGCGCAGCCAGAGGGCAGAACGACTGGTTTCGGCGCGACGCCGTTCGAGCACGCCTATCAGCGGCGCCGGCACGGGCTCGTCGAGCAGAACGCCGTGCAGGCGACGCAAGGCGTCGCGCTGGGCATGCCAGGCCGCCACGCGGGCCGCCACGGCCGGATCGCGCGCGATCGCATCCTCGACCGCTTCACGGCGTTCCGGCGGCAACTGGCCGTCGACCCAGGCGTGCAGTTCGTCGTCGGTGGGGGGCAGGGTGGGGCGGTTCATGGCGGGGTGCTTCACGTCACTTGAGGCGGCGCAGGCCGGGGCGGCTGGGCGCGGCGGCGCCGTCCATCAGCTCCTGCAGACGAAGGCGGGCGCGCGAGAGGCGCGACATCACGGTGCCGATCGGAATGCCGAGCACCTTCGCCACCTCGGCGTAGGACAGGTCTTCGAGCGTCACCAGCAGCAGCACGGCACGCTGCTCTTCGGGCAGTTGCATCAGGCAGCGCTGCAGGTCGAGGCCGAGGCCCGGATCGGCGCCGCCCTGCAGCTGCTCGGGCGCCACGTCGTCCAGCGGTACGACCGCATGCGGCGGCGGCCGTCGCCGCACCTGGCTGGCGAATAGGTTGTGCATGACCGTGAAGAGCCAGGCGCGCAGGTCGGTGCCCACCACCCAGAGCCGCCACTTGCCGCAGGCGCGCTCGAGCGTGTCCTGCACCAGGTCGTCGGCCGCCCAGGCATTGCCCGTGAGCGCGCGCGCATAGCGGCGCAGGCTCGGGATGTGCTCGACCAGCAGGCGGGCGTCCATGGGTAGGCCGGGAGCCTGTCCGTCTCAGGGCTTGGCGGTTTTCCAGGTGCCGTTGACGCCGTCGCCGGTCTTGTCGCCCGGCTTGGTGTCCTTCACCCAGTAGTACAGCGGCCAGCCCTTGGCGGCCCATTGCTTCTTGCCGTCGTCGCGCGTGACGATGGTGAAGTCGCCGCTCGGCTTGTCGCTGTCGGCCGCCATGAAGGGCGGCCAGTTGGTGGCGCAGCCGCCGTTGCAGGCCGACTTGCCGTTGCCGGCTGTGTCCTTGTCGAAGGTGTAGAGCGTCATGCCGTTCGCGCCGACCAGTGCGCCATCGGCGGCCTTGGGCTGGGCGAACGCGGGGAGGGCGAGCAGGCTGCCGAGCAGTGCGGCGGCGATGCCGACGGAGGACATGCGAAGAGGCGACATGGAAAGACTCCTGGGTTGATGGCATCGACGATCGATGACACCGCACAAACGCCCGCAGAGCGCGTTTTATTCCATGCCGCCCGAAAAAAGAATGATCAGCGGTTGCGGCTCTTCATCGCGCGCTCGACTTCGCGCTTGCCTTCGCGGTCCTTGATGGTGTCGCGCTTGTCGTGCTCGGCCTTGCCCTTGGCGAGCGCGATGTCGCACTTCACCTTGCCGGCCTTCCAGTGCAGGTTCAGCGGCACCAGCGTGTAGCCCTTTTGTTCGACCTTGCCGACCAGCCGCTTGATCTCTTCCTTGTGCAGCAGCAACTTCTTGGTGCGGATCGAGTCAGGATTGACGTGCGTCGAGGCGCTCTTGAGCGGATTGATCTGCAGGCCCACGACGAACAGTTCGCCGTCGCGGATCACCACGTAGCCGTCGGTCAGCTGCACCTTGCCTTCGCGCAGCGATTTGACTTCCCAACCCTCGAGGACCAGGCCGGCCTCGAAGCGTTCTTCGAAGAAATAGTTGTAGGCGGCCTTCTTGTTGTCGGCGATGCGGGAGGAGGTGTCTTGTTTTTTGGTGGCCATGGCTCGAGAAGTTGGGGGCGCATGGCTTCAATACAATCCGTCGCGCACGCGGTGCCGATTCTATGAAAACAGTCCACAAGTCCGTCCTCATCTGGTACAGCGCCGAAGAAATGTACGCGCTCGTCACCGATGTGGCGAAGTACCCGCAGTTTCTGCCCTGGTGCAACAAGTCGCGCGTCATCGAGCAGGATGACGGCGGCATGACCGCCGAAGTCGGCTTGGCGTTCGCCGGGCTGCACCAGAGTTTCACCACCCGCAACACGCACATCGCAGGCCGCGAAGTGCAGCTGAAGCTGGTCGACGGGCCGTTCTCCAACCTCGACGGCACCTGGAAATTCCACCCCGTGGGCGAGCAGGGCGAACGCGCCTGCCGCGTCGAGCTGCAGATGAGCTACGGCTTCAGCAACTTCGCGCTGCAGGCCATGGTGGGGCCGGTGTTCGACACCATCGCATCGAGCCTGGTCGAGGCCTTCGTCAAGCGCGCCGAACAGGTCTACGGCGAAGGCTGATGGCCGACAGCCGCATCGAGGTCACGCTGAGCTGTTCGCCGGCGGCGCGCGAGGTGTTCGAGCAGGTCCTGCTGCTCGCGCCCGGCACCGCGGTGAGCGAGGCGGTGAAGGCCAGCGATCTCACACAGCGCTTTCCCGATCTGGACTGGCGGCACACCATGACGCCGGGTGTCTGGGGCAGGGCGGTGGCGTGGGAGCAGCCGCTGAAGGATGGTGATCGCATCGAGCTGTGCCGGCCGCTCACGGTCGATCCGAAGGTGGCGCGGCGTGAACGCTTCCAGCGTCAGGGCGCGCGCGGCACGGGCCTGTTCGCGAACAAGCGCAAGGGCGGCAAGGACGGCTACTGAGCCGCCTGCACTGGCCGGGTCAGCGGCTTACTTGCAGTCGCTGTCGATGACCGTTTGAGCGCGCTTTTGCGCGTCGGCACGAGCGGCGTCGTCCATGAACTCGCGCTCGCCCTTGGCATTGACCTTGGCGATGCGGATGCCGCTGTCGATGGTGTTCTTGTTCTCGCGCGCACGGGCGCAGTTGTCGGCCTTGGCCTTGGCGATCTTTGCGGCCTCGGCGGCTTCCTTGGCCTTCTGCTCGGCCTCGGCCTTCTTGGTCTTTTCTTCGAGCTCCTTGTCCACGCCCGCGGGCTTGGGCGGCGCGGCCTTGGGGGCTGCGGCCGTGTCGCTGCTTCCCTCGGGGGCGGGCGTGACCGGAGCGGGCGCCCGGGCCGACGGCGAAGGGCCGGCGCGGCGCAGGATGTTCTTCTCGGGGATGTCGGTGGGCGGCGGCTGGTCGCTGAAGACCTTCTTGCCGCTGTTGTCGACCCATTGCCATTGCGCGCTCGCCGAGAGCGGCAGCGCGCACGCGCAACCCAATACCAGCCAATGCAGGAAATTCATGCGCGGAGTTTAGCTGCGCCTTACTTTTTGCAACATCCGGAATAGGCGGTTTTGCAACGGTCAGAAAAAACCCGCGCCGGCGAAGCGGGCGGAGCCCTCGTTACAATCCGTCTTTTGGAGCCTCACCCATGCGCCTTCTAGGCAAAGCGCTCACCTTCGACGACGTGTTGTTGGTGCCAGCATTCTCCCAAGTCCTGCCCAAGGACACGTCCCTCGCCACCAAGTTCTCCCGCAACATCACGTTGAACCTGCCGCTCGTCTCTGCGGCCATGGACACCGTGACCGAAGCCCGCCTCGCGATCGCCATCGCGCAGGAAGGCGGCATCGGTATCGTGCACAAGAACCTCACCGCGCAACAGCAGGCCGCCGAAGTGGCCCGTGTGAAGCGCTATGAGTCGGGTGTTTTGCGAGATCCGGTGGTGATCACGCCGACGCACTCCGTGCGCCAGGTGATGGCACTGTCCGACCAGCTCGGCATCTCGGGCTTTCCGGTGATCGACGGCGGCAAGGTCGTCGGCATCGTCACGGGGCGCGACCTGCGCTTCGAGAACCGCTACGACGTGCCCGTGAGCGAAATCATGACGCAGCGCGACCGGCTCATCACCGTGCCCGACGGCACCACGCTGGCCGAAGCCAAGGCGCTGCTGAACAAGCACAAGCTCGAGCGCCTGCTCGTCATCAACGGCGACTGGGAGCTCAAGGGCCTCATCACCGTCAAGGACATCACCAAGCAGACCAGCTTCCCCAACGCCGCACGCGACGCCAACGGCCGCCTGCGCGTGGGCGCGGCGGTCGGCGTGGGTGACGGCACCGAAGAGCGCGTCGAAGCCCTGGTGAAGGCCGGCGTCGACGCCATCGTGGTCGACACCGCCCATGGCCACAGCGCCGGCGTGATCGAGCGCGTGCGCTGGGTCAAGAAGAACTATCCGCAGGTCGACGTCATCGGCGGCAACATCGCCACCGGCGACGCGGCGCGTGCACTGGCCGACGCCGGCGCCGACGCGGTCAAGGTCGGCATCGGCCCGGGCTCGATCTGCACCACCCGCATCGTGGCCGGCGTGGGCGTGCCGCAGATCATGGCGGTCGACAGCGTCGCCACCGCGCTGCACGGCACGGGCATTCCGCTGATTTCCGATGGCGGCGTGCGCTACTCGGGCGACATCGCCAAGGCGATTGCCGCCGGTGCCAGCACCGTCATGATGGGCAGTATGTTCGCCGGCACCGAAGAGGCGCCGGGCGAGATCGTGCTGTACCAGGGGCGCAGCTACAAGAGCTACCGCGGCATGGGCTCCATCGGCGCGATGCAGCAGGGCAGTGCCGACCGGTACTTCCAGGAATCGACCACCGGCAACCCCAACACCGACAAGCTCGTGCCCGAAGGCATCGAAGGCCGCGTGCCCTACAAGGGCTCGATCGTCTCCATCGTCTACCAGATGGCCGGCGGCGTGCGCGCCAGCATGGGCTACTGCGGCTGCGCGACCATCGAGGACATGCAGAACAAGGCCGAGTTCGTCGAGATCACCACGGCCGGCATCCGTGAGAGCCACGTCCACGACGTGCAGATCACGAAGGAAGCGCCGAACTACCGCGCCGAGTAAGCCTAATCTGGCCAGACCTTGAAAGTCAGGCCAGACTGAAGCTAGAATTTGGGCCAGATTCAATTTTTCTGGCCCAAATGCAATCCATCGGCATCGCTGAAGCCAAGAACAACTTCTCGGCCCTGATCGACCTGGTCGAAAAGGGCGAGGAGGTTCGCATCACCCGCCACGGCAAGGAAGTCGTGCGCATGCTGCCGGTGCGCCGCAAGCCCGTCATCACCGACGAGCAGATCGCCCGCGAACTCGGGCAGATCGACGCCCTGCACGCCACCATCCAGCCCGGCCCCACGACCCGCGAACTTCTGAACGAAGGACGCCAGCCATGACCGCCTTCGTCATGGACGCCTCGGTCACCGCCGCGTGGCTGCTGCCCGACCAAGCCAACGAACACACCCGCAGGCTCTACGCCGCCATCCGCCGCGACGAGGTCGAGCCGCAGGCGCCCAACGCCTGGCAATGGGAGTGCGCCAACATCCTTGCCAACGGCGTGCGCAGCGGTCGCATCCCGGCATCGGCCGTCGAAGGCCTGTGGAGCGTGCTCGACGCCATCCGCCACCGCGTGGAGCTGCACGATCTTGCGCCGGCCCAGCACAAGGCCGTGCTTGCCGTGGCCATCGACGCGGGCGTCTCGCTCTACGATGCGGGCTACCTCTGGCTCGCCAAATCGCTCAACCTTCCGCTCGCCACCTTCGACGAGCACCTCATCCAGGCGGCGCCGCACGCGGGCGTCAAGCTGTTCGACATTTCAACGCTCTGAGTCCTTTCGCCATGCAACACGACAAGATCCTCATCCTCGACTTCGGCTCGCAAGTCACCCAGCTCATCGCACGCCGCGTGCGCGAAGCGCATGTGCTCAGCGAAGTGCATCCCTGCGACGTGACAGACGAATGGGTGCGCGAGTACGCCGCCGACGGCCACCTCAAGGGCGTGATTCTTTCGGGCAGCCACGCCAGCGTGTACGAAGAGACCACGGACAAGTGCCCGCAAGCCGTGTTCGACCTCGGCATTCCGGTGCTCGGCATCTGCTACGGCATGCAGACCATGGCGCATCAACTCGGCGGCAAGGTCGAAGGCGGCCACAAGCGCGAGTTTGGTTTCGCGGCCGTGCGCGCCCATGGCCACACCGCGCTGCTGAAGGACATCGCCGACTTCACCACGCCCGAAGGCCACGGCATGCTCAACGTGTGGATGAGCCACGGCGACAAGGTCACCGAACTGCCGCCCGGCTTCAAGCTCATGGCCAGCACCGACAGCTGCCCCATCGCCGGCATGGCCGACGAGGCGCGCAGCTACTACGCGCTGCAGTTCCATCCTGAAGTCACGCACACCGTGCAGGGCAAGGCCATCATCGACCGCTTCGTGCTCGGCATCTGCGAAGCCAAGCCCGACTGGGTCATGCGCGACCACATCGCCGAAGCCGTGCAGAAGATCCGCGAGCAGGTGGGCGATGAAGAAGTCATCCTCGGCCTCTCGGGCGGTGTCGATTCGAGCGTGGCTGCCGCGCTCATCCACCGCGCCATCGGCGACCAGCTGACCTGCGTGTTCGTCGACCACGGCCTGCTGCGCCTGAACGAAGGCGACATGGTCATGGAAATGTTCGAAGGCAAGCTGCACGCGAAGGTCATCCGCGTCGATGCCAGCGACCTGTTCCTGGGCAAGCTCGCCGGTGTGAGCGACCCCGAAGCCAAGCGCAAGATCATCGGCGGCGAGTTCGTCACCGTGTTCAAGCAGGAAGCCGCCAAGCTCAAGGCGGGCGACGGCGGGCACAAGGGCGCGACCTTCCTGGCCCAAGGCACGATCTACCCCGACGTCATCGAATCGGGCGGCGCCAAGAGCAAGAAGGCCGTCACCATCAAGAGCCACCACAACGTGGGCGGCCTGCCCGAGCAGCTGGGCCTGAAGCTGCTCGAACCGCTGCGCGACCTGTTCAAGGACGAAGTGCGCGAACTCGGCGTGGCCCTCGGCCTGCCGCCCGAGATGGTCTACCGCCATCCGTTCCCCGGCCCGGGCCTGGGCGTGCGCATCCTGGGCGAAGTGAAGAAGGAATACGCCGACCTGCTGCGCCGCGCCGACGCCATCTTCATCGAAGAGCTGCGCAACTTCACCGACGAATCGGGCAAGACCTGGTACGACCTCACGAGCCAGGCCTTCACCGTGTTCCTGCCCGTGAAGAGCGTGGGCGTGATGGGCGACGGCCGCACCTACGACTATGTGGTGGCCCTGCGCGCCGTGCAGACCAGCGACTTCATGACCGCCGACTGGGCCGAGCTGCCGTACGCGCTGCTCAAGAAGGTGTCGGGCCGCATCATCAACGAGGTGCGCGGCATCAACCGTGTGACCTACGACGTGTCGAGCAAGCCGCCGGCCACGATCGAGTGGGAGTGATCCCCATCGCGCGGGCCAAGGCCCGCGCTGGCATGCCGCTTGCGATCTAATCGCCCCTGAAGTGGCGGCCACCGGCGGCGCCGCCTTTCGCGCGAAAGGACGCCCGTTGGCCCGCTCCGATCCTCGCAACACCTCTCGGTATTGGCACGCACCCGGCGTGCCGGGCATGGACATGCTCCATGCCGACTTCACGACGCACGACTACGCCCCACACGTGCACGACTCCCTCGTGGTCGCCGTCACGGAGGTGGGCGGCTCGGAGTTCAGAAGCCGGGGCCGCACCGACGTGGCCCACACGCAGGCGCTGCTCGTCTTCAACCCCGGCGAGCCGCACTCGGGTCGCATGGCCGGCAGCCTGCGCTGGCGCTACCGGTCGTTCTACCTGGCCGGGCAGGGCATCCAGGGCGTGTTGACGTCGCTGGGCATCGACCAGCCTCGGCACTTCACATCGAACGTCTTTCGCGACCCGGACCTCATCGCGCGCTTCCTGGCGCTGCACCGCGCCCTCGACGGCGAACCCGACGCGCTGCTGCACCAGGAACTGCTCGTGCGCAGCTTCGGTGCGCTCTTTGCCGCGCACGGGCAGGCCGGGCCCCGCGTGCCGGTCGTGCCCTCGGAGGCGCGCGTGCTCGCGCCCGTGCTCGAACTGATGCGCGAGGGCCATGCCGAGCGCCTCACGCTCGAGCAGATGGGGCAAGTCGCCGACCTGACGACCTTCCAGCTGATCGGCGCCTTCCACCGGACGCTCGGGCTGACCCCGCACGCCTACCTGACCCAGTTGCGCCTGCGGGCCGCGTTGCGGCAGCTCGATGCGGGCCAGCCCGTGGCCGAGGCGGCGTTGGCCTCTGGCTTCTACGACCAGAGTGCACTGAACAAGCACTTCAAGCGCACCTTCGGCATGACGCCGTTGCAGTACGTGCGCGCCCGGGCGAACTGACCGCGCCGCGGGCGCAATTTCAACCAATAGCGCTTCGGGTCGTCCTGCCATGCTGAGGCTTCTCAGCAAGGCCTCCCATGACACGACTCTTCTGCCAGGAACATGCCGACATCCTGCGGCTGGACGCCCAGGTCCTCCAATCGCGGCCCGGTGCCGTGCGGCTGTCGCAGCATCCTTTCTATCCGGGCGGCGGCGGGCAGCTGCCGGACCGTGGCGTCGTCTGCTGGCAAGGCGGGGACGTGCCCGTCACCGGGTTTTCCGAGGAGGGCGGCCTCGTCTGGGTCCAGCTGCCTGATCGCATCGAGATCACCGGCAGCGTCCAGACCGAGGTCGATCCGGCCTTCCGGCAATGCATGCGCGAACTGCACACCGACCTGCATGTGCTCAACGCGCTGGTCTTCCGCGACTTCGACGGCGCGCTGGTCACCGGCGTGCAGATGAACGATGACGGCACCGCGCGCATCGACTTCGATCTGCCCGGCGCCGACAACGACCGCCTGCGGGCCCTCGAGCCCGAACTGAACGATGTGATCGCGCAGGACCTTGCGGTGCAGACGCACTACGTGTCGGTCACCGCCGCCCATGGCGAGCAGGGGCTGCTGCGCTCCCGTTCGGTGGCGCCGCCGCCTTCGGCCGAGGGGCTGGTCCGCATCGTCGAGATCGCCGGGCTCGACCGGCAGGCCTGCGGCGGCACGCACCTCGCGTCCACCGGCGCCTCGCGGCCGGTGCGGATTCTCAAGATCGAGAACAAGGGCCGCTCCAACCGCCGCGTGCGCATCGGGCTGCAGGGGCTGTGAGCATGCACAAATCGCTGCTGGCGCTCTGGGCGCATCCGGTGTGGCTGCTGTGGGTGCCACCGGCCTTCTGGGCGGGCAACCTCGTGCTGGGGCGTGCGCTCGGGCCAGTCTTTCCGCCGGTGTCGCTCGCGGTGGGGCGCTGGGTCGTGGCGCTCGCGGTGCTGGCGCCGTTCGTCGGTGCGCAAGCGTGGCGCGAGCGCGGGTTGCTCGTGCGGCACTGGCGGCTGATCGCGGCGTGCGGCGCCTTCGGCATCGCCGGCTACAACGCGCTCGGCTACCTGGCCCTGCAGACGGTGCCCGCCACCAGCGTCGCGTTCCTCAACTCGACGCTGCCGCTGATGGTGCCGCTCGCCGCCGTGGTGCTTGGTGTCGAGCGCATCACCTGGAAGGCCTTGCTCGGCATCGGCATCTCGTTCCTCGGCGTGACCTGGATCGTGGCGCGCGGCGAACTGGGGCATCTGCTGGCGTTGCGGCTGGGCGGCGGCGAGTTGCTGGTGCTGCTGGCCGTGGCCAACTACGCCGTGTACTCGGTGCTGCTGCGGCGCAAGCCGGCCGCCCTCAGCCCGCTGGTGTTCCTGACGGCGACCATGGCCGCCGGGCTGGTGGTGCTGCTGCCGTTCTGGGCGCTCGAGCTGGCACGCGGCGCGCGCATTCCGACCGATGCGGCCTCGGTGGGCGCGGTGCTCTACATCGGCCTCTTTGCGTCGCTGTTCGCCTTCATCCTGTGGAGCCGCTGTGTCGCGACGCTGGGGGCGACGGTGACGGGCGTGTCGTTCCATCTCGTCGCACTGTTCACGGCGCTGCTGGCGTTCCTCGTGCTGGGGGAGCCCGTGCGCGGCTTCCACATCGCGGGCATCGTGTTGATCCTGCTCGGCTTCTTCGTCACGACCTTCCAGTCGACGAGGCGCGCGAAGGTCGCGGTCTGAGAAGGTGTGAACGAATCCGGCATGCCCGCTCATCCCGCCCAGACTCGCCCCCTCGGCGTTGCAAATGCTCGCCATAGCCCGAGCTATGGCTGCGCTTTGCGCCTTGATGGGGCGCGCCTGAGCGGGCTGCTCGGCCACGCCGGATTCATTCACACCTTCTGAGCGGATGAACACCGTCGAACTCCTGCGCACCCTGGTCGGGTTCGACACGACCTCGCACCGCTCCAACCTCGGCCTCATCCACTGGGTGGCCGACTACCTGGCGGCGCAGGGCGTCAGGACGCGGCTGATCCCCAGTGACGACGGCCAGAAGGCCAATCTGCTGGCGACCCTCGGCCCTAAAGTGGCAGGCGGCATCGTGTTGTCCGGTCACACCGACGTGGTGCCCGTCGACGGTCAGGCCTGGGACTCGGACCCCTTCACGCTCGTTGAACGCGACGGCCGGTGGCATGGTCGTGGCGCCGCTGACATGAAGGGCTTCATCGCAGCGTGCCTCGCAGCGGTGCCTGCGTGGCGTGCGCTCGATCTACAGCGTCCTATTCATCTGGCGCTGTCCTACGACGAGGAAGTCGGGTGCTTCGGTGTTCCACGCCTCATCGCCGCCATGCGTGCCGATGTGCCGACACCGGCACTGGCCGTCATCGGCGAGCCGACGCAGATGCGCGTGGGTCTGGCCCACCGAGGTTTCTTCGGACACCGCATCACCTTCAGCGGCCGACCGGTCCATTCCGGCGATCCGGCCTTGGGAGTGAGCGCGATCGAGCCGGCCGCGCAACTGATCGCTCAACTCGCGCGCTTCGGACGCACGCTGCGCGCGCAAGGCAATCGCACGACTTTCAATGTCGGCTGCATCCATGGCGGGACGGCGATCAACATCGTTCCCGGCTGCTGCGAAGTGACGTGGGAGTTCCGGCCCACGGATCCGGCCAGCACCGCGCAAGTGACGCAAGAACTGGCGCGGCTGCTCGCAGGCGTGTCGCCCGAAGTGGCCGTCGAGCTGACGCCGCTGGCCGGCGTGCCGGCGCTCTGTGCGCCAGAAGGCGAGGGCGGGGCCGTGGACACGCTCAGGCGCTGGGGCGCGCTGTGGCCGCCGGGCGAGATCCCGTTCGGCACCGAGGCCGGCTTCTTCCAGCAGGCGGGCATCCCGTCGCTGGTGTGCGGACCCGGCGCGATCGCGCAGGCCCATCAGCCGAACGAGTGGATCGCCGCCAGCGAGTTGCGCGCTGCCGACCGGTTGCTTGCGTGCGTCGGGGCGTGGGCCGCGGGCGTCTAGGCGTTCACGCACCAACCCGCCGATGCGATCCTGGCCGTCTCAGGGGTTCCCCGCAGTGTCCAAGTTACGCTTTCGCGCGTAGTCTGCCCGCATCCTGGAACTTCATTCCGAACCCTGCGGATTCAGACCGATCCGAGAGCGAAGGCGTCTGCTTTCGTCCTCGGCCGATGGCCGCTCGACGGCGAAGGCCTTAGGGTCCCCGGTGCTCGCTGTGAGCCCTCTCGATGACCGGCCGGATGCGAATGATCCGGCGCGCAGGTCGCACGAGATTTCCCCAACGACTGCTCACGCACCCGCTCCATGAAACTCCTGTCCCGCAAGTTGGCCGCGATGGCCCTGGCCGTCGTCGGCATGGTGACCCTGCGTACCGAAGCCGGCGTGGTGATCACCGGCACGCGCGTGATCTTTCCCGGGCAAGAGCGGGAGGTCACCGTCCAGCTGACCAACGAAGGCGAGTCGCCCGCCCTGATCCAGACATGGATCGACCGTGGTGACCCGAACGAGCCGCCGGAGAAGATCGACGTGCCGTTCGTGCTGGCGCCTGCGATGTTTCGCCTCGATCCGAAGAAGGGGCAGACCCTGCGGCTGATCCGCCTCAAGGCGCCCCTGGCGCAGGACAAGGAAAGCCTGTTCTGGTTGAACGTGCTGGAGGTGCCGCCGAAGGCCAAGGCGGGCCAGGATGCCAACCGGCTCCAGCTGGCCTACCGCACGCGCATCAAGGTGATGTCGCGCCCCGAGGGGTTGGCGGGCCAGGCGGAGGAGGCGCCTGCGCAGCTTCGATGGGCGCTGGTCCGCACCGCAGACGGCAAGGGCCAGGCACTGAGGGCGAGCAATGGGACGCCCTATGTCGTGAACCTCGGAGGCATTGCCCTGAAGTCGTCCGGCCAGGCGTTCGATGCGGGCGCCGGACCTGTCAAGCCGGGTGAGTCGGCGCTGTTTGCGGTTCAGGGCTTCGATGCGCAGGCGAGCCCGGATGCCGAGGTGGAATACACCAGCATCAACGACTGGGGCGGCGGCGTGCCAAACAGGCAGCCGCTGTCCACCAGGGAAACACGCTGAACCCGGCCTTGCAAACGATGAAAAAGATCCTTTTCAAGACGCTGCTGTTGGCGGCCTCCCTGGTTCCTTTCGAGGCGCTGGCGCAATGCAGCATGACGATGGACGTGGCGCCGCTCGTTTCTCCAATAGAGGGTCTCGGCAGGAGCAAGATCAACCCCAACGTCCCCGACGGAACCGTGATCGACTATGTGTTTTCCGAGTACGCCAGCGTGCAGGGCGGAACCAAGGTCATCTGCCCTGGCGGGCTGGGCATCTCTCCGAGAAATGGCATCGGTGCAACAGGGCCGTACAACACCTACAGGACGTCGATTCCGGGGATCGGACTTCGCTTTTCCCATAGCGCGGGCAGTCTGCCTGCCAACATGGCGGGGCCCTGGCCCATGTCCGTCAATCACGGAACCCAAGGCTCGGTTTCCCTTTACGGCTACCCCTATTACGCCAAGGTCGAGATCGTCAAGATAGGAGAAATCAAGGCGGGGGGAACCTTGTCGGGAGAGGTCGCCGTCGGCTATTTCAAAGGCACCTACAAGTTCATGTCGTATGTCATCAAGCCGGCGACCCAGATGCAATTGGCCATTCCCACATGCAAGGTGACGACACCTTCGGTCGGCGCGTTTCTGGGGAATGTCAGCGCGACTTCATTCACCGGCGTCGGCCAGACGTCACAGGCCGTGCCGTTGAATATCTCGCTGACGTGTTCGAATGGCGCCGCCGGTGTGAACGGCAAGGTCTTCGTGACACTCACCGACCAGACCCGTCCGACCAACGTGTCGGACACGTTGTCGCTCAATGCGGCGTCCACCGCCAAGGGGGTCGGCATCCAGGTGCTCAACGGCACCACCGTGATCAGCTACGGGCCGGACTCCAATGTCGTGGGCAACAAGAACCAATGGCTGGCCGGCACGACCTCGAACGGGGTGTTCAACATCCCGTTGACGGCTCGCTACGTGCAGACGGACACGACCGTGAAGCCTGGGAGCGCCAACGGCCGTGCCACATTCACGATGAGCTATCAGTAGGCTGCGGGCCTTCGCGTCAGAAGTTCGCCTTCAAGCCCACCGTGAACATCCCGCCCTTGGCCTGCTTCGACAGCTTGCCGAAGTAGTCGTAGTCGGCCGTGATCGCGAGGTTCTGCGTCATGCGGTACTCGGCGCCGACACCGACCATCACGCCCGTGCTGGTGCCCGAGAGGCGTTGGTTGGCCGGGGCCCAGTTGTTGTCGCCGGAGATGCGTCCGCGTGCCACGCCGAGGCGGCCGTTGAGGGCGAAGGCGTCGCTCAGCGGCATGCGGGCGGTGGCGGCGGCGTAGAAGACCTGGCCGGTGCCGGTCTGCAGCCGGGAGCCGCCGTAGGCCGAGGTCCATTGGCTCACGCTGCCGAGGCGGGCGTAGCCGGCTTCCACGCCGAAGTGTTCGGTCAGGCGGTAGCCGCCGTACAGCTTGTAGGACGTGCCGCTCTTGTTGGCCTTCTTGCCGCCCCATGGCACGGGCACGTGGTTCTTCGAGGACGACAGGCTGTAGCTGGAGCGGCCGATGGCGCCGCCGACATAGAACCCGGTGTCCTTGTCGAGACCGGCGGCGAAGGCGCCGACGGAGGCGGTGCCGAGCCAGAGGGCTGCGAGTGCGAGGCGGGTTTGCGTTTTCGTCAAGATGAAATCCTGTGGGTTGATTGATCGATTGAATGAATGCGTGGATGGGCGGCGTGTCGTTGTTCGCCTTGCCGCCACCGTCCGACGATTCTCAAAAACCAAGCTGAAGACGAGCTTCGCGTTTGCTGAAGGCCTCATGAAGGGCCCTTGCCATGGGCGATGATCGACACATGTCAGCTCAGCTTCTTCTTCCCGGAATCGATCCCCCGCCGCGGCCCCTGCCGCGACCTCGCGGCACCCAGGCCCCTCGCAAGGCGCCGCTGCCGCACTCGCTTTTTTTCGCACTGCTTCCCACCCCGCAAGACGCCGAAACCATCGCCGCGCTCGGCGCGCGCATGAACTCCCAACACGCCCTGAAGGGCACGGTGGTCGAGGCGCAGCGCCTGCATGTCACGCTGTTCGACCTCGGCAACCACGACCAGGTACCCGCCGACAAGGTGGCCCAGGCATCGACCGCGGCCGCCGCGGTGTCCGTGCCGGCGCTCGATGTCGTTTTCGAAAAATCCATGAGCTACGCCAAGGGCGCGCTGGTGCTGTGCGCCGACGACGAGGCCAACGTTGCGGCGTTGCGCGCGTTCAGGCAGCGCCTGGGCGAGGCGCTGGCCGATGTCGGCCTGAAGCCCGCGCGCGCGTTCACGCCGCACATGACCGTCGCCTATGCGCGGCGCAAGCTCGAAAAGCACGCGCTCGAAGCGCCTGCCCGGTGGGCCGCCCATTCGCTGGTGCTCATCGACAGCCACGTGGGCGAGGGCGTGCACGAGGTGCTGGGCCGTTGGCCCGCCGAGGTGGCCGACTAGTCCTGATCCGCGAAGGTGTCGAACAGCAGCCCGCGCAGCCACTGGTTGCCTGGGTCGCGGTGCACCTTCGCGTGCCAGAACAGGTTGATCGCGATCTGCGGCAGCGCCACCGGGTGCGGTCGCCACACCAGGCCGAAGGGCTCGGCGATGCTGCGCGCCAGCCGCTCGGGCACGGTCGCGATCATTTCGCTCGACTGCAGGATGTGGCCGATGGCCACGAAGTGCGGCACCTTGAGCCGGATGCGGCGCTGGATGCCCTGCGCCGCCATCACGTCGTCGGCCTTGCCGTGGCCCGTGCCGGCGGCCTGCACCTGCACGTGGTCGGCGGCGCTGAAGTCCTTCAGTGACACGCTGCGCTTGCGCGCCAGCGGATGCGCGCCGGAGAACAGGCACACATAACGCTGCAGGAACAGCCGGCGCTGGAACACGCCCGACTTGAGCTGCGGCAGCAGGCCGATGGCGATGTCGACATGGCCGGCCTCCAGGTCGTCGCGCAGGTGGGTCGCGGTGTTGTTGCGCAGCGTGCTGATGGTCACGCCAGGCGCGGCGGCCGAGAGCGTTTCCATGAGGCGCGGCGTGAAGTAGATCTCGCCGATGTCGGTCATGGCGAGCGTGAAGCTGCGCGTGCTCGTGGCGGGGTCGAACACCACCTGCTGGTTGAGCGCCGTGTGCAGCGCGCCCATGGCGTAGGCCACCGGCTCGGCCAGCTGCAGCGCGAAGGGCGTGGGCTCCATGCCGCGCGCGGTGCGCAAGAAAAGCTCGTCGCCCAGCAGCTTGCGCAGGCGCGCCAGTGCGTTGCTGATGGCAGGCTGCGACAGGCCCAGCGACGCGGCCACGGCCGACACGCGCTTCTCGGCCAGCATGCGGTCGAACACCAGCAGCAGGTTGAGGTCGATGTCCTTGAGTTGCATGGCGCACCTTTATTCATACGGGTGATACAGCCGATTCACCAGATTCTATTGGTCAATCGGAAGAGGCCGCGCATCATCCGTGCCCAGAGACAAGCCGGCCCTGCCGCCGGCGCCAGAAAAAGAGAGCCCGACGATGGACCTGCACATTCACCCCCTTGCCCGCACCCTCGAGGTCCGCCCCGGCGCGAACCTGCTCGAGGTGCTGCGCGAGCACCAGGTGCCGGTGTCGTACAGCTGCATGTCGGGGCGCTGCGGCACCTGCCGCTGCAAGGTGGTGTCGGGCCAGCTGCTCGACGGCGGCCAGGACGCGATCCGGCCCGACGGGCAGGGCGAGCGCTACGTGCTGGCCTGCCAGAGCACGCTGACCGAAAGCTGCACCATCGAGATTCCCGAGCCCGACGAGGTGGTGGTGCACCCGGCGCGCGTGCTCAAGGCCACGGTCACGGGCATCGACGTGCTCACGCACGACATCCGCCGCCTGCGCCTCAAGCCCAACAAGCCGCTGGAGTTCTCGCCGGGCCAGTACGCGCAGCTGCAGTTCGGCCCCGAGCTGGCACGCCCGTACTCGATGGCCGGGCTGAGCCGCGACGCGGAGCTTGAATTCCATGTGCGCCGCGTGCCGGGCGGCCGGGTCACCGCCCACATCTTCGAACAGCTGCGCGTGGGCGACACCGTGCGCGTGAGCGGCCCGCTGGGCACCGCCTACCTGCGCACCAAGCACCGCGGGCCGATGCTCTGCGCGGCGGGCGGCACGGGGCTCGCACCCATCCTGTCGATCGTGCGCGGCGCGGTCGCGGCGGGGCTCGTGCAGCCGATCCACGTCTACCTCGGCGTGCGTTCCGACGCCGACGTTTACGGCCTGCCGGAGCTGCGCGAATTGCAGGCCCAGCATCCCGGCCTGAAAGTGCACGTCGTGGTGGTCGCCGGCCCCGCGCGCGACGGCCAGCGGCTGGGGCTCATCACCGATGCGATCCGCGCCGACCTGCCCGCAGGGCTCGACGGCTGGCGCGCCTACCTGTGCGGCTCGCCGCCCATGGTGGAGGCCGCGAGCCGGCTGGTGCAGGCGCACGGCCTGGCGCCCGAGCAGACGCATGCCGATGCCTTCTACCTGCAAGGCACCTGAAGAACCGAACAAGAGAAAAGGAGACCCGATGACCACGCCAGCCGTCTTCCCCATCGAACTGCACTGGGAGAGCGAAAAGACCAGCCGCATTCCCTTCATGGCCTACACCGACGAGGCGCTGCACAAGAAGGAGCTGCAGCGCTTCTTCTACGACAAGCACTGGTGCTATGTCGGCCTCGAAGCCGAGATCCCGAACCCGGGCGACTTCAAGCGCACCGCCATCGGCGAGCGCTCGGTCATCCTGTCGCGCGACGAAGAAGGCGCCATCCACGTGTTCGAGAACGTCTGCGCCCACCGCGGCATGCAGTTCTGCCGCGAGCGCCATGGCAACAAGAAGGAGTTCGTCTGCCCCTACCACCAGTGGAACTACACGCTGAAGGGCGACCTGCAGG
Source organism: Variovorax sp. FW301-JW7 (assembly GCF_058788795.1). Lineage (NCBI taxonomy): Bacteria > Pseudomonadati > Pseudomonadota > Betaproteobacteria > Burkholderiales > Comamonadaceae > Variovorax > Variovorax sp. FW301-JW7. The sequence continues at coordinate 883,711 of NZ_JBYTBC010000001.1, forward strand.
GCGTGCCGTTTCGCCGCGGCGTGAAGCAGGACGGCAAGGTCCACGGCGGCATGCCAGCCGATTTCAAGACCGAAGACCACGGCCTGAACAAGCTCAAGGTCGCCTCGCGCGGCGGCGTGGTGTTTGCGTCGTTCGACCACGACATCGAATCGTTCGAGGACTTTCTCGGCCCCGACATCCTGCATTACTTCGACCGCCTGTTCGACGGCCGCAAGCTCACCATCCTGGGCTACAGCCGCCAGCGCATTCCGGGCAACTGGAAGCTCATGCAGGAGAACATCAAGGACCCGTACCACCCCGGCCTGCTGCACACCTGGTTCGTGACCTTCGGGCTCTGGCGCGCCGACAACAAGTCGGAGCTGAAGATGGACGCGCGCGGCCGTCACGCCGCCATGATCTCCACGCGCGGCAGCGCCGGCAAGGCCGCGCAGGTGACGCAGGTGTCGAGCTTCAAGGAAAGCATGCAGCTGAAAGACCCGCGCTTTCTGGACATCGTGCCCGAGCCCTGGTGGGGCGGGCCGACGGCGGTGATGATGACGCTGTTCCCCAGCCTCATCCTGCAGCAGCAGGTCAACAGCGTGTCGACGCGCCACATCCAGCCCGTGGGCCACGACGCCTTCGATTTCGTGTGGACGCATTTCGGCTTCGAGGACGACACGCCCGAGATGACGCAGCGCCGCCTGCGCCAGGCCAACCTGTTCGGGCCGGCGGGCTTCGTGTCGGCCGACGACGGCGAGGTGATCGAGTTCTCGCAGGAAGGCTTCGAGCAGAAGCCCTACCACCGCACGCTGGCCGAGCTCGGCGGGCGCGAGGTCGAAAACACCGACCACATGGTGACCGAGACGCTGATCCGCGGCATGTACCGCTACTGGCGCGAAGTGATGGAGGCCGCATGAGCACGCTCGACACCGCCACCTACCTCGACCTGTCGCGCCTGTATGCGGCGTACGCGCACGCCGTCGATTCGGGCGACTGGAACCTGTGGCCCGCGTTCTTCACCGAGCAGTGCAGCTACCGCCTGCAGCCGCGCGAGAACCACGAACGCGGCCTGCCGCTGGCCACGCTCTCGTTCGAAAGCCGGGGCATGCTCGAGGACCGCGTCTACGGCATCAAGGAGACGCTGTTCCACGACCCGTACTACCAGCGCCACGTGGTGGGCCTGCCGCTGGTGCACCGCGTCGATGCCGACGGCACCATTCACAGCGAAGCCAACTACGCGGTGTTCCGCACCAAGCTCGACGGGCCCTCGACCGTGTTCAATGTCGGGCGCTACATCGACAAGGTCGTGCAGACCCCCGAGGGCCTGAAGTTCGCGTCGCGCCTGTGTGTGTTCGACAGCGAAATGATCCCGAACTCCATCATCTATCCCATCTGAAATAGAGCCATGCCAGAAAAAGAACCAGAGACCCACGGTGCGCCGTTGCGCCGCTTCACCGACCCGGCCTACGTGCCGCTGTGCGCCAACCTCGCGCAGGTGCGCGAGAACATCGACCGGCTCGACCGCCAGATCGTCGCACTGCTGGCCGAGCGCGGCCGCTACGTGAAGGACGCCGCGCGCTTCAAGCGCGACGCCTTCCAGGTGTCGGCGCCGCAGCGCCAGCAGGAAGTGATCGACAAGGTGAAGGCGCTCGCCGAGAAGGAGGGCGCCTACCCGGAGGTGGTCGAGGCCGCCTACCGCGCGCTCATCGCGGGCTTCATCGCGCGCGAGCAGCAGGACCACTTGGGCATGGTCGACGTGGAGGGGCAGCCATGACGCGCGCACGCCTCTTCGTCGCCTTCACCGCCGTGGCCCTGGCCGCGGCCGCCCATGCACAAGACTGGCCACAGCGCCCCGTGCGCATCGTCGTGCCGTTCGCGGCGGGCTCGTCGCCCGACATCCTGGCGCGCATCGTCAACGACAAGCTCGCGGCGCGCATCGGCCAGCCGCTCATCGTCGAGAACAAGCCCGGCGCGGGCGGCAACAGCGGCACCGACGCGGTCTCGAAGGTGCAGCCCGACGGCTATACCTTCCTGCTGTCGGTGAATGCGCCGCTGGTCTACAACACCATCCTCTACAAGAACCTGCCGTACGACCCGTTCAAGGACCTCGTGCCCGTGTCGCTGGCCGCGACCACGCCGAACGTCTGCGCGGTCTCCAACTCGATGGGCGTCGATTCGGTCAAGGGCTGGCTGGCGGCGATGAAGAAGAACCCCGGCAAGTTCAACTTCGCCTCGACCGGCAACGGCTCGATCTCGCACCTGGGCGTGGAGCTCATCAAGGCGAAGACGCAGTCGTTCGCGGTGCACATCCCGTACGCCTCGTCGGGCCAGGCCGTCACGGCCATCGTGCAGGGCGACGTGCAGTACGCCTGCCTGCCGCCGGTCACGGTGATGCCGCAGGCCAAGGCCGGGCGCCTGAAGGCGCTGGCCGTCACCTCGGCCGAGCGTTCGGCATTGCTGCCCGACCTGCCGACGCTGCGCGAATCGGGCCTGCCCGACATCCAGGCCGTGCCGTGGTTCGCCTACATGGCGCCCAAGGGCACGCCGAACGACGTGGTGCAGCGCATGAGCCGCGAGATTGCGGCCGCGCTGAAAGACCCCGACACAGTCAAGCGCCTGCAGACCGCGTACTTCGACCCCGTGGGCAGCACGCCCGAAGGCCTGTCGAAGTTCATGGACGAGGAACTGCGCCGCTGGAAGCCGGTGATCGACCGCGCCGGCCTCAAGCCCGATTGAGACGAAGGGAGCACACGATGAGCACGATGACCTGGGTCGACGCCGCGGCGGTCGACGACGTTCCCGCCGACGACGTGGTCGGCATCGAGGTGCAGGGGCGCGACATCGCGCTGTACGGCACCGACGACGGCATCCACGCCACCGACAACATCTGCACGCACGGCCATGCGCGGCTGTGCGACGGTTTCCTGGAAGGCCACGAGATCGAATGCCCGCTGCACCAGGGCCGCTTCGACGTGCGCAGCGGCAAGGCCATGTGCGCGCCGCTCACCGAAGACCTGCGCACCTACCCGGTGAAGATCGAGGGTGGGCGGGTGTTCCTGGCGTTCGAAGGCTGAACTGTTCTGCCTCCGGCGGGGCCGATCTGTCTCTGTTCGCGCCCGACCGGTTGGCGACAATCGAGGCCCGTTTTCCTGGACATCCGATGACAGAACCACACAGCCGCGACCAGATCGCCGACCTGATCGCCGCCGAGCTGGGCCACAGCTTCGACGGCGAAATCCTGGCCGGCGGCCACTACGTGCCACTGGTGCGCGACGGCCGCACCGTCTACCTCAGCGGCCAGGTGCCGCGCGTGGGCACCACGGTGGTCGTCACCGGCCGCGTGGGCGATGCCATGTCGCTCGACACCGCGCGCGAGGGCGCCCAGATCTGCGCGCTGCGCAGCCTCGCGTTGCTGCGCCGGGCACTCGGCTCGCTCGATGCGGTCGAGAAGGTGCTGCGCGTGGGCGTGTTCGTGCAGTGCACGGCCGACTTCACGCAGCAAAGCGAGGTGGCCGATGCCGCGTCCGACCTGCTGCACCGCGTGTTCGGCGAGGCCGGCGTGCATGTGCGCACGGCGGTCGGCGTCTATGCGCTGCCGAAGAATGCGACGGTCGAGGTCGAGATGACGGTCGCCACGACCCACGCCGCCTGACCTAGGAGCGTTCGCGGCGCGCGGGTTCGCTGCGGTGCAGGTGCACCGCCAGCGTGTCGCGCGGCGGGCGCACCGCGCATTGCGCGAGCAGCCGGCCGGCTTCGCCCCGGTGGTAGCCGTTGTGCGTCACGACGTGGGCCAGCATTTCTTCGCGCGTCATGCGGCCCTTGTCGCCGTCGGTGAACACGAAGGGCAGCGCCTCGGCCAGCAGCGCCGGCGTGAGCGTGTCCAGGTAGGCGAGGTACCAGCGGTCGGACTCGGCCACGGCCGCGCGCAGGTCGGCCAGCGTGGGCGTTTCGGGCGTGTTGTCGTCGGTGAAACCGTGCGGCGTGCCCGTGAGGTGGCCCGCGAAGATCCGGTTCACCACGTGGGCATGGTTGACCACGCGGATCGCGGCATGCCGGGCGTCGGCGTGCTGCATGGGGTCGAGGCCGGCCATGCGGTCCAGCAACTCGTCGTTGGCCCACGCGTGGTACTGGAACAGCGTGCGCAGCAGGGGTGGGGCGCTCATGTCGGGGGTGTCCTTGTCATCGGGGAACCCGGATGTTCGCGGCAGGCGCGGCGCCTGTCCACCCGAAACAGGATCAGCGCTCGCCGAGCATCCAGCGCGTGCGGTCGCCGCGCCCCGGCAGGTGCAGCGCGGCGGTGGCCGCGGGCGTCTCGGCCAGCAGCCGGCCCTTGCGGAACACCTTGAGCCGCGTCGCGCGCAGGCGGATGGCCTCGACCGGGTCGCGCGCCTGAAGCAGCACGAAGCTGGCGTCGCAGCCGGCTTCCAGGCCGTAGCCGTCCAGGTGCATCACGCGCGCCGCGCGCGTGGTCACGGCCTCGAAGCACTGGTGGATGCCGGCTTGGCCGGTCATCTGCGCCACGTGCAGGCCCATGTGGGCCACCTCGAGCATGTCGCCCGAGCCCATGCCGTACCACGGGTCCATCACGCAGTCGTGGCCGAAGGCGACGTTCACGCCGGCCGCCATCAGCTCGGGCACGCGCGTCATGCCGCGGCGCTTGGGGTAGCTGTCGTGGCGGCCCTGCAGCGTGATGTTGATGAGCGGGTTGGACACCACGCTCACGCCGCTCTCGGCGATGAGCGGCAGCAGCTTGCTCACGTAGTAGTTGTCCATCGAGTGCATCGAGGTGCAGTGCGAGCCCGTCACGCGGCCTTGCAGGCCCAGGCGCAGCGTCTCGGCGGCCAGGGTCTCGATGTGGCGCGAGAGCGGGTCGTCCGACTCGTCGCAGTGCATGTCGACCAGCTTGCCGCGCTCGGCGGCCAGCTCGCACAGCAGCTTCACGCTGGCGGCGCCGTCGGCCATGGTGCGCTCGAAATGCGGTATGCCGCCGACGACGTCCACGCCCTTGTCGAGCGCGCGCGTGAGGTTGTCGACGCCGCCCGGCGAGCGCAGCACGCCGTCTTGTGGAAAGGCCACCAGCTGCAGGTCGATGTAGGGCGCCACCTGGCGCTTCACCTCGAGCAGCGCGTCGACCGCGAGCAGGCTGGGGTCGCTCGTGTCCACGTGCGAGCGGATCGCCAGCAGGCCCTTGGCCACGGCCCAGTCGCAGTAGGCGAGCGCGCGTTCGATGAGCGCGTCGGCCGTGAGCAGCGGCTTGAGCTCGCCCCACAGCGCGATGCCTTCGAGCAGCGTGCCGCTCTGGTTGACGCGCGGCTGGCCGTAGCTCAGCGTGGCGTCCATGTGGAAGTGCGGATCGACGAAATGCGGCGTGAGCAGCAGGCCCTGGGCGTCGAGCGTCTCGTGCGCGGGCGCGGCCAGGCCGGGCGTGACCTCGGCGATGCGGCCGTCCTGCACGGCGACCGACATGCCGGTGCGGCCGTCGGGGAGGGTGGCGTTGGTGATGAGGAGGTCGAGCATCGGTGGGGTGTCTTTTTTCGAGGAGCGTTCAGCGCGTGCGCTGCGCGCGGAAGCGGTATTGCCCTGCGGCCGGCCCGACCTCGATGGTCACGCGGCGCAGCTTGTCGTCGTGGCCCGAGTCGGCCTTGGCCGTCACCACGATGCCGCGCGGCGTGGCGCGGCAGGTGAGTTCGCTCAGGGAGATTTCGGCGTGGTCGTTGTCGAGCTCAGCGATGGCGATCGTGTGCACGGCGTAGAGGCTGTAGCTGCGGTCGGCCTCGCCGCGCGCCATCCACTGCACATAGAGGAACGACTGCGCGAAGGCTTCGGCGTGGATCACGCGGTAGGTGCCGTGGTGGTCGGGGCCCCAGGTGCCGCAGGTCTGCACCCAGGTGACGGCGTCGTGGGTGGCGAAGCGTTCGGCGCCGTAGTCGGCGCCGAGTGCGTGGGCGCCGCTGCCGGCCAGGGCGAGCAGCGCGGTGGCCAGCAGGCGACAAAGGCGAGGCCGCGTCATCGGCATGTCAGCGTTCTCCCTTGCGGTAGGGTTTCATCAGCGCCTGCGGGTAGCTGGCCTTGCGCGCCACCAGCACCAGCGCCAGGATCGACAGCAGGTAGGGCAGCATCAGGTACAGCTGGTAAGGCAGCACGGCATCGCCCGATTGTTGCAGCCGCAGCTGCAGCGCGTCGAAGAAGGCGAACAGCAACGCGCCGAGCAGGGCCTTGCCGGGCCGCCACGAGGCGAACACCACCAGCGCCACGCAGATCCAGCCGCGGCCGTTCACCATGTTGAAGAAGAAGGCGTTGAAGGCCGACAGCGTGAGGAACGCGCCGGCCACGCCCATCAGCGCCGAGCCCGCCACGATGGCGCCGGTGCGCGTGGCCGCGACCGACACGCCCTGGCTCTCGGCCGCTTGCGGGTTCTCGCCCACCATGCGCAGCGCCAGGCCGAGCGGCGTGCGGTACAGCACCCAGGCCACCGCCGGCACCAGCAGCAGCGCGAACAGCGTGAGCGCGGTCTGCGCGCCGAGGATGGGCACGGGCAGCCAGTCCATCGGCGCGAAGGGCGTGATGGTCGGCGGCGTGTTCACCTTCGGAAAGCTCACGCGGTAGCCGAAGTAGCTCAGCGCCGTGGCCAAGAGCGTGATGCCCAGCCCCGAGACGTGCTGCGACAGCGCGAGCCCGACGGTCAGGAAGGCGTGCAGCAATCCGAACACCATGCCCGTGAGCGCGGCCACGCCGACGCCGGCCCACAGCGGCGCGCCGGCATACACCGCGAGCCAGCCGGTGAAGGCGCCCGCGACCATGATCCCCTCGATGCCGAGGTTGAGCACGCCCGCGCGTTCGCACAGCAGCACGCCCAGCGTGCCCAGGATGAGCGGCGTGGCGATGCGCAGCACCGCGACCCAGAAGGCGGGGTTGGAAAGAATGTCGAGCAGGTCGGTCATTTCTTCACCCGCACGCGGTACTGCGTGAGCAGCGTGGCCACCAGCACCGCGATCAGCGAGGCTGCGACGATCACGTCGGCGATGTAAGTCGGCACGCCCACGGCGCGGCTCATGGTGTCGGCGCCGACCAGCACGCCGGCCACGAACACGCCGGCGGCGATCACGCCCAGCGGGTGCAGCCCGGCGAGCATCGCGATCACGATGCCCGTGTAGCCGTAGCCCGGCGACATGTCCAGCGTGACGTAGCTGGTGCGGCCCGCCACCTCGATGGCGCCGGCCAGCCCGGCCAGCGCGCCCGAGAGCAGCGCCACCATGACCACGGTGCGCGTCACCGGCACGCCGGCGAAGGCGGCGGCGCGTGCATTGGCGCCCACCGCGCGGATGTCGAAGCCCAGCACCGTGTACTTGAAGATCGCCCACACGATCACCGCGAGCGACACGGCCCACAGCAACCCGGTGTGCACGCGCGTCTGCGCGATGAGCTTGCCCAGTTCGAGGTCGGACTGCAGCGACACGCTCTGCGGCCAGCCCATCGCCGTCGGGTCTTTCATCGGCCCGTCGAGCAGCGCCGACACGCCGAGCAGCACGATGAAATTGATGAGCAGTGTGGTGACCACTTCGTCGACGCCGAGCTTGTTCTTCATGAGCGCCGGGCCCAGCAGCATCAGCGCGCCGGCCACCGCAGCGGCCAGCATCATCAGCGGGAATAGCACCCACGGCGACAACTCGAAGCCGGTGCCGCCATGCATGCCGCCCACAGCCACGGCGGCCAGCGCGCCCGCGAACAGCTGCCCCTCGGCGCCGATGTTGAAGAGCCGCGCCTTGAACGCGACCGTGGCGGCCAGGCCGGTGAGGATGAGCGGAATGGCCCGCGTCAGCGTCTCGCTCCATGCGAACACCGAGCCGAAGCCGCCCTGCAGCAGCAGCGCGTAGGTGCGCCCGACCGGCGCGCCGGCCCAGCGCACGAGCAGCGCGCTCACCAGCAGCGTGAACACGACCGCGCCGATGGGGGCCAGCACCAGCGCGGCGCGCGAGCTTTCGTGGCGTCGTTCGAGGCGCATCATGCGGCGGCTCCCGGGCGTTGCGGCGCGGTGGCGCCGGCCATCGCCAGGCCGATGGCCTCGCGTGTCCAGGCCGCGGCCGGGCGCGCTTGGCCGAGGTGGCCGCCGTGCATCACGGCCACGCGGTCGCCGAGTGCGAGCACTTCGTCGAGGTCGTCCGAAATCACCAGTACCGCCGCGCCGGCATCGCGCGCGGCAATGAGCTGCTGCTGCACGTAGGCGACGGCGCCGATGTCCAGGCCCCAGGTCGGCTGGTGCGCGACGATGAGGCGCGGCGCGCGGTTCGGGTATTTCTTGTTGTCGGTGTCTTGTTCCACTTGCTCGGGCGCCAGCAGCGCCCGCCCCAGGATCAGTTTTTGCATGTTGCCGCCCGAGAGCGAGCGGGCCGGCGACATCAGGCCGGCGCCGCGCACGTCGAAGGCTTTCTCAATGCGCCGGGCATGGAGCCGTGCGGCCGCACGCCGGACGATGAACGACCAGCGTGAAAAGACAGGGCTGCGCAGCCGCTCGGACACGGCGTTCTCCCACACCGGCAGGTCGCCGACCACGCCGACCGCGTGCCGGTCTTCGGGGATGCGCGCCACGCCGCGTTGCACCAGCCGGGCGGGCGAGGGCGGCAGTGCGCGGCCCATGAACTGCGCGCTGCCGGAGACGGCGCGGCGCGTGCCGCTCAGCAGCTCGGCCAGCGCGACCTGGCCGTTGCCGGAGACGCCCGCGATGGCGGTGATCTCGCCCGCGCGCAGCGTGAGCGACACCTCGCGCAGGCGGTCCTGCCCGCCGTCTTTGGTCGATGCGGTGCTCACGTGGTCGAGCACGCAGACTGCGTCGCCCACCGACTTGGCGGGCCGGCGCTGCGGCGCCTCGACCGCGTGGCCGACCATCCACAGCGCGAGCTGTGCCTGCGTGGTGTCGGCCGTGCGCGCCTCGGCGACCAGCTTGCCGCCGCGCAGCACCGCGATGCGTTGCGACACGCGCAGCACCTCGCCGAGCTTGTGGCTGATGAAGATCACCGACAGGCCCTGCGCCACCATCTGCGCGAGCGTGGCGAACAGCGCCTCGCTCTCCTGCGGCGTGAGCACGGCCGTCGGCTCGTCGAGGATCAGGATGCGCGCGCCGCGGTACAGCGCCTTGAGAATTTCCACGCGCTGGCGCTCGCCCACCGACAGGCTGCCGATGGTCGCGTCGGGCTGCACCGGCAGGCCGAAGCGCTGGGCCACCTCGAGCAACCGCGCACGGGCCGCCGCACGGCGCGAGACCGGGCGCCACAGCGGCTCGGTGCCCATCGTCACGTTGTCGAGCACGCTGAGGTTGTCGGCCAGCGTGAAGTGCTGGTGCACCATGCCCACCCCGGCGGCCAGCGCGGCCTTGGGGTTGCCGGGCGGCAGGGGCGAGCCGAAGACTTCGATGCGGCCTTCGTCGGCGACGTAGTGGCCGAACAGGATGGACATCAGCGTCGACTTGCCGGCGCCGTTCTCTCCCAGCAGCGCGAGCACTTCGCCGGCCTGCAGGTCGAGAGAGATGGCGTCGTTGGCCACGAGCGGGCCGAAACGCTTGGTGATGCCCTGGAGGCGGAGCACGGTGGGGTTCATGGGCAGACAGGTGGCGACGGCAGGTCGCGGCAGAAATTCTCGATGGCCCGCGCGGAGGCAGCGGGCGAGGCCTGCAGCAGGCCGTGGGGGCCGTCGAGCTGCACCAGGTGCAACGCCGACAGCCCGCGCTGGAGGGCGGCCACCGCGCGGCGCGGCACCACGCGGTCCTGCAGCGCCTGCAGGTACATCGCGGGCACGCCGACCCGCGGCAGCTTGTCGCGCACGTCGACGCGCTGCACTTCCTTCATGCGGTGGGTCATGACCGCGACCGACACCTGCTTCAGCGAAGCCTGGAGCATGTCCGACAGGTGTGGCGACGCCGAGCCGCCCAGCAGCAGGTGCCGCATCGGCGCGCGCATGAGTTTCGAATGCAGCAGGCGCATCGACAGGTCGAGCAGGCCCGCGCGCATCAGCGCCAGGCCGGGCGCGGGCCGGCGCGCGAAGCTGCAGCACAGGATGAGGCCGCGCAGCCCCGGAGGACGCGAGGCCGCGAGGGAAATGGCCAGCGGCCCGGAAAACGATTCGCCGAGCAGCACGAAGGGCTGCTTAGTGGGCAGTTGCGCGCGCACCAGCGGCTCGAGTTCGTCGTAGCCCAGCACCTCGCGGCCCGGGTAGCGCACGACGTCGATGGCAGCCTGCGGCCCCAGGGCCTGCGCCAATGGCGCGAAGAGATCGCCGGTGCCGTCCATGCCCGGCAGCAACACAAGACGAGGCAGGCGCCCGGGCGCCACCGTCACTTCCACGCGGCCAGGAAGGCCAGCATGACCTTGGCCGAGTTGTCGGCCGCGATGCTCATGAAGGTGCCCATCTCGTTCTCGCCGTCGCCGCCGCCCGCGAGGTCGCTGAGCGAGCGGAAGGCGATGTAGGGCACGCCGTTGCTGTAGGCGACCATGCCCACGGCGGCGGTTTCCATGTCGAGCACGTTGGCCTGGAAGGTCTTGTAGGTGTATTCGCGGTAGGCCTTGTTGTCCATGAAGGCCTGGCCCGAGACGCCGTTGCCGCCCACCACCAGCTGCGGCTTGCGCGGCAGGCACTTGCCGGCGCCGCAGTTCGCCAGCTCGACGTTGCGGATGCTGCGCGCCACCTCGAGCATCTTCGGATCGGCCGCGAACCAGAACTTGCGCTCGATGCCCGGCCTGGCGGCCGAGCGCACCTCGACCGGGCGCGGGAAGTTCATGCCGAAGTTGGGCAGCGTGGCGTCGGTGATGAAGGGCGGTGCGCTGTACGTGCCGGGCGCGGTTTCGCGCGCCATGAGCACCTCGAGGTACTGGCCCCACTGGGCCGGCACCGTCACGTCGCCCACGTGCAGCGACGGGTTCACGCCACCCGCGATGCCGCTGAACACGATGCCGGTGATGCGAAAGCGGTTGAGCACGAGCTGCGTGTTCATGGTCGCGTTCGTCATGCTGATGCCCGAGAGGAACAGCACCACAGGCTTGCCTTCGAGCGTGCCGGTGGTGAACTCGACGCCGTTCACGCTGTGCTTGTTCGGACCTTGCAGGCGCGTGAGCAGCAGCTTCAGCTCGGGCTCGAAGGCCGAGATCACGGCCAGGCGCGGCGTGTCGTCCAGCCGCGTGCTGCTGTTGATGCTGGCGCCGGTGCCCTTGTAGACGCCGACGCAGCCCGACAGGCCCACGGCCAGCACGCCGGCCGCGAGGAGGGAACGCCAGCGGACCGTCGTCATCGGCTTTTTCACTTGGCCGTCGACTTGGGTTGTGCGTCGTCCACCTTCACGGTGAACTTGCCGGCCAGGATGTCGGCCTGCTTGGCCTTCACCTTGGCCGCGACGTCGGCCGGCACCTTCTTCTCGAAGGTGCCCAGCGGCGCGAGCTCGGAGCCCTTGTGCTTCATGTGCGAGTACACGCCGTAGTCCTCGGCGGCGAACTTGCCTTCCTTCACCAGCTTGATGGCACGGTCGGCCGAGGGCTCGAAGTTCCACAGCGCCGAGGCCACCACCGTGTCGGGGTACTGGGCCTGCGTGTCGATCACGTTGCCGATGGCGAGCTTGCCCTTTTCCTTGGCCGCGTCCGACACGCCGAAGCGCTCGGCGTACATGATGTCCGCGCCCTTGTCGATCATCGCGAAGGCCGCTTCCTTGGCCTTCGGCGGGTCGAACCAGCTGTTGATGAAGCTCACGCTGAACTCCACCTTCGGGTTCGTTTCCTTCGCGCCCGCCATGAACGCGTTCATGAGCCGGTTCACCTCCGGGATCGGGAAACCGCCGACCATGCCGATGCGGTTGCTCTTGGTCATGCCGCCCGCGACCATGCCGCTGAGGTAGGCCGGCTCCTGGATGTAGTTGTCGAACACCGAGAAGTTGGGCGCCTGCGGCTTCAGCGACGAGCCCATGAGGAACGCCACCTTGGGGAAGTCTTTCGCGACCTTGCGCGCCGCCGCTTCCACCCCGAACACCTCGCCCAGGATCAGCTGGTTGCCGCCCGTGGCGTACTCGCGCATCACGCGCTCGTAGTCGGCATTGCTCACGTTCTCGGTGGCCTTGTATTCGATCTCCCCACGCGCCTCGGCCGCCTTCAGCGCCTTGTGGATGCGGCCCACCCATTGCTGCTCGAACGGCACCGTATAGACGGCAGCCACCTTGAGCTTGGCCTGCGCGAGCGCAAGGCCCGGGGCGCCCGCCGCAAGCGCTGCGGCAACGGCGATGGAACGAACGATCAACTGACGGCGTGCTGTCACGGTCTTCTCCTCGGTCTGTAAAAAAATCAAGCGCTGCAATCCCCGTGCCCACCGAACCCAAACGAGCCGGCCGCTTGCGGCAGGCTCCCTTCCAGCAAACACCGAGGAACCGGCTCCGCCGGGCCTCAGGTGTTGCCCCCGGTAGGGGGTTGGCGAAGCGACACGAAGTGCGCGAAGCCTGGGGGCGAGCCTATTTCGTGCCGAAGATGCGGTCGCCGGCGTCGCCCAGGCCCGGCAGGATGTAGCCGTGGCTGTCCAGCTCGCGGTCGATCGCGGCGGTGTAGATCGGCACGTCCGGGTGCGCCTTCTGCATGGTGGCCACGCCTTCGGGGCAGGTCAGCAGGCAGACGAACTTGATCGACTTGGGGTTGAGTTCCTTCAGTCGCTCGACCGCGGCCACGGCCGAGTTGCCGGTGGCGAGCATGGGGTCGACCACGATCACGTCGCGGTTCTCCATCTCGCCGGGCATCTTGAAGTAGTACTCGACGGCCGTGAGCGTCTTGGGGTCGCGGTACAGGCCGATGTGGCCGACGCGCGCGCCCGGCACCACCGTGAGCATGCCGTCCAGGATGCCGGTGCCGGCGCGCAGGATCGACACCAGCACCACCTTCTTGCCGTCGATGACCTTGGCCTGCATGGTCTCCAGCGGGGTCTCGACCTCGATGTCCTGCATCGGCATGTCGCGCGTGACCTCGTAGGCCATCAGCATGCTGATTTCGTTCAAAAGCCGGCGAAAGCTGTTGGTGGAGGCGTCCTTGCGGCGCATCAGCGTGAGCTTGTGCTGGACGAGGGGGTGGTCGACGAGGTGGACGTTGCTCATTGGAGTCTTCTTTTGGTGTGCCGTTGCGGAAAACAGGAGAGTCTAAAAGACTAGAAGACGGTGCCGTCGCTCTCGATCTGCAGCGGTGGTGCACCGTCTCGCAAACGCTGTGCCAGCACCCGGCCCGCGGCCCAGGTGCCGCCTTCGAGCACGCAGGCCAGGGGCAGCTCTTCTTCGGTGCGGTCGAGCACCTTGCGCACGCGCGGGGCGATTTCGTCGAGCAGCGCCACGGTGAGGGCGCGCCATTCGACGATGAACTCGTCGCCGGCCTTCCAGCGGCGGGTGAGAAAGGCCGCCTCGCGCGGCACGATCACGCCGCTGTCGATCAGCAGGCCGCCGTTGCGGTATTCGGGCAGGGCGGTGAGCGCGTCGAGATGCCGCACCTTCACGCCGGCCCATTCGAAAGGCTCGAGCAGGGAGTACGTGAGCCACTGCGACAGCTTGTGGAACGGCATCCAGCCGTTGGTGAGCCCGGGGCCGGTGACGGCGCTGTGGCGCCAGCAGTCGCCCAGCGCAAAAGCCGGGTCGCCCGATCCGATGCCGCCCGCGTTGTCGCTGCCGTCGGCCGCGATGCTGTCGATGGCGTTGGCCGAAGGCCAGATGCGCGACAGCGTGTCGAGCAGCAGCGACAGGATCTGGTGCGCGGTGATCTCGGCGGTGGGCGGTGCGGCCGGGCCGAAGGGGCCGACCAGCGCATCGAACAGGCGGCCCGGCCGACCATCGTCGCCGAAGGTCTCGGGCTGTTCGTTCATGGCCTCGCCGAGCCGGCGCAGCAGCGTGGCGCGGCCCGCGAGGCCGACCAGGGGGTTGACCTCGCTCACCTGGAAGGCGTCGCCCAGCCGGTCGGTCACGAGGCCGCGCAGGCCGGCGGCGTCGGCCTGCAGCGGATGGTCGGGGTCGGACGAGAAGAGCCCGCTGGTGAATGCATGGAAGCACGCCACGCCCAGGCCTTCGGAGCGCGTGAAGCGCAGGCCGGTGGCCGGTTCGGTGTAGTGCCAGGTCGGGCCGGCACCGGCGTCGAGCAGCACGCTCACCAGCGTGAGGTCGATGTGGGCGCGGGCGCGCTGGCGGGCGTCGAGGCCCTTGCCGAGCAGCGCGTCGAGCTGCAGGCGGCGGTCGACGCCGCCGGCCTCGAAGTGGCGCCAGCGGCTGTGGTACGGGATGGTGTCCCAGGGGTAGCGCTCGCGCGTGACCTCGGCCACGGTGCGCGCCGCGTCTTCGAGTGCGTCGTCGCTGCCGATGCGGAACCACTGCGATTCGCCGCGGCGCGCGCGGGCCAGCAGGGCGCCCGCGCGCTGGCGGATGGCGGCGGTGGTGCGCAGCAGGCTGGCGGCGCCGGCCGGGTGGCCGGTGTCGGGCGTGAATTCGATCGACGGATCGACATTGCCCGCGCCGCCGGGGCGCAGGCTGCCGGAACCGTCGGCGGGCAGGTCGATGTCGGTGCTGCGGCTCATTCGCTCAATCCCCGGCCCTTGGCCTTTTTCAGTTCTTCTGCGTCCGGCACCGGGCCGGGGGTGAAGTAGCCGGCCGCCATCTTGGCGTCCATCTCGACGCGGGCGTCGGCCGGGATCAGTGCGTCGGGAATGTTCACGCGCTCGCCGATCTCGATGCCCGAGCCGGTGATGGCGTCGAACTTCATGTTGCTCATCGACACGAGGCGGTGGATTTTCTTGATGCCCAGCCAATGGAAGACGTCGGGCATCAGCTCCTGGAAGCGCATGTCCTGCACGCCGGCCACGCACTCGGTGCGCGCGAAATACTGGTCGGCCGTGTCGCCGCCCACCTGGCGCTTGCGGGCGTTGTAGACGAGGAACTTGGTCACCTCGCCGAGCGCGCGGCCTTCCTTGCGCGAGTAGGCGATGAGCCCCACGCCGCCGCGCTGCGCGCCCTGGATGCATTCTTCGATCGCGTGTGTGAGGTAGGGGCGGCAGGTGCAGATGTCGGAGCCGAACACGTCGGAGCCGTTGCACTCGTCGTGGATGCGCGCGGTGAGCTCCACGTCGGGGTTGGCCAGGTCGCGCGGGTTGCCGAAGATGTAGAGCGTCTGCCCGCCGATGGGCGGCAGGAACACCTCGAGGTCGGAGCGCGTGACGAGTTCGGGGTACATGCCGCCGGTTTCCTCGAAGAGCGTGCGGCGCAGGTCGGTCTCGGAGCAGCCGAAGCGGCGCGCCACCTCGGGCAGGTACCACACGGGTTCGATGGCCGCCTTGGTCACCATCGCGGCGCCGCCCGTGGTGAGGAAATGGCCGTCGGCCTTCAGGCGCCCGCTTTGCAGCGCCTCGATCACCTCGGGCAGGATCACGTGGGCCTTGGTGATCGCGATGGTCGGGCGGATGTCGTAGCCGGCCGCGAGTTCGGCGGAAAACACGTCGGCCACCAGCGCGCCCCAGGGGTCGAGCGAGACGATGCGTCCGGGCTCGCTCCACTGCGGATAGGGGCCGATGACGTCGGTGGGTGCGGTGTTGGTGAGGTCGGCCTTGTGTTCGCGCTTCAGGGCGCCGGCCGCCACGGCGAGTGCGCGGTACACGCTGTACGAGCCGCTGTGCGTGCCGATGACGTTGCGGTGTGCGCGCTTGGTGGTCGTGCCGACCACGGGGCCACGCTCGACAGCGGTGGCCGCGCTCCAATGGATGGGCAGGGCGCCAAAGCCGCCGGCATGCGAGGTCAGGCGGATGTGGCCGGTCGAGGACGAGGGATGAAGCGGAGGGGTCTGCGTCGGGCTCGCGCCAGTCGCTGTCGGCAAGGCGGAAGGGATCGCGGTACTGTCTGCGGACATTTGAGGCCCTCAAAAAATGCAATGTACCGAGCACTTGTGCGGCTGGCAAGCGAGGGCCCGCGCGGCCTGGCCGCACTGGCATTCAGGCAGGCGACGAGCGCAGGCCGTAGGTCTTGCCGTGCACGAACAGGTACTCGGCGCGCAGCACCGCGTCGCCTTTCTCTCCCGTGAAGGTGAAGCCGAGCACCGCCACCGGCGTGCCGGGCTTGATCTCCTCGACGCCCCAGGCCTGCAGCCGCGTGAGCGGGGCCAGCTCGACCTGCCACTTGCGGTCGCGCCGCGTTGGCAGCTGCGCCTTGGCCAACAGCGCCGGGCCATCGACCGTTGCGCTCTGTTTGGGCAGCACGCGCTGCTTCAGGTCGGACGGCAGCGCGAGGTTCTCGGGCAACTCGATCTCCAGTTCGCCGTGCGGATTGCGCCAGCTGACCTTGGTGGCGCGGCCTTCCACGTACAGCGGGCGCTCCTGGTCAAAACTGCTCCAGCCGTGGTGGGCCCAGGCGGGCAGGGCCAGTGCGATCGAACCGGTCACGAACATGCGTCGAGGCAGCATCGCGTTCTCCTTGGTCAGACATAGGCAACCCAGCGCCCGCAGATGATGACAGCGAGCCAAAACCCCAAAGACAGGAGGCATTGAAACCTGGCGAACCCGCTCTGGCCGCCGATGTCGCCGCGCAGGTGGAACCAGGCGGCGTTGAGGCCGGCCAGCAGGATCAGCAGCAGCTTGACGCGAAAGGCCGTGTTGCTCAGCAACTCGCCCGGCTGGCTGGCGAACATGGTCAGGCCGGTCAGCGCGCACAGGCCGAAGCCCAGCAGGGCGGGGCGCAGCGTGAGGCGCGCCAGCAGCGGCGCCGGCAACTCGCGGGCCAGGCCCAGGGCGCGCAGCTCGAACACCAGCAGGCCGCCGAACAGCAGCGCGATGCCCACGATGTGCGCCGCCTCCAGCGCCGGGTAGGCCCAGGGGTGCGAGACGAGTCCGGCCAGCATCGGGGCAGCTTAGCGCAAGCCTCGCTGCGGGGGCGCGGCACAATCCCTTGCAATCTTTTTCCACCAGGCTGTAACCGGCCGGCCCGATGGCACGAAACACCGTAGGCAGCAGGACGACACCGAGCGACGCGGAAGTGGCCTTGCGCCGCCTGTTCCTTCGCGGCCTCGATGGCGACGCCGGCGCGTACCGCGAGTTCCTGCAGAAACTGAGCGCGCACCTGCGCGCTTTTCTGGGCAAGCGCCTGTTCGGCTGGCCCGATGAAGTGGAAGACCTCGTCCAGGAATGCCTGCTCGCCATGCACAACCAGCGCCACACCTACCAGAGCGACCAGCCGCTGACGGCCTGGGTGCATGCCATTGCGCGCTACAAGATGATCGATTTGCTGCGCGCCAAGTCGGTCCGCGAGGACCTGCATGACCCGCTGGACGACGACCTCGCCGTGTTCGCCGATTCCGCCACCGAGGCCAGCGACGCGAAGCGCGACCTCGGCGGTCTGCTGCAGACCCTGCCCGAACGCCAGCGCCTGCCCATCGTGCACGTGAAGATCGAAGGACTCTCGGTGGCCGAGACGGCGAGCCTCACGGGCATGTCGGAGTCGGCGGTGAAGGTCGGCATCCACCGGGGCCTGAAGGCCCTGGCCGCGAAGTTCGGGGGAGGCGCCGCGCCATGAAGACCGACGACCTCGTGAACCTGCTGGCCGCCGGCGAGGTGGCGGTGCCGCGGCGCAGCGCCGGCTGGCGCATCGGGTGGGCGGTGCTGGCCGCGCTGCCGCTGTCCTTCGTGATCCTGTTCGGCGAGTACGGGCTGCGGCCCGACCTGGTGCAGGCGATGTTCTGGCCGATGTTCTGGGTCAAGGTGCTGTTTCCGCTGTGCATCGCGGCGGCGGCCTTCGTGACGGTGCAGCGGCTGGCCCGGCCCGGCGTGGCGGTGCGCCACGCGTGGTGGGGCGGGGTGCTGCCGGTGCTGGGGATCTGGGGGCTGGCGGCGTTCGTCTGGTTCTCGGTGCCGATCGAGGAGCGCATGCCCTCGCTGATGGGGCAGTCGTGGCGCATCTGCGCCCTGAGCATCGGCTTCATGGCGCTGCCGGTGTTCGCGGCCACCTTCGTGGCGCTGCGCGGGCTGGCACCGACGCGGCCCGCGCTGGCCGGGGCCGCGGCCGGCGCGCTGGCCGGCGGCGTGGGCGCGTCGGTCTACGCGCTGCACTGCATGGAGCTGACCGCGCCGTTCCTCGCGGTCTGGTACGTGAGCGGGATCGCGGTGCCGGTGCTGCTGGGCGCGGCACTGGGGCCGCGCCTGCTGCGCTGGTAACGGCGCTGCTTCAGCGCTTCTTGCTGCCGAAGATCCCGCCCAGCACGCCGCGCAGGATCTCCTTGCCCACCGACGTGCCCATGGTGCGCACCGCCGACTTGGCCATGGTCTGCACGAGGCCGTCGCGCTTGCCGCCGCGCGGGCCGGTGCTGCCGAAGAGCATGTCGTTGAGCATGCCGCCCATGCCGGACGATTCTTCCGCGGCGGCCCCGCCCTTGGCGCCGGCGGCCGGTGCGTCGGGCGCGCTCTCGGCGCGGCCCTTGAGCTTTTCATAGGCCGATTCGCGGTCGACCGTCTTCTCGTACACGCCCGCCACCAGCGAGCCCGCGATCAGCGCCTTGCGCTGCTCGGGCGTGATCGGGCCGAGCTGGCTGCCCGGCGGGAGCACGTACACGCGCTCGGTGATGCTCGGGCGGCCCTTGGCGTCCAGGAAGCTCACCAGCGCCTCGCCCACGGCGAGTTCGGTGATGGCGGTCTCGATGTCCAGGCCAGGCTTCTGGCGCATGGTGCTGGCGGCGGCCTTCACGGCCTTCTGGTCGCGCGGGGTGAACGCACGCAGCGCGTGCTGCACGCGGTTGCCGAGCTGGGCCAGCACCGAATCGGGAATGTCCAGCGGGTTTTGCGTGACGAAATAAACGCCGACGCCCTTGGAGCGCACCAGTCGCACCACGAGTTCGATGCGTTCGACCAGCGCCTTGGGCGCCTCGTTGAACAGCAGGTGGGCCTCGTCGAAGAAGAAGGCCAGCTTCGGCTGCTCGGGGTCGCCGATCTCGGGCAGTTGCTCGAACAGCTCCGACAGCATCCACAGCAGGAAGGTGGCGTACAGGCGCGGCGAGTTCATGAGCTTGTCGGCCGCCAGGATGTTCACCACCCCCTTGCCGCCCACCGTCTGCATGAAGTCGGCGATGTTGAGCATCGGCTCGCCGAAGAACTTGTCGCCGCCCTGGGTCTCGATCTGCAGCAGGCCGCGCTGGATGGCGCCCACGCTGGCGGCGCTGATGTTGCCGTACTCGGTGGTGAACTGGCTCGCGTTCTCGCCCACGTACTGCAGCATGGCGCGCAGGTCTTTCAGGTCGAGCAGCAGCATGCCGCTGTCGTCGGCGATCTTGAACACCAGGTTCAGCACGCCGGCCTGGGTTTCGTTCACGTCGAGCATGCGGCCCAGCAGCAGCGGGCCCATGTCGGAGATGGTGGCGCGCACCGGATGGCCCTGTTCGCCGAACACGTCCCACAGCGTGACGGGGCAGGCAGCGGGCTCGGGCACGTCGATGCCGCGTTCCTTGAGCGTGGCGGCCAGCTTTTCGCCGATGGCGCCTTTCTGGCTGATGCCGGTCAGGTCGCCCTTGACGTCGGCCATGAACACCGGCACGCCGATGTTCGACAGCTGTTCGGCGATGGTCTGGAGCGTGACGGTCTTGCCGGTGCCGGTGGCGCCGGTGATCAGGCCGTGGCGGTTGGCAAGGCCGGGCAGGAGGGTGCACTCGATGGTGTCGTGGCGTGCGATCAGAAGGGGGTCGGCCATGGGGCGCTCCGGGTCGTATCGAAGCGCGCAGTCTAATCAACCGCCACTCCTATAATTCACGACCCCGCACGGTCGTTCAGGAAAAAAGTTCAGGAGGTTTTTTTGTCATCGACTGCTCAGCCCCCCATTCCCGCCACTGGCGATGCATCCGAACAGTCGCCGATCGAAAAAGAGCTGGCCGTGTTGCTCGTGAACGCGCTCAATCTCGAGGTTGCACCTGAAGAGATCGTGCCCACCGACCCGCTGTACGGCGAAGGTCTGGGCCTCGATTCCATCGACATCCTCGAAGTTGCGCTCGAAGTCTCGCGCCGCTATGGTTTTCAGCTGCGCTCGGACGACGAGCGCAACCAGCAGATCTTCCAGTCGCTGCGTACGCTCGCGACCCACGTCGCCGAGCACCGCAGCGCCACCTGATCCATGTCTCGATGGCGACTCGTCCTCCTGCTGCTGGTGGGGGTCACGTATGCCGGCCTCTCCCACTGGATGACGCTGTTCCACGCCACCGAGCCCTGGGCTGTGGTGGTGTTGCTCGGCCCGCTGTGGATCGCCGCCATGGGTTGCGCCGCCAGCTGGTTCGGCCGCTGGGGCCTGGCCATTGCGGCGGCCCTGGGCATCGGCGGCTTCTCGCTCGTCTTCCTCGGTGAGGCGGGCGACACGAACCGTCTCTATGTGCTGCAGCACATCGGCATCAACGGCGCGCTCTGTGGCTGGTTCGGCTCGACGCTGCGCGGCAAGGGCTTGCCGCTGATCACCCAGTTCGCGCAGCGCGTGCACCCGCTGAAGGGGCACATGCTGTCGTACACGACGCGCCTCACGCAGGTGTGGACGGTGTACTTCGCCGTGGTGGTCGTCTCGTCGATCGTGGTCTACCTGACGATGCCGTTTTCGGCCTGGTCGCTGCTGGCCAACGTGCTGTCGCCGCTGAGCGTGGCGCTGCTGTTCGTGGGCGAGCACCTCGTGCGCTACCGCCTGCATCCCGAATTCGAACGCACGCGCCTCGTCGATGCGGTGCGCGCGTTCTACGGCACCTCGACGGTGGACAACGGCGCTGGCGGCCAATGAAACAGGCGCAGCCCGCGTGACCCCCGACACCGCTTCTTCTTCCTTCCTGCCGCTGCTCGCGGACCGCAACCCCGACGCGCCCCTGGCCTGGCGCGCCGGCCAGCCGGTTAGCACGCGCCAGTTCCTGGCCGACGTCGCACGCCTGGCGCCCGCGCTGCCCGCCGAAGGGCCTGCCGTCAACCTCTGCCTCGACCGCTACGCTTTCGCCGTGAGCCTGGGCGCCGCGCTGGTGCGCGGCCACGCCAGCCTGCTGCCGCCCGATGCGCGGCCGGACACGCTGGCGCGCCTGACCGAAACCGGCGGCGCCCACCTGTTCGCGCTGACCGACGACGCCAAGCTCGAGACGCCGGGCATGCGGCGCCTGCAGGTCGAGGCCGTGCCCGGCCCGGCCGGCGATGCGCCGGTGCCCGCCATCGACGGCGGCCGGCATGCGGCCAGCCTGCTCACGTCGGGCTCCACCGGCGTGCCGCAACCGCATGCCAAGGCCTGGCGCACGCTGGTCGGCGACGTCGAAGTGGCGGTCGAGCGGCTGTGCCGCGTGCTGCAGCGGCCCACGCTCGAAGGGCTCACGCTGGTGGCGACCGTGCCGGTGCAGCACAGCTACGGCCTCGAGTCGTCGGTGCTGCTCGCGATGCTCGGTGGCGCCGCGTTCGAAACCGGACGGCCGTTCTTTCCGGCCGACGTCGCGAAGGCGCTGGCCTCGGTGCCGCGCCCGCGCGCGCTGGTGACCACGCCGTTCCACCTGAAGACGCTGCTGCTGTCGGGCATCGAGCTGCCGCCGGTCGACCTGATCCTGTCGGCCACCGCGCCGCTGTCGCCGCAACTGGCCGCGCAGGCCGAGCAGGCGCTGGGCGGCGTGCTGCTCGAAATCTACGGCAGCACCGAATCGGGCCAGGTGGCCACGCGCCGCACGACCGAGAGCGAAATCTGGGAAACCTTCGGCGAAATCCGCGTACACGCGGAACCGGGGGAGGGTGACGGCCCCGAGCGCTTCATCTTCAGCGGCGACTTCATTCCCGAGCCGACGCCCATGGCCGACGTGCTCGAACTGCTCGATGTACGGCGTTTTCGCCTGTTCGGCCGTGCCAACGACCTGATCCACGTCGCCGGCCGGCGCAGTTCGCTCGCACACCTGAACTACCACCTCAACAGCATCGCCGGCGTCGAGGACGGCGCCTTCTGGCTGCCCGACGAGGTGGCCGACGGTGTGGTGCGGCCGGTGGCGTTCGTGGTCGCGCCCACGCTGTCGGCGACAGACATCATTGCTGCACTGCGGCAACGCCTGGAGCCCGTGTTCGTGCCGCGCCGCGTGGTGCAGGTCAAGGCCTTCCCGCGTGAAGGCACGGGCAAGCTCACGGTGCGGGCGCTGCGCGAATTCGCGCTGGCGCAGTTGGCCGACGACCAGACGCCGGTGCAGATGGCGCACACGGTGCCGGTCGACCACCCCGTCTTTGCCGGTCATTTCCCCGGCCAGCCGCTGGTGCCCGGCGCGCTGCTGCTGGCCGAAGTCATGGAAGTCGTGCGGCGTGTGCCGGCGCTGTCGGCACGGCTGGGCGCGAGCCCGACGCTCGCGGCTGCCAAGTTCCTGGCGCCCGTGCGGCCCGGCAGCACGCTGTCCATCGAGCTGCATCCCGAGGCCGGAACCGGCCGCGGCGTGCGTTTCGACGTGCGCTGCGACGGCGTGCTGGCTGTCACGGGCCGCTGGACGGCTGTGCCAGAGTCGGCGGGATGAAGCACACCGACGCCGAAACGCGCGCCGTGGACGAAGCGGCGCGGCAGACCGCCCGCCCGGCGGCCCAGCAGGGCGACTGGGCGCGCGCGCCCGAGCGCAGCAACATGTTGGCGCTGCGCTTCATCTGCCTGATGGCGCTGGTGTGCGGGCGGCACGTCACGCGGCTGCTGCTGCCGCCGATCAGCCTGTACTTCTTGCTGTTCGCGCCGGCGCCGCGCCGCTACATCAAGCGCTACCTGTTCCGGGCCATCGGCCCGCGCGCGGGCTGGGTCGACGGCTACCGCCTGCTGCACGCGTTTTCCTCCACCGTGCTCGACCGCGTGTACTTCCTGCGCGGGCGCATGGACCTGTTCAAGCTGAAGATCGAAGGCAACGGCCCGATCGAAGCGGAGGCGGCCGAAGGGCGGGGCGCTTTCCTGCTCGGCGCCCACATCGGCAGCTTCGAGGTGCTCGGCGCCTGCAAGCAGCAGAAGCACCAGAACCGCATGCGGCTGGCGATGCTGATGTACCCCGACAACGCGCAGCGCATCACCGCCATCCTGAACGCCATCGCGCTGCCCGAGATGCGGCCCCACGTGATCTCGCTGGGCCGACCACATTCGATGCTCGCGCTGCGCGACTGGCTCGACGGCGGCGGCCTCGGCGGCATGCTGGCCGACCGTACCCTGCCGGGCAGCGAGGAGCAGCCGGCGCACCAGCGCGGCAACAACATCGTGCTGCCTTTCCTGGGGCAGCCGGCCGTCTTCAACGACGGTCCGTTCCGGCTGGCGGCATTGCTGCGCCGCAAGGTGTTCTTCATGGCCGGCATGTACGGCGGCGGTGCCCGCTACGATGTCCGGTTCGACCCGCTGGCCGACTTCGGCACGCCGTTCACCGATGCCGCGGAGCGCGAACAGCGCATCCGCAGCGCAGTCGAAGCCTATGTGGCCCGCCTCGAGGCGCTGTGCCGCGCCTACCCGTACAACTGGTTCAACTTTCATGATTTCTGGCTCGAAGATGCGGCTTGATTGGCTTTGCAGGGTGGTGGTGCTCGCCGTGGCTTTCTGCGCCGCGCCCGCCTGGGCGGCGTTCGATCTGCCCGAACTGATGGGCTTGCTGTCCAAGCAGAAGAGCGGCGAGGCGCGCTTCACCGAGCAGCGCTTCGTGCACGGCCTCGAAGGCCCGCTCGACGCGAGCGGCACGCTGAGCTTCGAGGCGCCCGACAAGCTGGTGCGCCGCACGCTGTCGCCGCGCATCGAAACCATGGCGGTCGACGGCAACACGCTGACCTTGTCGCGCGGCAATCGCAACCGCACGCTCGCGCTGGACAGCATGCCCGAGCTGCTGGGCCTGGTGGAAGCCATGCGCGGCACCTTGACCGGCGACGGCACCACGTTGCAGCGCTATTTCAAAAGCACCGTGACCGGCGTCGCCAACCAATGGACGCTCGACCTGGTCCCCAATGACAGCCGGCTGGCCGCGCAGGTGCGCAGCATGCGCATCACGGGCCGCGGCGGCGAAGTGCTGGGGCTGGAGATGGAGTTCGTGGGCGGCGATCGCTCGGTCATGAACATCTCGCCCAATTCGCCGCCGTCGGCGGTACCGGCTGGCGCTTCCCGGCGCGCGACACCGTGAGCCTGGCGCAGGCGGGCGGGCCGCCGGGGTGGTCGCGCCGCATCGTCGTCCTGCTGGCGTGGCTGCTGGTCGTGGCCCTCGGCGCGGTCGTCATCGCGCGCACCCAGATCGGCGCCGACCTGTCGGCTTTTCTTCCCAAGAGCCCGGACCTGCGCCAGCGCGTGCTCATCGAACAGCTGCAAAGCGGCGTCGCCTCGCGCACGCTGATGCTGGGCTTCGAGGGCGGCAGCGTCGAACAGCGCGCTGAAGTCTCGCGCGCCGTCGGCAAGGCGATGCGCGAGAGCCAGCTCTTCGACCTGGTGCAGAACGGCGATGTGAGCGACTGGAGCGAGGCCGGCACCTGGGTGTTCGATCACCGCTACCAGCTGTCGTCCGGTGTG
Source organism: Variovorax sp. FW301-JW7 (assembly GCF_058788795.1). Classification (NCBI taxonomy): domain Bacteria; kingdom Pseudomonadati; phylum Pseudomonadota; class Betaproteobacteria; order Burkholderiales; family Comamonadaceae; genus Variovorax; species Variovorax sp. FW301-JW7. The sequence goes on from NZ_JBYTBC010000001.1 coordinate 908,174, forward strand.
ATGCCGGGGCAGTTCACGGCCGAAGGATTGCGCGACGCCATCACCGACACGCTGTCGATGCTCGGCACGCCGGCCGGCAACGCGATCAAGCCCTTGCTCGATCGCGACCCGACCGGCGAAACCCAGCGTGTCGCGATGGAGCTGGTGCCGGCGAGCGCACCGCGCAGCGAAGGCGGCGTCTGGATGTCGCGCGATGCACCGCGCGCACTCATGATCGCCACCACGCGTGCGGCCGGCGGCGACCTCGATGCCCAGGCCGTCGCCATCGCGCGGGTGCAGGCCGCCTATGAAGCCGCCGCGCGCGGCATGGGCGAGGCCGCGCCGAAGCTGCTGCTGAGCGGCCCTCCCGTGTTCTCGGTGATGAGCCGCGAAAAGATCAAGACCGAAGCCATCCACCTCGCGGTGGTGGGCGGCATCGTGATGAGCGTGTTGCTGTTGCTGGCCTTCGCCTCGCCGCGCGCGCTCGTCATCGCCTTCCTGCCGGTGGCCACGGGCGTGGTGGTCGGCACCGCGTCGGTCAGCCTCGTGTTCGGCTCGGTGCACGGGCTCACGCTGGGCTTCGGCAGCACATTGATCGGCGAGACGGTCGACTACGCCATCTACTACCTGATCCAGGCGCGCGGCGCGGCCGTGGCCGGCACTGGCTGGCAGCGCTGGCGCGAGGTGCATTGGCCCACGGTGCGGCTGGGCCTGCTGACCTCCGTGTGCGGCTTTGCGGCGCTGGTGTTCTCGGGCTTCCCGGGGCTGGCGCAGCTGGGGGTGTTTTCGATCGCCGGGCTGATGTCGGCCGCATTGGCGACGCGCTACGTGCTGCCGGTGCTGGCGCCCGATGGTGCGACCGGCATGGGCATGCGCCGGCACATGGCGCGGCTGGCCGGCCTGCTGGTGCGCGGCCTGCCGCGCCTGCGCTGGCCGCTGGCCGCGCTCGGCGTGGCGGCGCTGGCGCTGGTGCTGTGGCAGGGCGGCCATCTGTGGCGTGCCGACCTGAGCGCGATGAGCCCGGTGCCGCGCTCGGCCCAGCAGCTCGACGAGATGCTGCGCAAGGACATCGGCGCCAGCGATGGCGGTGTGCTCGTGGTGGCCTTCGGCGACGACGAGCAGGCCGCGCTGCGCCACACCGAGGCCGCGGCCGCGCGCCTCGACGCCCTGGTCGACAAGGGCGAGCTCAGCGGCTACGAAACCGTGACCCGCGTGCTGCCGAGCGTGGCGGCGCAGACAGCACGTCTGGCCAGCCTGCCCGATGCCGACACGCTGCGCGCCAACCTGGCCGAAGCGACGAAGGGCTTGCCGTTGCCGGCCTCCCGTCTCGGCGCTTTCGTGACCGACGTGGAGGCCGCGCGCAAGCAGGCGCCCGTGCAACGCGCCGACCTCATGGGCGGCCCGCTGGGCTCGGTGGTCAACACGCTGATGTACGAGCGTCCGGGTGGTGGCTGGTCCACGCTGGTCGTGCTGCACCCTGGCCCGGGCTTCGACCAGGGGCGGCTCGAGGCCGCGCTGGCCGGCCTGCCCGAGGTGCAGGTGGTGGACGTCGGCCGCGAGCTCGGCGGCCTCTACCAACGCTACCTGCACGAGGCCTTCGTGCAGGTGCTGTTGGGGGCGCTGGCGGTGGTGGTGCTGCTGGGCGTGTACCTGCGCTCGTGGCGCCGGCTGCTGGCCGTGTGCCAGCCGCTGCTGTTCGCGGTGGTGCTCACGCTGGGCGGCATGGCGCTGGCGCAGGCGGCACTCGGCATCCTGCACCTCGTGGGGCTGCTGCTGATCGTCGCCGTGGGATCGAACTACGCGCTCTTCTTCGACCAGCTGCGCACGACCGGGCGCGCCGACGAAGACACGCTGGCCTCGTTGATGCTGGCCAACCTCACGACGGTGGTGTCGTTCGGGCTGATCGCGATCTCGGACATTCCGGCGCTGTCGTCCATCGGCCGCGTGGTCGCGCCGGGCGCCTTGCTGGCGCTGCTGCTGTCGGCCGCGTTCGCGCGCAACATGGCGCCCGGGAAGGGCCCGAGCCCACAGCGACCGCGCTGATGGGAAAATCTGGACCCACCATGTCGTCGCCTTTCGCCCCTGTCGCCGCTACCGAATCCTGGCCTTGGCCGCCCGCCATGCGCGCCAGCGCGGCCGTGCATGTGGCGGCCCTGGGCGCGGGCGTGCTGGTGCCGGGCGCATGGCCCTGGGCCCTCGGCGCGGTGGTGCTGAACCATGCGCTGATCACCGGCGCCGGGCTCACGCCGCGCAGCAACCTGCTCGGCCCGAACGTCACGCGCCTGCCCGAGGCGGCCGGTGCGCGTCGCGAGGTGGCGATCACCATCGACGACGGGCCCGAGCCCGAGGTCACGCCCCGCGTGCTCGACCTGCTGGACGCCCACGGCCAGCGCGCCACCTTCTTCTGCATCGCCGAGCGCGTGCTGGCGCATCCGGCGCTGGCGCGCGAGATCGTCGCGCGCGGCCACAGCATCCAGAACCACACGGCGCAGCACCGTCACAACTTCTCCTTCCTCGGCCCGCGCGGCTTCGCAGCGGAGATCGCGCGCGCGCAGGACATCCTGACCGACGTGACCGGCCAGCGCCCGACCTGTTTCCGCGCGCCCGCCGGCCTACGCAATCCTTTCCTCGAACCCGTGCTCCACCGCCTCGGCCTCTCGCTCGTGAGTTGGACGCGGCGCGGTTTCGACACCCGCGAAGGCGACGCCGCCAAGGTGATGGCGCGCCTCGCCCGCCACCTGCAGGCACGCGACATCCTCCTGCTGCACGACGGCAACGCCGCGCGCACCGCCGCAGGGCAACCCGTCTTGCTGGAAGTCCTGCCCTTGTTGCTCCAACGTCTGCGCACCGACGGATTGCGCGCCGTGACCCTGCCTGAAGGATTGAAGACCGCATGAGCGCCGTGATGCCATCGACGATGACCACCGACCAAGCCTGGCGCGAGCTGCACGAAGCCGCGACCGTGCCCTACAAGAAGGGCGGCACCTTCGCCTGGCAGTTCGCGCGCGGCAAGCTCGGACGCGACCCGGTGTTCCGCGGCCTGCTCGAACGCGGGCTGATCGACGCGCAGCACCGGCGCGTGGTCGACATCGGCTGCGGCCAGGGCCTTTTCGTGAGCCTGCTGGCGTCGATGAGCACGATGCAGCAGCAGGGACGCTGGCCCGCCTCATGGGCCGCCACGCCGGCCGCCGCGGACTACACGGGCATCGAGCTGATGCCGAAGGACGTGGCGCGCGCCGAGGCGTCGGTCGGCCACCTGAGGCCCACGCCGCGCCTGGTGTGCGCCGACATGTGCTCGGCCGCCTTGCCCGACTGCGACCTGGTCGTGATCCTCGACGTGCTGCACTACGTGGACCTCGCAGCCCAGGAGGGCGTGCTGACCCGCGTGCGCGACGCGCTGCGCCGTGGCGGCAACCCAAAGGCGCGCCTGTTGCTGCGCGTGGGCGATGCGTCGAGCACGCGCGGTTTCGCGATCAGCCAGTGGGTCGATCGCACCGTGACGCGCATCCGCGGCCACAAGGTCTCGCCGACCTGGGGCCGCCCGCTGGCCGAGTGGATCGCCGTGCTGCAGCGCCTGGGTTTCCGCGTGCAGAGCATGCCGATGAGCGAAGGCACGCCGTTCGCCAACGTGCTGCTGGTGGCCGACCTGGAGGCTGCCGCTTGACGGCACCGCAGACGCTCGACCGCGCGGGCATCGCCGCACGCATTCCCCACAGCGGCAGCATGTGCCTGCTGGAGCGCCTCGAAGGCTGGGACGCCGAATCGATCCATTGCAGCACCACGACACACAGCCAGGCGGACAACCCGTTGCGCACCGAGAGCGGCCTGCTCGCGCCGAACGCCATCGAATACGCGGCGCAGGCCATGGCGCTGCACGGCGGCCTGCTGGCCGCCGAGGGCAGCATGCCCTCTGCCGGCTTCCTGGCCAGTGCGCGCAACGTGAAGCTGGCGGCGGCGCGGCTGGACGACATCGCCGGGGCGTTGCAGGTGCGCGCGAAGCGCCTGTCCGGCGACGACCGGCAGGTCTTGTATGAATTCACGGTGGCGGCCGACGACGGCCGCCTGCTGGCCGAAGGCCGGGCCGTGGTGGTCTTGAACACGCCGTTGGCGGACATGGGAAGCACACCGTCATGAGTTTCGAAGGAAAACGCACACTGATCACCGGCGCCAGCGGCGCGCTCGGCGCGGCCATGGCGGAGCGTTTTGCACGCGACGGCGCCACCGTGCTGCTGCATGCGAATTCGCGGCCCGAGGCCATCGAGCAGCTGGCCGCGTCGATCACCGCGGCCGGGGGCAAGGCGGAATGCCATGTGTTCGACCTGCGCAGCGACGAAGCCTGCGCGGCCGGCTGCGCACGCATCCTCGAAGGCGGCGCGGTGCAGATCCTCGTCAACAACGCAGGCGTGCACGACGACGCCGTGCTGCCCGGCATGCGTGCCGAGCAATGGCACAAAGTGATCGACGTGTCGCTGAACGGCTTCTTCCGCGTCACCCAGCCGCTGCTGCTGCCGATGATGCGCACCCGTTGGGGGCGTGTGTTGAACATCTCGTCCGTCGCCGCCATCGCGGGGAACAGGGGACAGGTGAACTACGCCGCGGCCAAGGGCGCGCTGAACAGCGCGACCAAGGCGCTGTCGCTCGAAGTGGCCTCGCGCGGCGTGACCGTGAACGCGATCGCGCCGGGGATCATCGCCTCGCCGATGGCCGATGCGGTGTTCGATCCCGCGCTCATCAACCAGATGGTGCCCGTGAAGCGCGCCGGAACGCCGCAGGAAGTGGCGGCGCTGGCAGCGTTCCTGGCAAGCGATGAAGCCGCGTACATCACGGGTCAGGTCATCTCGATCAACGGCGGAATGATCTAAGGCCCTGCTGGTTCGTTCTTCCTCGCGAAGGGCAGGCCACCCGCTTTACCCCTGAGCCCGACAGGCGGTGCGGTGTGGGCGGCCCCTCTGTGCCGCCGAGGAGCGCAGCGTTTCGCGGATCAGGGCTCGCAGCTGTTTGAGCGAAGCGAGTTCTGCGAGACCCCGCGAAACGCGAGCACCGCAGGGAAGCCGCGAAGCGGCCGGCGCAGTGGGGCCGACCGCGCCGTGCCGCCTGTCGGGCTCCCCCAAAAAGGCTAAAGAGGCAGCGTATCGAACGCAGCGTAAGCCGTAGCCAGCCAAGACTTCACGCGCTGCCGCTCCAGCAACCCAAGCGCATGCGGCCCTTCGCGGTCGTTCACAGCCTTCCAGAAACTCGTGTTCTGCGCATCGATCTTGCGCATGCTGGCCTCATGCAAACGCGGCAAGGCAATCACGCGTGCGCCATTCGCATTGGCCTTCGACAGCGACTGCGACGCCAGCAGCATCCCGAAGTCGCTGCCGCGCCCGTAGTTCTGCACCACGATGTAGTTGGGCCGGTTGCCGAAGGTGTCGATCAGCGTACCGAGCAGGTCGGTGGAGTCCTTGCCGTCGTCCAGCACGTGCCAGAAGTTGACCGTGACGTCGACCTCCTCGAACACGTCGAACAGGTCCGATTCCTTGATCCAGCGCGACAGCGGCGCCAGCGTCTGCGCCGCGAGGTCGACGATCACGCTCTGCTTCGGGTTGGTCTCGAAGCCGTTCACCACCGTGTCCAGGCCTTCGAAACTGTCGACCACCACGGGCGAGGCAAAGCCCTCGTAGAAGCGGGTGAAGGAGCTGTGCGAACGGTCGGTGTCGAAGCCGGTGAAAGGTCGGCTGCGATCGATGAAGTACTGGGCCAGCACACGTGCCGTGACCGATTTGCCGACACCGCCTTTTTCGCCGCCGATGAAGTTGATGGAGCTCATGAGTGGTTGCTGCCTCGAATGGGTTGAGGGGGAGGAGGGCGGATTCATTCTAGGGGTCGCCTGTCACGTCACTGTGGCTAGCGACCCCGCTTGCTCATGCCCTGCAGCAAGGGATGTGCCTGCAGGCGCTGCTGCAGCCGCTTTTTCCACGGAGCCGGCAGCGCCGAGCCGTCGATCATCGCGGGCCACTGGTCGCGCGCGAGGCGGGTCGTGTCTGCGACCACGCGTCGCATGCGCGGCTCGTGCAAGCCGGCCGAGAAACAGAACGCGCGCACATTGGCCGGCGTGAACATCGCGGTGCGACGGGCTGCGGTGGCGCTCACTGGGGTCGGCAGCAGCGGCAGCGCATGGCCCTCGACGCCTTGCAGCGCCGCGTAGGCCACGATGTCGTAGGCCGGCGCCAATCGCGGCGCAATGCCGTCGGGATACAGCACACCGAAGTTCTTCAGGTGGGCATCGGGGTTGCCCAGCAGATCGTTGACCACGAGCCGCCGCACCAGTTCGAGCACGGCGTCTTCGCCCAGCGATGAAAAGGCGCGCATCGCGAGCGCCATGTCGAGGTAGCTGCCGCTGTACTTGTGCATCGGATCGACCGCGAGCACCTGGGCGAAATCTTCGAAATGGATGCGGCGCGCACTGTCCCGGTCGAAGCGCGTGACGGCCAGGAACTCGGGCTCGTCCGGCAGCGCATAGCTGTGCTGCGCCGCGATGGCCGACAGCGGCGCGAGTTCGGCGTGGCACACCTCGACGCCCGCCGCCCCGGCCATCTGCAGCGAGAGCATCTCGAGTTGCGGCATGTGCGGCCGGCCGGCCACCGGCAGCTTGGCGATCACGCGCGTGCTGGCGCCGGCCCGCACGCGCGCCACGTAGCGTCCGCCCTGGCGGCGCAGGCCCAGCTTGGGCTGCACGCCCGAGACCGAGATGCCCTGCGGCATCGGCAACTCGACCACCGACATCTCGAGCGCGTCCTGGTCCTGCGTGATGAGCCGCTGCAGCGTGCCGCGGTCCACCGACACCGGGCGCGCGGCCACGGCGCCGGGCAGGTCGCCGCCGCAGGCCGCCAGCAATTCGAAATGGTCGTTGTCGCGGCAACCGCGCAGCTGCGCGATGTGGCTGCGCAGCACGCCTTCGGGCAGCAGGTTCTGGAAGAAGCCCGGCAACTGGCCGCCCTGGGCGTTGAACAACGGGTTCTTCACGTCGCTCCACAACGCGGCCTGGGCGGCCGGGTCGCTCGCGACCATCGACAGCGAAAGCACGCCGGGCAGCGGGTTGGCAATCAACTCGGGCTCCGCCACGAAGCGGCACAGGTCGGCGTACTGGAACAGCTTGCCGAGGCGGTGCGTGCCGAGCGAAATCTCGAGGATCTTGACGTTCATGGCGGCGAGCGGCGGCCCCGCACGTAGGGCGGCGCGGCAGGCGCTTCGGCCAGCGCACGACCGACGCGCGTGGCGACCGGGCGGTAGCCGGGATCGACGGCCGTACCTTCACCGAAGCCCTTGGGCGCAAGCTGAAGTTCGAGCCCCAGCGCATCGACCAGCGCGAGCAGCGACGACAGCTGCGGATTGCCCTTCAGGCTCAGCGCATTGCGCACCGAGCGCTCGGTGAGCCCCGAACGCAAGGCGATCTCGGCGTTCGTGAGGCCGGTGGCCCCGCGACGCGCCGTGAGGGCGGTGATGAGTTCCTGCTTGTTCACGGAAAGATATTACCGCAAATGCCTATTTGGGAAACATATTTCCGATACAAAGAACCTACTTGGGTATCAACGTGAAGAGCGGCATGACCACGCCCATCACCCAGTTCTGCCCGAAATCGAGGGCCGCCCGGCGGTATTTCTCGTCGGCCTGCGCGGCCAGCAGGTCGAGCCGTGCCACCACCTTCGACAGCTCGCGGTCGGCCACGAGGTTGCGCCCGCGATCGCTGATCTCGGTGGCCAGCAGCAGCGGCTGGCCGTCGGGGCCGGTCTTGGAAGAAATGAGCCAGAGCGAAATCTCGAAGTTGCGCGCCGTGCGGTAGCTGTTCTCGGCATCGACCCCGTCGATCATGGTCTGATCCCAGGTGTTGCCGTTGGCCTGCTTGAGCATCGTGACCCACCCGACGACCAGCGCCGCCACGCGGTCGCCCTGGTAGGCCTGCGGGCCGGTTTCGAAGGCCAGGCGGATGGCGTCGATGCCGGTGGCGCCGCGCAGCTCGGGCAGGGGCGTGCCCTGCAGGACTGCGTCCCAGGTGCGATGCGTGGCTTCTTCCATGGAGGCGGCCGATTTGCGCCATTCGCGCGGGTTGCGGCGGTACAGCGTGGTCTGCACGCGGCGCACCGATTGCAGGTTGTCGCGCAGCGACAGGTTGGCGATGCGGTTGGTGGCGGATTGCAGCCACTCCTGGTTGCCGTAGGGTTCGGCGCGCTCGGTGGATCGGAGGGATGAACAGCCCGTCAGCGCCAGCGGCGCGAGCAGGGCGGCCGCGGTGCCCGCCAGCAGGCAGGTGCGTCGCGCCGCGAGGGGAGAAGCCGGGGAATCGCTCATGCCCTGACGTTATCATCCACGGCTGGGGCGGCGGCTCGCTTCAAGCTGCGGGCCCGTGCAATTTTCCTTACAAATCAATACCTTGGCGCTATGCCAAGGCAGGGCGACAAGTCGTGCGTCTTAACTCCATCAAGCTCTCGGGCTTCAAGTCGTTCGCCGAACCCACCAACTTCCTGCTGCCGGGCCAACTGGTCGGGGTGGTGGGGCCGAACGGCTGCGGCAAGTCGAACATCATGGATGCCGTGCGCTGGGTGCTCGGCGAGTCGCGTGCGTCGGAACTGCGCGGCGAGTCGATGCAGGACGTGATCTTCAACGGCACGACCACCCGCAAGCAGGCCAGCCGTTCAAGCGTCGAACTGGTGTTCGACAACGCCGACCATCGCGCCGGCGGCCAGTGGAACCAGTTCACCGAAATCGCCGTGCGCCGCGTGCTCACGCGCGACGGCACCAGCAGCTACTACATCAACAACCAGCCGGTGCGCCGCCGCGACGTGCAGGACGTGTTCCTGGGCACGGGCCTCGGGCCGCGCGCCTACGCCATCATCGGCCAGGGCACGATCAGCCGGATCATCGAGTCCAAGCCCGAAGAGCTGCGCCTCTTCCTCGAAGAAGCCGCGGGCGTCTCCAAGTACAAGGAGCGCCGCCGCGAAACCGAGAACCGCCTGGGCGACACGCGCGAGAACCTCACGCGCGTCGAAGACATCCTGCGCGAACTCAACGCCAACCTCGAGAAGCTCGAGAAGCAGGCCGAGGTGGCGGCACGCTACAACGCGCTGCAGGGCGACGCCACGAAGAAGCAGCACCAGCTGTGGTTCCTGAAGCGCGGCGAAAGCGATGCCGACCAGGCCAAGATCAAGGCCGATTCCGAAAAGGCCATCAACGACCTCGAATCGCGCACCGCCGACCTGCGCCGCATCGAGTCCGAACTCGAAACCGTGCGCCAGGCCCACTACGGCGCCGGCGACCTGGTGAACCAGGCACAAGGCAAGCTCTACGAAGCCAGCGCCGAAGTCGGCCGGCTCGAAGGCGAGATCCGCTTCGTGGTCGAAGGCCGCCAGCGCGTCGAGCAGCGCCTCGTGCAACTGCGTGAACAGATGGGCCAGTGGGGCCGTCGCCGCGAAGAAGCCGAAGCCGAAATCGAGACGCTGGCCGGTGCCGGCGTCGATGCCGAAGAGCAGGCCATCCTGCTGGCCGCACAGCTCGAAGAACACGATGCGCGCATGCCTGACCTCGAAGAGGCCGTGCAGCGTGCGCAGAACGAAGCCAACACCCAGCGTGCCACGGTGTCGCAGGTGCAGCAGCAGATCCAGGTGCTGGCCGCCGACCAGCGCAACATCGAAGACCAGAGCCGCCAGCTCACGCTGCGCAGCGAACGTCTGCGTGCCGACCAGAACGCACTGGCCGCGCCCGACGAAGACCGGCTGACCGAAATGCAGGAGCAGCTGGCTGCGGCGCAAGAAGCCGCCAGCGAATCCGACGCCCGCCTGCAGGAACTGCAGGAAGCCGTGCCGCAGCTCGACGAAGACCGTCGCGCCAAGCAGCAGGCCGTCAACACCGAGGGCGCCCGCCACGCCGAGTTCTCGGCCCGCCTCGAAGCGCTGCGCGCGCTGCAGGAGAAGGTCAAGACCGACGGCAAGCTCGCCCCCTGGCTCGCCAAGCACGGCCTCGACGGCCTGCAGGGCCTGTGGAGCCGCATCCACATCGAACAGGGCTGGGAGAGCGCGCTCGAATCCGCGCTGCGCGAGCGCCTGGGTGCGCTTGAAGTCAGCCGGCTCGACATGGTGCGTGCCTTCGGCAACGACGCCCCGCCCGCCAAGCTCGCTTTCTACAGCCCGCCCGTCGCCGGCGTGCCTCAAGGTGCGGGCGCGCTGCCCAAGCTGTCGAGCCTGCTGCGTCTGAACGACGCCGGCCAGCAAGCGCTGCTGAACGACTGGCTGCACGGCTGCTTCACGGCCGAGACATTCGAAGAGGCGCTGGCCCAGCGCGCCACGCTGCAGCCCGGCGAGGTGATCTACGTGCGCAGCGGCCATGCCGTGTCGTCGCACAGCGTGAACTTCTACGCGCCTGATTCCGAGCAGGCCGGCCTCCTGGCCCGCCAGCAGGAAATGGAAAACCTCGAGCGCCAGCTGAAGGCCCAGACCCTCATCAACGAAGAGGCGCGCACCGCGTTGGTCCGTGCCGAAGCTGCTTACGGCGATGCCGCACAACGCCTGGTCACGGCCCGCCGCGAAGCCGCTGAAACGCAGTCGCGCGCCCATGAGCTGCAGGTCGAAACGCTGCGCATGACGCAGCTCGCCGAGCAGACCCGCGCGCGCAGCCAGCAGCTGGCCGCCGACCTCGGCGAAGTCGATGCCCAGCTCGAAGAGTTGCAAGAAAAACGCATCGCCGCCGAAGGCCGCTTCGAAGAGCTCGACATGCAACTGGCCGACAGCCAGGAACGTCATGCGCAGCTCGACGAGCGCGTCATCGAAGCCGGTCGCACGCTGAACGCCAGCCGCGAGCAGCACCGCAGCCTCGAACGGCAGGCGCAGGAAGCGACCTTCTCGCAGCGCACGCTCGAAGCGCGCCGCGGCGAACTGAACCGCAGCATCGAAACCGCCTCGCAGCAGACCGTCGCGCTGACCGACGAAGACGAGCGCGCCCGCGCCGAGCTGAGCCGCCTGTCGGACGCCGCCGCGCAAGCCGGCCTGCAGGACGCGCTGTCGCTCAAGCTGGAGCGCGAGACCGCCTTGGGCGCGGCCCGCAGCCAGTACGACGACCTCACGCTCAAGCTGCGCGCCAGCGACGAACGCCGTTTGCAGCTGGAGCGAGAACTCGATCCGCTGCGTCAGCGCATCACCGAGTTCCAGCTCAAGGAGCAGGCCGCGCGCCTGGGTGTCGAGCAGTACCAGCAACTGCTGGACGACGCCGGCGCCGACCTCGAAGCGGTCGCGCAATCGATCGAGACCGAGAAGGTGCGCCTGACCGGCCTGCAAAGCGAAATCGACCGCCTGAACCGCGAAGTGGTCGCGCTGGGCGCCGTCAACCTCGCCGCGCTCGACGAACTCGCCATTGCGAGCGAGCGCAAGATTTTCCTGGACGCCCAGTCGGCCGACCTGAACGAAGCCATCGGCACGCTCGAAGACGCCATCCGTAAGATCGACGCCGAAACGCGCGACCTGCTCGGCGGCACCTTCAAGATCGTCAACGAGCACTTCAGCCGCATGTTCCCCGAGCTGTTCGGCGGCGGCAATGCACGCCTCGTGATGACCGGCGACGAAATCCTCGATGCCGGCGTGCAGGTGCTCGCGCAGCCGCCCGGCAAGAAGAACCAGACCATCCACCTGCTCTCGGGCGGCGAGAAGGCGCTCACGGCCATTGCGCTCGTGTTCGCCATCTTCCAGTTGAACCCGGCGCCTTTCTGTCTGCTGGACGAAGTGGACGCGCCGCTGGACGACGCCAACACCGAACGCTATGCCAAACTTGTGACCGCCATGAGCCGCGAAACCCAGTTCCTCTTCATCAGTCACAACAAGATCGCCATGGAAATGGCCGAACAACTGATCGGCGTGACCATGCAGGAGCAGGGCGTGTCGCGCATCGTTGCGGTCGACATGGAGTCGGCGGCCTCGATGGTCGAAGCGGCATAAGGCAGGCGCGCGCATGAGCAATCTCACCCTCGCCCTGGCGATCCTCGGCGGCCTCGTTCTCGCGGCCGTCGTGGCCTACAACACCTTGATGTCGCGCCGCAACGCGCCGCGCCAGCCCGACGCGGTCGATGTCGCCTTGGCTGAAGCCGAACGCGCGCTGGCCGGCGGCAGCGACGGCGGCGTGGAGCCGATGCTCCATGCCGATCCGAGCCAGGTGGCCGGCAGCGACCGCCACGAGCCGCTGTTCGACCCCGACCTGCCGGCGCCCAGCGGCGTGCCCGTGCCCACCGGCGAGCGCCGTGGCGGGCTCGATCCGCTGATCGACGTCATCGCGCCCATTTCGCTCGAAGGCCTGGCCTCGGGCGATGCCGCCCTGGCGGCCATGCCGTCCACGCGCCGCGCGGGCAGCAAGCCCGTGGCCATCGAAGGCCTGAACGACCTCACCAGCCAGTGGGAGCCGCCGGCACCCGGGCAGCGCTACCGCGCCTTCCAGGTCGGCGTGCAGCTGGCCAACCGCACCGGCGCGCTCAACGAGATCGAGTACTCCGAGTTCGTGGTCAAGGCGCAGGCCTTTGCCGACGCCGTGAACGGCGCGCCCGAGTTTCCCGAGATGCTCGACGAAGTGGCACGCGCCCGTGAGCTCGACCAGTTCGCGAGCGCGCACGACGCGCAACTGGGCTTCGTGCTGCGCGCGCTGCACGCGGCCTGGAGCCCGGGTTACGTGCAGCAGAACGCCGCGCGACTGGGCTTCGTGGCCGGGATCATTCCGGGCCGCATGGTGCTGCCGACCAGCGAGGCCGGCCTGCCGCCGATCCTCGGGCTCTCGTTCGACACCCAGGCCGCGCTGGCCGACGATCCGGCGCAATCGGCCATTCGCGAGCTCAGCCTGAGCCTCGATGTGCCACAGGTCGATCGCGGCGAAGAGCCGTTCCGACGCATGCGTGAAGCCGCTGCCACGCTCGCCCGCGAGATGGACGGCGTGGTGACCGACAGCGACGGCCAGTTGCTGCGCGACGAAACCATGGACGTGATCGGCACCGACCTCGAGCAGCTGTACGACACGCTCGACGGACGCGACCTCGCCGCGGGCTCGCCGCTGGCGCGACGCCTCTTCAGCTGATCCGTCTTTTTCCCGAGGGACACCCCATGACAACGCGCGACGAAGCGGCACGCGAAGCCGCCGCACTGAGCGAGCAGCTGCATCGCCACGCCCATCTCTACTACGTGCTCGACGCACCCGAGTTGCCCGACGCGGAGTACGACAAGATGTTCCAGCGCCTGCAGGTGCTGGAGACCGAGTTCCCCGAACTGCGCACGCCCGATTCGCCGACGCAGCGCGTGGGTGGTGCGGTGCTCGACGGGCTGGCCAAGGTGCGCCATCGCGTGCCGATGCTGTCGATCCGCACCGAGACCGACATCACCCCGACCGGCGCCAGCGCCTTCGATGCGCGCGTGCGCCGCGAACTGGGCCTGGCCGAAGATGCGCCGCAGATCGCCTACGTCTGCGAACTCAAGTTCGACGGCCTGGCCATGAGCCTGCGCTACGAGCACGGCGTGCTGGTGCAGGCCGCCACGCGTGGCGACGGCGAGGTGGGCGAGGACGTCACGCAGAACATCCGCACCGTGCGCGAGATTCCGCTGAAGCTCAAGGGCGCGGCGCCGCCTGTGGTCGAGGTGCGCGGCGAGGTCTACATGAAGCGCGCCGATTTCGACGCCCTCAACGAGCGCCAGCGCGAGAAGATCGCCGCCGGGCAGAAGAACGAGAAGGTGTTCGTCAATCCGCGCAACGCGGCGGCCGGCGCGGTGCGCCAGCACGACCCGGCGATCGCGGCGGCGCGTCCGCTGAGCTTCTTTGCCTACGGCCTGGGCGAGGTCTCGCCCGCGAGCGAAGGCGGGCCCGAGATTGCCACCCAGTTCGACTGGCTGCAGCAGTTTCACGCCTGGGGCTTCCCGGTCGCCACGCAGACAGCGCGGGCGACAGGTGCTATTGAACTGATAGCGTTTCACGAAACCATCGGCCGCCAGCGCGATGCGCTGCCGTACGACATCGATGGCGTGGTCTACAAGGTCGACAGCCTGGAGCTGCAGCGGCAACTGGGTTTTGTCTCGCGCGAACCGCGCTGGGCCGTGGCCCACAAGTACCCGGCGCAGGAGCAACTGACCGAGGTGGTCGGCATCGAGATCCAGGTGGGCCGCACCGGCAAGCTCACGCCGGTGGCCAAGCTGGCGCCGGTGTTCGTGGGCGGTGTGACCGTGACCAACGCCACGCTGCACAACGAGGACGAAGCGCGCCGCAAGGACGTGCGCGTGGGCGACACGGTGATCGTGCGGCGTGCCGGCGACGTGATTCCCGAAGTGGTGGGCGTGGCGCCCGACAGCCTGGCCAAGCCCGACGACCAGCGCGGCGCCATCTTCACCATGCCGCACAAGTGCCCCGTGTGCGATTCCGAGGCGGTGCGGGAGGAGGGCGAGGTCGACTACCGCTGCACCGGCGGCCTGTTCTGCGCGGCGCAGCGCAAGGAGGCCATCCTGCATTTCGCGGCACGTCGCGCGGTCGATGTCGACGGGCTGGGCGACAAGCTGGTCGAGCAGCTGGTCGATGCCAACCTGATCCGCACCTTGCCCGATCTCTACAAGCTGGGCTTCGTCACGCTGGCAGGCCTGGACCGCATGGCCGAGAAGTCGGCCAAGAACCTCGTCGATGCGCTCGAAGCCTCGAAGAAGACCACGCTGCCGCGCTTCCTGTTCGGCCTCGGCATTCGCCACGTGGGCGAGAGCACGGCCAAGGACCTGGCCAAGCATTTCGGCAAGCTCGACGCGATCATGGATGCGACCGAAGAGCAACTGCTCGAAGTGAACGACGTCGGCCCGGTGGTGGCGCAAAGCCTGCGCACCTTCTTCGACCAGCCGCACAACCGCGAGGTGGTTGAACAGCTGCGTGCCTGCGGCCTGACCTGGGAAGAGTTTGAGCCCGAAGCCCGGGCGCCCAAGCCTTTGGCGGGGCTGACCTTCGTGATCACCGGCACCCTTCCTACGCTGGGCCGCGACGAAGCGAAGGATAAATTGGAGGCAGCCGGTGCCAAGGTGGCCGGCTCCGTCAGCAAGAAGACCCACTACCTCGTGGCCGGGGAAGAGGCTGGCAGCAAGCTCGACAAGGCGCGCGACATCGGCGTCACTGTGATCGACGAGGCGCGTATGCTGGAGATCCTCGCGAACGGGGTTCCACCGGCACCTGAGGCCTGAAGCGGTCGGCATCGGTGGCTGGGGCCCTTACCGGCCGTTACGCGACTTCACATCCGCGCAGTCAACAGGGTCTACAAGCGGGCGTTGAACGACTACAGAAGGCCGACAAGGAGTCCCTCATGCAAAAAATTCGTGTTCTCGCTACCAGCCTCGCACTCGGCGGCATCGCGCTGCTGACCGGCTGCGTGGCCGTTCCTGGCGATCCGTACTACTCCGGCGGCTATTCCGACCCGTACTACGCCGATCCGGGTCCCGTGGTGGTGCCTGCGCCGGTCTACATCCAGGGTGGCGGCTACTACGACAACCGTCGCCCGTACTACGACCGCCGTCCCTATTACGACGGCTATCGGCCCGGCTATCCGTACCCTGGCGTGCGGCCCACGCCTTCGTACCCGACGGCGCGTCCGCCCTGGGGTGGTGGCCGTCCGCCGGTTGCTGTGGTGCCGCCTGTGCGGCCCGGTGCGGGTGGTGTGCCCGGTATCACGCCTTCGCGGCCGCAGCAGATGCCGACCGGCCGGGCGCGGCTGTGGACTTCGCCCGACTCGCAAGGCACCACGCCTCCGTGATCGCGGCCCAGGCATGACGTTCGTGTGAGGCTGTCGCGATAATCCCGCCATGGCCTTCCGCGAAATTCTCAAGATGGGCGACCCCCGGCTGCTGCGCACCGCGCAGCCGGTCGCCGCTTTCGACACCGACGAACTGCACCTGCTGGTGCGCGACATGTTCGAGACCATGCAGGCGGTCAATGGCGCCGGCCTTGCGGCGCCGCAGATCGGCGTCGACCTGCAACTGGTTATCTTCGGCACCGACACCGTCAATCCACGCTACCCCGACGCGCCGCCGGTGCCGCGCACCGTGCTGCTCAACCCTGTCATCACCCCGCTGGGCGATGAAGAGGAAGAGGGCTGGGAAGGCTGCCTGTCAGTGCCGGGCCTGCGCGGCGTGGTGCCGCGCTTCGCCCACATCCGCTACACGGGCTTCGACCTGTATGGCGACCCGATCGACCGCACCGCCGACGGCTTTCATGCGCGCGTGGTGCAACACGAGGTCGATCACCTGTTCGGCAAGCTGTACCCGATGCGGGTGCGCGATTTCTCGCGCTTCGGCTACACCGGGGTCCTGTTTCCAGGCCTCGATGCGGCCGACGACGACTGACGGGTCGTCCGTCCGTTGGCAGGCTTACTTGTTGTTGAGCCCGAAGCGCCCGCCACCCGTGAACGCGAGCGAGATCGCCGCGAACAGGAACATGCCCTGCAGTTCCAGCGCCCAGCCGCCTTGCCCGTTCAGCGCGCCCAGGTCCTTGCGGTGGGCCAGCCAGATCGCCACCACCATGTTGATGGCCACGACCAGTGCGGCGGGCCGCGTGAACAGGCCGACGATCAGCAGCACCGGTGCCAGGATCTCGCCCACGTAGACCAGGTAGGCCAGCACCGCGGGCACGCCGTGCGACGCGAGCATGCCGCCGATGCCATCGACGCCCTTGCCGACCTTGGCAATGCCATGCAGCAGGATGAGGATGCCCAGCGCAACGCGCAGGATGAGCTTGCCGGTGTCGTCGGACTTGACCATGGTGTGATTCCTGTTCGGGAGTGATGAAAGGGCCGTATGGTAGTGAAACTGCGAGGCAAACCGGCCTGTCGCCAAGAGGCAGTTCGACATATGTATCCAACGCAGGGTTCTTTGTCGTCGACCTGCATCGCCCCGTACACTGCCTTTTGCCTACTGTTGAGGAGTACACACCCATGACGAAGAAGACAACGACCACCCCAACCACCCGACTGCGCCCGGCATTGCTCGCCGCCGCTTCCGTTCTCGCGCTGGCCACTGCGGCCCCGGCCTTTGCCGGCAAAACGCTCGATGCGGTCAAGCAGCGCGGCACCGTCAAGTGCGGCGTGACCAACGGCGTGGCCGGTTTCTCGGCCCCCGACACGCAGGGCAACTGGTCGGGCCTGGACGTCGACACCTGCCGCGCCATCGCCGCGGCCGTGCTGGGCGATCCCAAGAAGGTCGACTTCGTGCCGCTCAACTCGCAGCAGCGCTTCTCGGCCCTGCAGGCCGGCGAGATCGACATCCTCGCGCGCAACACCACCTGGACGCTCACGCGCGACGCGTCGCTGGGCTTCAACTTCACCACCATCACCTACTACGACGGCCAGGGCTTCCTGGTGCCCAAGAAGCTCAAGGTGACGAGCGCCAAGCAGCTCAAGAACGCCACCATCTGCACGCAGTCGGGCACCACCAATGAGAAGAACGTGTCGGACTACTTCCGCGCGCAGAACATCCCGGTGAAGACCGTCGTGTTCGAGAGCTTCGAAGCGTCGTTCAAGGCCTTCTTCTCGGGCCGCTGCCAGGCTTTCACCACCGACGCCTCGGCACTGGCCGGCCTGCGCAACAAGGAAGCGACCAACCCCGACGACTACCTCATCCTGCCCGAACTGATCTCCAAGGAACCGCTCGCACCCCTGGTTCGCCGCGGCGACGACGAGTGGTTCGCCATCGCCAAGTGGGTGCCCAACGCGCTCATCGAGGCGGAAGAGTTCGGTGTCACCCAAGCCAATGCCGATCAGCTCAAGGCCGGCAGCAAGGACCCGGCGCAGCAGCGCCTGCTCGGTGCCGGTGAAGACCTCGGCAAGCTCTTGGGCCTGGACAAGGACTGGTCGTACCGCGCCATCAAGGCCGTGGGCAACTACGGTGAAATGTTCGAGCGCAACGTCGGACCGAAGTCGGTGCTCAAGCTGCCGCGCGGCTCCAACAACCTCTGGAGCAAGGGCGGCCTGATCTACGCACCACCAGTGCGATGAGGCAGGAAGGCGCCTCGCGCCGCGGCGCCTGGCTGGCCTGGCTCGTGCAGGCCCTTTTGGTGCTGGCCGTCGTGGCCGGCGCCGCCTGGGTGGTGAACCATGCGCTCGACGTGCTGCGCGCACGCGGCGTGCGTTCGGGTTTCGACTTCCTCACCGAGCCCGCGGGCTTTTCGATCAGCGAAGGCTGGCTCGACTTCGATGCCAGCCAGCCGTCATGGCGCGCGTTCCTCGCGGGCCTGATCAACACCGTGCGCGCGGCCGTGCCGGCGGCCATCTTCGCGGTGGTGCTCGGCACGCTGATCGGCATCGGCCGGCTCGCGCCGCACGTGCTGCTGCGCGGCATCTGCACGGCGTATGTGGAGCTGCTGCGCAACGTGCCGCTGCTGGTGCAGCTGCTGATGCTGGCCTTCGCGATGGCCCACCTGCTGCCCGATCCGACCGAGCCCGTGCACCTGCTGCCGGGCGTGTGGCTCAGTAAGGGCGGGCTCAGCGTGCCCTGGCCCGTGGCGGGCGAGGGCGGTGGGTGGCCTACGCATTTCGAATGGCCCGAGCGCGGTGACTTCGGCGTGAGCGGCGGCGCCGCGCTGAGCCCGGAGTACGTGACCATCGTCGCCGGGCTGTCGCTGTACTCGGCGGCCTTCGTCGCCGAGATCGTGCGCGCCGGCATCCTCTCGGTTTCGCAGGGGCAGGTGTTGGCGGGGCAGGCGCTGGGGCTGTCGTCGGTGCAGCAGCTGCGCATCGTGATCCTGCCGCAGGCACTGCGCGTGATCGTGCCGTCGCTCACCAACCAGCTGTTGAGCCTTACCAAGAATTCGTCGCTCGCAGTGGCCGTGGGTTACCCGGAACTGGTGTCGGTGGCCAACACCACCATCGGCTCCAATGGACGGGCCTTCGAGTGCATCGCGATCATCATGGCGGTGTACCTGCTGCTGTCGCTCGTGATCTCTTTCGGCATGAACCGCTACAACGCGCGCGTCGCGCTGCGAGGCTGGCGATGAGAAATGTCGCGCAAGGCCCCATCGCATGGCGCAGCGAGCTGTGGGGTTCGCCGCTGCGCGCGCTGGCCACGGTGCTGCTGCTGGGCCTGCTGGCCTGGGCCGGCTTCCACGCGTTCGAATGGGGCGTGGTGCACGCCGTGTTCCGCCCCGACGCCGAGGCCTGCCGCGCGGTGCAGCACGGTGCCTGCTGGGGCGTGGTGGCCGAGAAGTGGCGGCCCATGCTGTTCGGTCGCTTTCCGTACGAAGAGCAATGGCGTCCGGCCATCGCGGTGGTGGTGCTGTCCGCGGTGACCGTGCTCAGCGCCTGGCCGCGCAGTTGGCGCTGGTGGCTGGCGCCCTTGTGGGGCGTGGCGTTGCTGCTGTTCGTCGGGCTGATGCACGGCGGCGTGGCAGGGCTGAGCACGGTGCCGACCAGCCGCTGGGGCGGCCTGCCGCTCACCATCGGGCTCGCGGTGGTCGGGCTGGCGCTGGCCTTTCCGCTGGCGCTGCTGCTCGCGATGGGGCGGCGCTCCGAATGGCCCGTGGTGCGCACGCTGAGCGCGAGCTACATCGAGCTGGTGCGCGGCGTGCCGCTGATCTCGGTGTTGTTCATGGCCTCGTTCCTGCTGCCGCTGCTGTGGCCCGCGGGCTGGCAGCCCGACGTGCTGGTGCGCGTGCTGATGGGGCTCACGCTGTTCGTTGCGGCATATCTTGCGGAGATCATCCGCGGCGGCCTGCAGGCCGTGCCGCGCGGGCAGACCGAGGTGGCGATGGCGCTGGGCTTCGGCCGTTGGCCGGTGCAGCGCGACATCGTGCTGCCGCAGGCGCTGCGCCTCGTGGTGCCCGCGCTGACCAACAGCGTGGTTGGCACGCTGAAGGACACCTCGCTGGTCACCGTGGTCGGCCTGTTCGAGTTGACCGGCGCGCTTGGACTGGCACTGGGCGGCGACCCGGTCTGGCGGCCGTTCTATCTCGAGGGCTATCTCTTCGTGGCAGCCGTCTACTGGCTGCTGTGCTTCGGGCTGTCGCGCTACAGCGTCTGGCTGGAGCGGCGTCTGGGAACGAGCTCGGCGTAGCCGGTCTGCGCGTCGGGTTCGCGCGAGAAGCGCCACTCGGGCAGCACCGCGACGAGGATCTCGGCCGTGGTGCGCACCACGCAGCCCGGCGCGGCATGACCGCCCGACACCCGGCCAGTGGCATCCGACACGCTGAGATGCAGGTGCGAGCCATCGGGCGACAGCGTGCCGGCGAGCGTGAGGATTTCAAGGTCGCCTTCGATCCGCGTCGCCGTCTCTGCGCCTGCGAAACGGATGCTCGCGCTGCTCAGGCTGCCGATGCCCGAGACCACGAACGCCGCGTCGCCGATGCCGGCTTGCTTCAGCACGGCGTCGAGCGCCGCGCGCAGGTCGTCGCCCGGTTGCAGCCGCAGCACGAGCGTGTCCATGCGCGTGCGCCTCGCGTCAGCTCGCCGACAGCGCCTTGTCGACCACCTGCTGCGCCTCGCCGAGGATGCGTGCGAGGTGCTCGTCGCCGAGGAAGCTCTCACCGTAGATCTTGTAGATGTTCTCCGTGCCCGAAGGCCGCGCGGCGAACCAGCCGTTCTCGGTGACGACCTTCACGCCGCCGATGGCCGCGCCGTTGCCCGGTGCGTGGCTCAGCACGTTCTCGATCTTCTCGCCCGCCAGCGTGGTCGAGGTGATCTGCTGCGGCGAGAGGGCCGACAGGCGCTTCTTCTGCTCGGGCGTGGCGGGCGCGTCCACGCGGTCGGACACCGGGCGCCCCAGCGCCTGCGTCAGCTCGGTGAAGCGCTCGCCGGGGTCGCGACCCGTGCGCGCGGCGATCTCGGCCGAGAGCAGGGCGGGCACGATGCCGTCCTTGTCGGTGGTCCATGCGCTGCCGTCGTGGCGCAAGAAGGTGGCGCCCGCGCTTTCCTCGCCGCCGAAGCCCAGCGAGCCGTCGACCAGCCCGTCGACGAACCACTTGAAGCCCACGGGCACCTCGTACAGCGGACGACCCAGCTGCGTTGCCACGCGGTCGATCATGCGGCTGCTGACCACCGTCTTGCCAACGGCAGCCTGCGCGGGCCAGTGCGGGCGGTGCGTGAAGAGGTAGTCGACCATCACCGCGAGGTAGTTGTTCGGCTGCATCAGGCCCGCGCTGCGCGTGACCACGCCGTGGCGGTCGTGGTCGGTGTCGCAGGCGAAGGCGATGCCGAAGCGGTCTTTCAGCGCGACCAGCCCGTGCATCGCGTCGGGCGACGACGGGTCCATGCGGATGCGGCCGTCCCAGTCGAGCGACATGAAGCGGAAGGTCGGATCGACGGCCTGGCTCAGCACGTTCAGGCGCTGGAGCTTGTAGCGCGCGGCAATGGCGGGCCAGTAGTGCACGCCGGCACCGCCCAGCGGATCGACGCCCAGGTCGATGGTGCCGCCGCGGATCGCGTCCATGTCGAGCACCTGGGCCAGGTCTTCGACGTAGGTATTCAGGTAGTCGTGGCGGTGCGTGGTCGACGCTTTCAGCGCCTGCGCCAGCGGCATGCGCTTCACGCCTTCGAGCTTGTTCGCCAGCATCTGGTTGGCGGCGGCTTCGACGGCGGAGGTGATGTCGGTGCCCGCGGGGCCGCCGTTCGGCGGGTTGTACTTGAAGCCGCCGCTTTCGGGCGGGTTGTGCGAGGGCGTGATCACGATGCCGTCGGCCAGTCCGCTGGTGCGTCCGCGGTTGTAGACCAGGATGGCGTGCGACACGGCCGGCGTGGGCGTGTACTCGTCGTCCTTCGAGAGCATCAGCTCGACGCCGTTGGCCGCCAGCACCTCGACCGCGCTGGCGAAGGCGGGCGTCGACAGCGCGTGCGTGTCGATGCCCAGGAACAGCGGGCCGTCGATGCCCTTTTGCTTGCGGTAATCGCAGATGGCCTGACTGATCGCCAGCACATGCCACTCGTTGAACGCGTCGTCGAACGAGGAGCCGCGATGGCCCGAGGTGCCGAAGGCCACGCGCTGGCTCGGCACGGCCGGGTCGGGGCGACCGGTGTAGTAGGCCGAGACGAGGCGCGGCACGTCCACCAGCAGGTCAGACGGGGCCGGCTGGCCCGCGAGGGGATGGGAAGAGGTGCTCATGTCGAAAGCGGGTGATGAAATGGGAGCGCGCCGGCGGTGCCGTGCGCGCCCGTTCAGCATACGCCATGGCCCGGGCCGGCTTGCCGTCTGCGCGCCCGTTCGCAGCGCTTCGCTTACAACGCTTTCAATGTGAGCGGCGCGTGCGGACCCGCTCCGGGCCGTCGCCTGTGGCCAGCCACCGGGCCGGCACCTCGAAGTACGCGGCGATCGCATGCAGGTGCAGGGTACCGGCGCCGCTGTGACGGTCGGTGAGCCAGCGGATCACGGTGGGGGCGCTGACGCCGCACTGTCGGGCGAGCTCGGATTTCCATTGAGGCTGCGATCCGGCAACGAGCGAGATCAGGCGGTCTTGAAAGCTGGCATTCATGGTCGGCCCCCTTTGGCGACAACAGCGGTCGGCTCTGAATCTCCTCGAAACGTGCAAGGGACCCAACCCCTCCTTCGCAGGGGCTGGTAGTTTTTTGCATGGAGGGTGATCTAGTTCCGACGCGCGGTGGGTGCACCCGTCGGCGCCAGCGTCAGAATGAGGGTGCATATCGACCAAGAAAGGTCGAAGGGGGTGTGCCATGAAAGTGATGATGCTGGACGACCACGCGTTGTTCCGCGCGGGTCTGCGCATGCTGCTGGAGAGCATGGAACGCAATGCCGAAATCTTCGAAGCCGCCACGGTCGATGAGGCCTGCGCCCTGGCGCTGCGCCACCCCGACCTGGCGATCTGTCTGCTGGACCTCGAACTCAAGGGCGAGTACGGCCTGGACGCGCTGGTGCGCCTGAAGGCGGCGGCGCCCGACATCGCGGCCGTGGTGGTGTCGGCCTCGACCGATGTCGACATCATCCGTGGCTGCCTGGAAGCCGGCGCCATGAGCTTCGTGCCCAAGAGCATGCCGGCCGATTTCCTGAAACGGGCCTTCGAGACCGTGCTGGCGGGGGAGGTCTACCTTCCTCAAGAGATCCTGCACCTGGGGCCCAAGAGCGTCGCCAGGCCGACGCTCAGTCCGCGGCAGGCCGACACCTTGCACGGCCTGGCGCGCGGGCTGCCGACCAAGTCGATCGCGCGCGAGCTCGGCCTGTCGGAGCACACGGTGAAGGAGTACATCGGCACCTTGTTCCAGGCGCTGGGTGTGCACAATCGCACCGAGGCCGTGATCACGGGCATCCGCCTGGGGCTGTTGTCGCCGCTGCAGCGCAAGGGGTCATGAGCGGGCCACCGCGGGCGGCTAAGCTTCAGGTCGGTTGAGCGGGCCACCGCGGGCGGCTAAGCTTCAGGCTGGTTTCAAGGAGCAAGACAAGATGCGCATGACGATTGGCCGGCACGGGGTTCTTCTGATGGCTGCGGCCCTGGCTGCAGTGCTCGCGGGCTGCGAGGCCCCGCCCAAGGACCGGCCGCTCACCTCCGACGTGCCGGCGCCGCCGAGCTTCGCGCCGCCGCCCGAGAGTTGCCAGGCCCCCGAGGTGCGCTTTGCGCTCGGCTTGCAGGCGACGCGCCCGTTGCTCGAAGAGATGCGTCAGCGCGCCGGCGCGAAAACCGCACGTACCGTGCCGGCCACGGCGCCGGCCGATCCGGCGCAGGACGCGACGCGCCTCAACGCGCAGGTCGATCCCACGGGTCGCATCCTCGGCGCGTACTGCGGCTGAGCCGCACACGCCGATTCAGCGGCCTCACTGCGAGGCCAGCGCCTCCATCAGGTCGGTCTCGATGGCCAGCTGCGTCTTCTGGCCCTGCAGTTCCGGCCCGCTGATCAGGAAGGTGTCTTCCACCCGTTCGCCCAGGGTCGTCACCTTCGCCAGTTGAAGGTTCAGGTGATGCCGCGCGAGCACGCGCGCCACCGAATACAACAGGCCCGCGCGGTCGCTGGCTGAGATGCTGAGCAGCCAGCGCTGCGCCTTGTCGTCGGGCACGAGGCTGATGCGCGGCTTGATCGGAAAGCTGCGCACCCGGCGTGACACGCGTCCCATGCTCGGCGCGGGCAGGGCGCCGGCTTCGGTGAGCGTTTGCGCGAGGCCCGTTTCGACCATGCTGATCAGGTCGCGGTAGTGGTCGGGCTGGAAGGTCGTCACCACCTGGAAGGTGTCGAGCGCGTAGCCGTTGCTCGTGGTGTGGACCTTGGCGTCCAGGATGCTAAATGACGCTTGGTCGAAGTAGCCGCAGATGCGCGCGAAGAGGTCGGACTGGTCGGGTGTGTAGACCACCACCTGCAGGCCTTCGCCCACCGGAGACAGGTGCGCGCGCACGATGGGCAACGCCTTCGGGTCGATGGGCACGTTCTTCGGCGGCACGAAGCGCGACAGCTGCTTGGCGTGCCAGGCGATCTCGGTGGCGTCGTGGCGCATGAAGTAGCCGACGTCGAGCGTGTCCCACAGCGCCTTGTGCGCCTCGAAGCGCTGGGCGTGCAGGGCGAGCTGCACCAGCGCCTCGCGCTTGCGGGCCTCGACCTCGGCGTCAGGGTCGGGCATGCGTCCGCCCAGGGCGCGCAGCGTGAAGCGGTACAGGTCTTCGAGTAGCTTGCCCTTCCAGGCATTCCACACGCGCGGCGAGGTGCCGCGGATGTCGGCCACCGTCAGCAGGTACAGCGCCGTGAGGTAGCGCTCGTTGCCCACGCGCTTGGCAAAGGCGCCGATGACCTCGGGGTCGCCCAGGTCCTGCTTCTGCGCGACCTGGCTCATTACCAGGTGCTCGGCCACGAGAAATTCGATGAGCTTGGCGTCTTCGCGCGCGATGCCGTGCTGCTTGCAGAAGCGCTGCACGTCGCGCGCGCCGAGCGTGGAGTGATCGCCGCCGCGGCCCTTGGCGATGTCGTGGAAGAGGGCGGCGACGTAAAGAATCCAGGGCTTGTCCCAGCCGGCCGCGAGCTGCGAGCAGCCCGGGTACTCGTGCGCATGCTCGGCGATGAAGAAGCGGCGCACGTTGCGCAGCACCATCAGGATGTGCTGGTCGACCGTGTACACATGGAACAGGTCGTGCTGCATCTGCCCCACGATGCTGCGGAACACGCGCAGGTAGCGTCCCAGCACCGAGGTCTGGTTCATGAGCCGGAAGGCATGCGTGATGCCGTAGGGCTGCTGCAGGATCCGCATGAAGGTCACGTGGTTGACCGGGTCGTTGCGGAACTTGCTGTCCATGACATGGCGCGCGTTGTACAGCGCACGCAGCGTGCGCGCCGACAGGCCCTTCACGCCGATGGTCTTCTGGTACAGCAGGAAGGTCTCGAGCACCGCGTGCGGCTCGCGCTCGTACAGGTCGTCGCTGGCGATCTCGATCAGGCCGGCGCGCTCGTAGAAGCGCTCGTTGATCGTCGTGGGCTGCTCGTCGATGGGCTGCAGCCGCTCGGAAATGTTGAGCAGCAGGATCTGGTTGAGCTGCGACACCGCCTTGGCCGCCCAGTAGTAGCGGCGCATCAGCGCCTCGCTCGACTTGCGCTGCGATTCGCTCTCGTAGCCGAAGCTCGCGGCCACGGCGGTCTGCAGGTCGAACACCAGCCGGTCTTCGCGCCGGTTGGCGATCACGTGCAGGCGGGCGCGGATCAGCGAGAGCAGGGCTTCGTTGCGCTTGATCTGCTGCGCCTCGAAGGGCGTGGCCAGGCCGTTCTTGGCCAGGTCGTCCCAGCGGCTGCCGAAGCCGGCGGCCTTGCTCATCCACAGGATGGTCTGCAGGTCGCGCAGGCCACCAGGCGATTCCTTGCAGTTGGGTTCGAGCGCGTAGGGCGTGTTGTCGAACTTCTGGTGGCGGTGCCGCATTTCCTGCGACTTGGCCACGAAGAAGGCCTGCGGGTCGATGGCCTGGGTGAAGCGGCGGCGGAAGGCCGCAAAGAGCTTCTTGTCGCCCGTGATCAGGCGCGATTCGAGCAGCGAGGTCTGGACCGTGATGTCCTTGGCGGCCTCGTCCAGGCACTCCTCGAGCGTGCGCACGCTGGAGCCGATCTCGAGGCCGGCGTCCCAGCACTGGCCGATGAAGGCCTCGATGCGGGCGGGCTCGACGCCGCTGTCCTGGCCTTCGGGCGGCAGCAGCAGCAGCACGTCGACGTCGGAGTACGGAAACAGCTCGCCGCGCCCGTAGCCGCCCACCGCGGCCAGCGCGAAGGCGTCGCCGAAGCCGGCTTCGTTCCACAGCGCAGTGAGCGTCTGGTCGGCCAGCGCCGAGAGCTGGCGCAGCACCGTGTGCACGCTGCGGGTGGGCGCGCGTGCGAAGCGCAGGGTGTCGAAAAGGGCGAGCTTTTTCGCGCGATAGGCTTCGCGCAGCGTCGCCACGTCGATCTTGGCTGCTTCGATCACGGCGGGGGCGCGCTTCGGCGCGTCAGGTTTTGGTGGAGGTGACGAAGGCCGGCAGCGGCGGGCTGCCTTCGGAGAGCGTCAGCACCTCGTAGCCGGTCTCGGTGACCAGCACCGTGTGCTCCCACTGGGCCGACAGCGAATGGTCGCGCGTGACGATGGTCCAGCCGTCGTACTGGCCGCCCTTGAAGTCTTCCTTCACGTCGCGCTTGCCGGCGTTGATCATCGGCTCGATGGTGAAGATCATGCCGGGCTTGAGCTCTTCCATCGTGCCCGGGCGGCCGTAATGCAGCACCTGGGGCTCTTCGTGGAAGCGCTGGCCCACGCCGTGGCCGCAGAACTCGCGCACGATCGAGAAGCCCTGGCCCTCGGCGAATTTCTGGATCGCATGGCCCACGTCGCCCAGGTGGGCGCCGGGGCGCACCTGCAGGATGCCGTGCCACATGGCTTCGAAGGTGATGCTGCACAGGCGCTTGGCGGCAATGGACGCGTCGCCGATCACGAACATGCGGCTGTTGTCGCCGAACCAGCCGTCCTTGATGACGGTGACGTCGACATTCATGATGTCGCCCTTCTTCAGGGGCTTGTCATTGGGGATGCCGTGGCACACCACGTGGTTCACCGAGGTGCACAGCGACTTCGGGAACGGCACGCTGCTGGCGCCCATGTAGCCCACCGTGGCCGAGGTGGTGCCCTGCTTGACCATGTACTCGGCGGCCAGCCGGTCCACGTCGTTGGTCGTGATGCCGGGCTTGATGAAGGGCGTGAGGTAGTCCAGCACCTCGGAACCGAGGCGGCAGGCGACCCGCATGGCTTCGATGCCTGCGGCGTCTTTGTAGGTAATGCTCATGCCCCGAATTATCCCATTCGGCAAGCTAAAATTCCGGGTTAACGCGGATGACCCCAGTCAGCGGCCATCCGCCTCGATTCCTTGATTTCCAACGCGCCCCCCGAGGCCCCATCGACCGTGACGCAGCCCGCACCCCAAGCCCTTCCTGTCGTAACCATGTTCGAGGGCGGCAGCGCACTCAGCGACTTCCGTGCACGGCAATTGCTGCCGAAGCTGCAGGCCATCGAGCCGCGCATCGAGGGCATTTCGGCCCGTTTCGTCCACCTGGTGGTCACCGATGCGTCGCTGGGCGACGCCGACCGCGAGCGCTTTGCCGCGCTCCTGACCTACGGCGAGCCCTTCGAGGCCCCGGCGGCCAAGGCGAGCGCCTCGGTGGTCGTCACGCCCCGTCTGGGCACCGTGTCGCCCTGGGCCTCCAAGGCCACCGACATCGCCCACAACTGCGGCCTGGCGCTGCGCCGCGTGGAGCGCGTCACCCAGTACCACCTGAAACTCAAGTCGCCGCTGATCGGCAAGGCCCCCGTGCTCGAGGGCGACGCCCTGGCCGCCGTGGCCGGCCCGCTGCACGACCGCATGACCGAATCGGCGCTCGCCGCGGTCGAGCAGGCGGCCAGCCTGTTCAGCGAACTGCCGGCCCAGCCGATGGCGCAGGTCGACGTGCAAACGGGCGGGCGCGACGCCCTGGTGGCGGCCAACACCGGCTTTGGCCTGGCGCTGGCGGAAGACGAAATCGACTACCTCGTCGAAGCCTTCACCCGCCTGGGCCGCAACCCCAGCGACGTCGAGCTGATGATGTTCGCGCAGGCCAACAGCGAGCACTGCCGCCACAAGATCTTCAACGCCAACTTCACCATCGACGGGGTGGCCCAGCCGCAGAGCCTGTTCTCGATGATCCGCCACACCGAGAAGCAGAACCCGCAGCACACGGTGATCGCCTATGCGGACAACGCCTCGGTGATGGAAGGCGCGACCATCGAGCGCTTCATTCCCGTCGAAGGCTCTCAGAGCTATCAAAAAGATAGCGCCCTGAGCCATGTGCTGATGAAAGTCGAGACGCACAACCACCCGACCGCCATTTCCCCGTTCCCGGGCGCCTCGACCGGCGCGGGCGGCGAGATCCGCGACGAAGGCGCCACCGGTCGCGGCTCCAAGCCCAAGGCCGGCCTGACCGGCTTCACGGTCTCGAAGCTCTGGCCGGAAGAGGGCCACTACGGCAAGCCCGAGCACATCGCCAGCCCGCTGCAGATCATGACCGAGGGGCCGCTGGGCGGCGCCGCGTTCAACAACGAATTCGGCCGTCCCAACCTGCTGGGTTACTTCCGTGAGTACGAGCAGGCGGTGGCGAGCGACCTCGACACCGTGCAGCGCGGCTACCACAAGCCCATCATGATCGCGGGTGGCCTGGGCAGCATCGACGCCACGCAAACCAAGAAGATCCTGTTCCCGGCCGGCTCGCTGCTGATCCAGCTCGGCGGCCCCGGCATGCGCATCGGCATGGGCGGCAGCGCCGCCAGCTCGATGGCGACCGGCGCCAACGCGGCCGAACTCGACTTCGACTCGGTGCAGCGCGGCAACCCCGAAATCGAACGCCGCGCGCAAGAGGTCATCAACCACTGCTGGCAGCAGGGCGCGGCCAACCCCATCCTCGCGATCCACGACGTGGGCGCCGGCGGCCTGAGCAATGCCTTCCCCGAGCTCACCAACGATGCCGGCCGCGGCGCGCGCTTCGACCTGCGCGCCGTGCCGCTCGAAGAGTCGGGCATGGCGCCCAAGGAAATCTGGTGCAACGAAAGCCAGGAGCGCTACGTGCTGGCCATCGCGCCCGAATCGCTCGACCAGTTCAAGGCTTTCTGCGAGCGCGAGCGCTGCCCGTTCTCGGTGGTCGGCGTGGCGACCGAAGCGCGCCAGCTGCTGGTGGCCGACGAAGGCGTGGCGGTGCAGCCGGTCGACATGCCCATGGACGTGCTGCTGGGCAAGCCGCCCAAGATGCACCGCGACGTGAAGACCGTCGCCCGCAGCTTCAAGCCGCTCGACCTCACGGGCGTCGACCTGCAGAAGGCCGCCATCGACGTGCTCGCGCACCCGACCGTGGCTTCGAAGCGCTTCCTCATCACCATCGGCGACCGCAGCGTGGGCGGCCTGACGCATCGCGACCAGATGGTCGGCCCGTGGCAGGTGCCCGTGGCCGACTGCGCCGTGACGCTGGCCGACTACAAGGGCTTCGCCGGCGAAGCCATGAGCATGGGCGAGCGCACGCCGCTGGCCGCGCTGGACGCGCCGGCCTCGGGCCGCATGGCCGTGGCCGAGGCCATCACCAACCTGCTGGCCGCGCCGATCGAACTCTCGCGCGTCAAGCTGTCGGCCAACTGGATGGCCGCCTGCGGCGAGCCCGGCGAAGACGCTGCGCTGTACGAGACCGTGAAGGCCGTGGGCCTGGAACTGTGCCCGGCCCTGGGCGTGTCGATTCCGGTCGGCAAGGATTCGCTGTCGATGCGCACGCAGTGGAAGGACAACGGCGAAGCCAAGAAGGTCACCTCGCCCGTGAGCCTGATCGTCACCGCCTTCGCCTCGCTGGCCGACGTGCGCGGCACGCTCACGCCGCAGCTCGACGCGACGGAAGACGACACCACGCTCGTGCTCATCGACCTCGGCCGTGGCCAGCACCGCATGGCGGGCAGCATCCTGTCGCAGACGCTCGGCCAGAGCGGCGACACCGTGCCCGACCTCGACGACCCGGCGCAGCTGGTCGCGCTGGTCAACGCCGTGAACGCGCTGCGCGCCGACGGCAAGATTCTCGCGATGCACGACCGCAGCGACGGCGGCCTGTTCGCCACCGCCTGCGAAATGGCCTTTGCCGGCCACGTCGGCGTGGCGCTGAATGTCGACATGCTCGTCACCGAAGGCGACGGCATTTCCGACAGCCGCATGGAAACCGGCGACGCCAAGAACTGGGCGCAGCAGGTGAGTGCGCGCCGCGAAGAGCTCACGCTCAAGGCGTTGTTCAACGAAGAGCTGGGGATGGTGCTGCAGGTGCGCACCGCCGAGCGAAACGACGTGATGCAGGTGCTGCGCGCCCACGGCCTGAGCACGCACAGCCACTTCGTCGGCAAGACGCGTCCCGCCAGCTCGGCCATGGACGCCGGCAAGGGCAAGCTCGAAGTCTGGCGGGATGCCAAGTCGGTGTTCAGCGCCTCGCTGCACGACCTGCACCAGGTGTGGGATTCGGTCAGCTGGAAGATCGCCCGTGAGCGCGACAACCCGGCCTGCGCCGACGCCGAGCACGCCGCGGCCGGCGTGCCGAACGACCCGGGCATGCATGTGTTCCTGCCGAACGCCCCGGTGGCACCGGCCATCCTGCAGTCGCGCCCCAAGGTCGCGATCCTGCGCGAGCAGGGCGTCAACTCGCACGTCGAGATGGCCTATGCCTTCACCGAAGCCGGCTTCGAGGCCTTCGACGTCCACATGACCGACCTGCAGACGGGCAGGGCGGACCTGGCCGCGTTCAAGGGCGTGGTCGCCTGCGGCGGCTTCAGCTATGGCGACACGCTGGGCGCCGGCATCGGCTGGGCGCGCAGCATCACCTGCAACCCGAAGCTGGCCGAGCAGTTCAAGACCTTCTTCGGCCGCGCCGACACCTTCGGCCTGGGCGTGTGCAACGGCTGCCAGATGTTCGCCGAGCTGGCCGACATCATCCCGGGCGCCGAGGCCTGGCCGCGCTTCACCACCAACCAGAGCGAGCGTTTCGAGGCGCGTCTGTCGATGGTCGAAGTGCTCGAGTCGCCCAGCATCTTCTTCGCGGGCATGGCCGGCAGCCGCCTGCCGATCGCGGTGGCGCACGGCGAGGGCTATGCCAACTTCAAGCACCGCGGCGACGCCGCCAAGGCCATCGGCGCGATGCGCTTCGTGGACAACCACGGCCAGCCCACCGAGCAGTACCCGTTCAACCCGAACGGCAGCACGGGCGGCCTGACTTCGGTCACCACGCCAGACGGCCGTTTCACCGCCGTGATGCCGCACCCGGAGCGCGTGTTCCGCAACATCCAGATGAGCTGGACTTCGGGCGACAAGAGCGATCTGAGCCCGTGGATGCAGATCTGGCGCAACGCGCGCAAGTGGGTGGGTTGATCGGGCGACGTCGGGCCGTGCAGGCGGCCTGACGACGGCCAACGAAAAATGCCCTCCAGGCTCGGGTCTGGAGGGCATTTTTCATGGGGGTTGGTGCGCCTGGGGCGCCGTCGATCAACGCTGGCTGTTCAACATCGATGCCTTGAACGACAACACGTGCGTCTTCGCCGCTTCGGCTGCCGCGTCGGCGTCGTGCCGCTGCAGCGTGGCGACGATGGTGCGGTGCTCCTCGATCACTTCCGCCAGGTGTCCCTCGGCGGCCAGTGAGATTGCCCAGAAGCGCTGCGAGCGCGCGTGCAGCACGCTCAGGATGTCCTGCAGCATGGCGTTGCGCGCCGCCGCCGCGATCTTTTCGTGGAAGAGGCGGTCGAGGTTCATCACCGACATCGCATCGCGCCGTTGCGCCGCGGCTTCGAACTGCTCGGCGATGGCCTGCAGCTCGGTCAGCTCGGCCTCGGTGATGGCCGCCGCGGCCAGGCGCATGCAGAGCACCTCGTTCACCAGCCGGACCTCGATGAGTTCCAGCGCGTCGTTGATCGACAGCGGCGAAGCCATCGCGCCCTTGCGCGGAATGATGCGGACCAGGCCCTCGGCCGACAGGCGGTGCAGCGCCTGGTTCACCGGCGTGCGGCCCACGCCCAGCCGCTCCATCACCTGGGCGGTGTTGAGGTATTCCCCGGGCTTGTAGGCCAGGGTCACCAGGGCTTCCTTCAGGCGCAGGTAGGCCGTCTCGTTGAGGGAGATGGCTGCTTCGGGCCGCCGGACGGGGGCTTTGCGGGCGGGCGTGGCTGCGTTCATCGGGGCGGGAGGGTCATGGTGGAGTTCCCCGATGGTACCTGCGGGAAATCCCTTTGAAGTTTTTGTGGACTCACTGTAATATCGTTGTGAAATTTCACTGAAACTTCAACGAAGCACCGCTATGAACCTGTCTTTCGAACTTCCCGAGGGGAATGCCCCGCACACGCTGAGCTTCGAGGCCAGGCACCTCGTGATCGCCGGCTGGACCGGACGCGACACCGCCGCCATCGAGCACCACATCGAGGAACTCGCCGAACTCGGCGTGCCCGCGCCCAGCGCCGTGCCGCTGTTCTACCGGGTGGCCACCCAGCAGCTGAGCCAGGCCGATGTCGTGCAGGTGGTGGGGGCCGACACCTCGGGCGAGGTCGAGCCGCTGCTGTTCCTGCACGGGGGCGAGTTCTTCGTCTCGATCGGCTCGGACCACACCGACCGCGCGCTGGAAGCGCACAGCGTGGCGCTGTCCAAGCAGATCTGCGTCAAGCCCGTGGCGCGCAGCGCCTGGCGGCTGGCCGACGTGCAGGAGCGCTGGGACACGCTGGTGCTGCGTTCGTGGATCGAGGAGGGTGGTGAATGGCGCCTCTACCAGGAGGGCACGCTGGCCGCGCTGCGCTCGCCGGCCGATCTGCTGGCGCGCTGCGCCGCGGCCGACGGCGAACCGGCAGACGGCTTCGCGATGACCTGCGGCACGGTCGGCGCCATTGGCGGCATCCGCTCGGCCGCGCGCTTTCGCATGGAGCTGGTGGACGAACACACGGGCCGCCGCATCACGCACGAGTACCGCGCGGTCTCGCTGCCGATCGTCGCCTGACGCACGAGGACCGCACATGTCCGTCGCGATCTCCCTCGAAGCCGCCCGCGCCGACCTGGCCGCAGGTCGCACCACTTCCGCCGCGCTGACCGCATCGGCGCTGCAACGCATCGCCGACCCTGCCGGCGAAGGCGCGCGCACCTTCACGCGCGTGTTGACAGAGCGCGCCCGGCACCTGGCGCGCGCCTCCGACAGCCTGCGCGACGCCGGCGTCGTGCGCTCGCCGCTCGAAGGCCTGCCGGTCTCGGTCAAGGACCTGTTCGACGTGGCCGGCGAAACGACGACCGCCGGTTCCGTCGTGCTGCGCGACGCGCCGCCCGCCGCGCACGACGCCGAGGCCGTGCAACGCCTGCTGTCGGCGGGCGCGGTGCTGGTCGGCAAGACCAACATGACCGAGTTCGCGTACTCCGGCCTCGGCCTCAACCCGCACTACGGGACGCCGGCCAATCCGTGGCAGCGCGGCGAGCGGCGCATTCCCGGCGGCTCGTCTTCGGGCGCGGCCGTGGCGGTGGCCGACGGCATGTGCGTCGCCAGCGTCGGCAGCGACACCGGCGGCTCGGCGCGCATTCCGGCGGCGCTGTGCGGCATCACCGGTTTCAAGCCGACGGCGCGCCGCATGCCCGGCACCGGGCTCGTGCCGCTGTCGCACAGCCTCGATGCGGTCGGTGTGATGGCCCTCGACGTGGCCGGTTGCGCGGCGATGGATGCGGTGCTCTCCGGCGTGTCCGAGGCGCTCAGGACGCTGCGCTTGCGGCAGGCGCGCTTCGCGGTGCCGACCACCTTGGTGCAGGAAGGCATGGACGCGCACGTCGCCGCAACCTTCCAACGCGCGCTGCGGCGCCTCTCGGCCGCCGGCGCACAGCTGGTCGAGCTGGCGGTGCCTGAGTTCGACGAGCTCGCGGCCATCAACGCCGCTGGCGGCTTCAGCGCCGCTGAGTCATGGGCGTGGCATGCCGAGTTGATCGAACGCAGCGGCAGCGGCTATGACCCGCGCGTGCTCAGTCGCATCCTGCGCGGCAAGGACTTCACGGCGCGCGCCTACCTCGCGCTGCAGGCGCAGCGGGCCGACTGGCAACTTCGCGTGGCCGCGCGCCTGGGCGAGTTCGATGGCTGGCTCATGCCGACCGTGCCGCTGGTGGCGCCGCGCATCGACGCCCTCGAAGCCGACGACGCGCAGTACGTCGCCGTCAACGCCGCGATGCTGCGCAACCCCTCCATCCTCAACTTCATGGACGGCTGCGCCATCTCCTTGCCCTGCCACACGGCCGGCGAAGCGCCCGTGGGCCTGAGCCTTGCTGGCCTGCCGATGCGTGACGCCGCGCTGCTCGCGTGGGCCGCCGACATCGAACGCACCCTGCGCGCCACCGCCGATTGACCCGTCTGCCAACCCTCAAGAAACTCCGGAGAACCTCATGACCCAGCGCTTCCGTTTCCCGCTCGCCTCGTTCGCGTGCTTTGCCGCCGGCTTGGCGTGCATCGTGCCCGCCGCCCACGCGCAGGACGCCTATCCGTCCAAGCCGATCCGCATGGTCGTGCCGTTCCCGCCGGGCGGCAGCATCGACATGACGGCGCGCCTGGTCGGCCAGAAGCTCTCGACGGCCCTGGGCCAGCCCGTGCTGGTGGACAACCGTCCCGGCGCCAGCGGCAACATCGGCATGGACTACGTCGCCAAGGCGCCCAAGGACGGCTACACCTTGCTGATGGTGCACACCGGCCTGGCTTCCAACGGGCACATGTTCGCCAAGCTGCCCTACGACCCGATCAAGGACCTGGCACCCGTGATCCGCGTGGCCGACCAGCCCAACGTGCTCATCATGAATCCCAAGTGGACGTTCAAGAACGTCGGCGAGCTGGTGGCCTATGCCAAGGCCAACCCCGGCAAGCTCAGCGTCGGCACCTCGGGCGTGGGTGGCCCGCAGGACGTGGCCGCGCGCCGCTTCATGCAGATGACCGGCACCGACTTGCTCAACGTGGCGTACAAGGGCGGGGCGCCCGCGCTGTCCGACCTGGTCGGCGGCCAGATCGACATGATGTTCGAAACCTCGCCGACCGCCGTGCCCTACGCCAAGAGCGGCAAACTGAAGGCGCTGGCGGTCACGGGCGACAAGCGCGTTTCGACTTTGCCCGACGTACCGACCGTGGCCGAGTCCGGCGTGCCGGGCTACCGGTTCATGGGCTGGGTCGGGCTGGTGGCGCCGGCCGGAACGCCGGCACCGATCATCGCCAAGCTCAACGAGCAGGTGCAGGTGCTCCTCAAGAACGCCGACACGCAGAAGCAGTTCACCGACCTCAGCCTGGAGGTCATCGGCGGCTCGGCGCCAGACTTCACAAGCTTTGTGCGCAAGGAGTCGAACGACTACGCCCGGTTCGTCAAAGACTTCAACATCACGCCGCAATGAAAAAAGCCCCGCGACTGCGGGGCTTTTTTGCTAGGGGAGATGGCCTGAGGCTTACTCGACCTTGGCCTTTGCACGCAGGTCTTCCTGGTACTTCTGCAGGCGCTGCTGTTGCAGCTGCTGCGTGATCTGCGGCTTCACTTCTTCCAGCTTCGGCAGTTGGGCCTGGCGGATGTCGTCGACGCGGATGATGTGGTAGCCGAACTGGGTCTTGACCGGGGCAGGGGTGGTCTCGCCCTTCTTGAGCTTGATCATCGCTTCCGAGAACTCGGGCACGAAGCTGGCGGGGTTGGCCCAGTCGAGGTCGCCACCGTTGGCGCCCGAACCCGGGTCCTTGCTCTGCTTCTTGGCGATGTCTTCGAACTTGGCGCCCTTCTTCAGGTCGGCCATGATCTTCTTGGCCTGGTCTTCGGTCTCGACCAGGATGTGGCGGGCCTTGAATTCCTTGCCGCCGTTGGCTGCCACGAACTTGTCGTACTCGGCCTTCACGTCGGCGTCGGACACCGCGTTGGTCTTGCGGTAGTTCTCGAACAGCGCGCGGATCATGATGGCCTGGCGGGCGAGCTCGAGCTGGTTCTTGTAGTCCTCGGTGGCGTCGAGGCCTTGCTTCTGCGCTTCTTGCATGAACACTTCGCGCGCCACGATTTCCTCGCGCAGCTGGCTTTGCATTTCAGGCGTCACCGGGCGGCCGGCGGCAGCCAGCTGCTGGGCCAGAACGTCCATGCGGGCCTTGGGCACCGGCTTGCCGTTCACGATGGCTGCGTTCTGCGCCAGAGCCGTCAGGGGGAGTGCACCGATCAGCGCTGCGGCCGCAACGGCCTGCAAGATGTGTTTTTTCATGAAATGAATATCAGGCTGGAGAGGAAATGCGCGTGTAGGAAAAGGCGCGGGAAAGAAAGCAGGAATCAGGAGGAAGGAAGGAGAGGGTGGGCGGCCGCGGCAAACGCGGCAAGCAACCGATTGGACGACTCAGAGCACCTCGATGGCGATGGCGTGCAGACCCTGTGCGATAAAAACTTGGAGGGCATCATACACAAGGCGATGCCGCGCCACGCGGGGCTTCCCGTCGAACAGTGGGGACGCGATGCGCACCCGGAAATGGGTGCCGTAGCCCTCGGCATTGGCACCCGCATGGCCCGCGTGGGAGGCGCTTTCGTCGATCACTTCGAGCTGCGTGGGCGCCAGCGATGCGCGCAGCGCCGCCTCGAGCGCGGCCACGGTGGGCAGGGGAAAGGTGGTGGCGTCGGTCATGCGGTCGGCTTGTCTTCCTTGAGGTGCGGCGCGATGTACAGGCCCTGCGCCACCAGGAAGACGATCGGGAACACGTAGCCCCAGAGCTTGAAGTTGACCCAGGCCTCGGTCGTGAAGTACGCCGCCACGTAGCCGTTGATGAGCGCCATGAAGAGGCAGTAACCGATCCACGCCACATTGAGCCGGCCCCAGATGCGTTCGGGCAGCTCGAGCTGCGCGCCCAGCAGCATCTTCAGGAAGTTCTTCTTCAGCGCCCACAGCGCCACCGCCAGCGCGACGGCCATGGCGCCGTACAGCACGGTCGGCTTCCACTTGATGAAGCGGTCGTCGTGCAGCACCAGCGTGAGCGTGCCGAACAGCAGGATCAGCACCAGCGTGGCCTTCTGCATCGCCTGCAGCTTGCGTTCCATGGCGTAGATGACGGCCATCTGCACCACGGTGGCGGCCATCAGCACGCCGGTGGCGGTGTAGATGTCGGCGAACTTGTAGGCGCCGAAGAACAGCAGGATCGGAAAGAAGTCGAGGAGCAGTTTCATTTCTTTTGGAAGTCGAGCGACGCCGAGTTCATGCAGTAGCGCAGGCCGGTTTCGGTGGGGCCGTCGGGGAACACGTGGCCCAGGTGGGCGCCGCAATTGGCGCACACGTTCTCGGTGCGCACCATGCCGTGCGAACGGTCGACGATGTTGCGGATGGCGCCGGGCACCGCTTCTTCGGAGAAGCTGGGCCAGCCGCAGCCGGCGTCGAACTTGGTGGCGGCTTCGAACAGCTTGGCGCCGCAGCAGATGCAGTGGTAGGTGCCGTCGTCCCAGTGGGCTTCGTACTTGCCGGTGAAGGGGCGTTCGGTGGCGGCGTGGCGCGTCACCTCGAAGGCGGCGGGTTCGGCTCCCCTTTTAGCGAGCAGGGCTTTCCATTCGGCGTCGGTTTTCTGTACGGGCGTGGTCATGATGAGCAGCTGATTTCGATCGTGGAGGCCCAGTCGGGCGGGAAGCCGGCGTAGTCGTCGGCACCGGGGTGTTCTTCACATGGGGTTTGGAGCAGCGTCAGCAAGGTTGCCACACCCGCGTGGTCCTTTTGCTGACTGGCTTCGATGGCCTGCTGGCCCAGGTGGTTCCGCAGCACGAACTTGGGGTTCGACTGCAGCATCAATTTTGCCGCTTCGGCACGCTGCGATTGTGCATGGCGCTCCGAAAAAGAGAGCAACCAGGCATCGAAGCCGGCCCGGTCGAGGAACAGGTCGCGCACCGGCTCCACGTTGCCGTCCGCCATGTGGTTCGACAGGCGGCGCCAGAAGATGGTGTGGTCGACCTTCTCGGCCGCCATCAGCTTGAGCACGCCCTCGATCAGCGCGCGGTCGCCCTCGGCGGGCGCTGTGAGGCCCAGCTTGGCGCGCATGCGGTCTTCGAAGGCGTTGGGGAACACGGTCTTGTACGACTCCAGCGCGGCCACGGCGACTTCCTGGTCGCCGATCAGCGGCAGCAGCGCCTGCGCCAGGCAGAACAGGTTCCAGTAGGCGACGTTGGGCTGCTGGTTGAAGGCGTAGCGGCCCTGGGTGTCGCTGTGGTTGCAGATGTGGCGCGGGTCGAAGCCGTCGAGGAACTGAAACGGCCCGTAGTCGATGGTGAGCCCGAGGATGCTCATGTTGTCGGTGTTCATCACCCCGTGGCAAAAGCCCACGGCCTGCCACTGGGCGAGCAGGGCGGCGGTGCGCTCGCTCACGGCCTCGAGGAAGGCTGCGTAGGCGTTGCCGTTGAAGCGCGCGGTGGTGCGGCACTCGGGGTAGTAGCGGTCGATGACGTAGTCGGCCAGTGCGCGCAGCTCGTCTTCGCGCTGGTTGGCGGCGAAGTGCTCGAAGTGGCCGAAGCGGATGAAGCTGGGCGCCACGCGGGTCACGACGGCGGCGCTTTCCAGCTCTTCGCGGCGCACGCGGGCGTCGGAGCCCGTCACGCACAGCGCGCGCGTGGTCGGAATGCCCAGGCCGTGCATGGCTTCGCTGCACAGGAACTCGCGGATGCTCGAGCGCAGCACGGCGCGGCCGTCGCCGCCGCGCGAGTAGGGCGTGCGCCCCGCGCCCTTGAGCTGCACCTCGAGCCCGCCCTCGGTCTCGCCGAGCAGGATCGCGCGCCCGTCGCCCAGTTGCCCGGCCCAGACGCCGAACTGGTGGCCGCTGTAGACCGTGGCGAAAGGCCGCGTGCCGGCGACCGGCAGGCTGCCGGTGAGCGCGGCCAGCGTGGTGTCCGACTCGCGCCAGCCGGGCGGCAGGCCCAGCTCGCGCGCCACGGCGTCGCTGTGGCCGACCCAGTACGGGTCGGGCAGCGGCGTGGGGCGCAGTTCGGTGAAAAAAGCGGGGCCCAGCGTCGAGAAGCCGGGCTTCCAGCGCAGGCCCAGGTCGGCGACCGGGGTGTCTTCGGCTAACAAGCTCATGCCCGGATTGTCCGGCAGGCCGCGAAACCCCAGGCCACAGAGGCCATCGGGGACGTGGGGCGGAGGCCTTCGATCAGTTCAGCAGCGCGCCGCGCAGCGCCCCGGCGCCGTCGAGCGCGAGGCTCGCGCGGTACTGGGCCGGCGGCAGGCCGAACCAGCGCTTGCAGGCGCGGAAGAAGTTGCTGACGTCCACGAAGCCCAGCCGGTCGGCCACGTCCGCGAGCGTGTGGCGCTGTTCGGCCAGGTACTGCTTGGCGAGTTCGCGGCGGGTGCGGTCGAGCAGCGCCTGGAACGACACCGACTCCTCCTGCAGGCGGCGCTGCAGCGTGCGGTCGGCCAGCCCGAGGCCCGAGGCCACGTCCTGGCGGCGCGGCTCGCCGTGCTGCAGCCGGCGCGCGATCTCGGCGCACACCAGGCTGGCGGTGGTGGTCTGGCCCAGCAGGTTGAGCTGGTCTTCGAGCAGGTGCTCCTGCATCTCGCCCAGCGCCGGGTGGTGAGTGGGCAGCGGCATCGTCATGTCGGCCGACGACAGCAGCACGCGGTTGGCGGGCGCGTTGAAGCGGATCTCGCAGCCGAAGGCCTCGCGGTGCAGCCGGTCGTGGGCCGGCGGCGGGTAGACGAATTCCATGGCCAGCGGCTGCAGCTCGCGCCGCGTGAGCCATTGGCACTGCATGAGCACAGTCAGCAGGGCGTACTCGACGCGCTGGCGCGGAATCGGCAGGCTGCCGCCGGTGTGCTCCATGACCATCCAGCAGCCGCGCGCGTCGGACTGCAGCGAGAAGGCGGTGGCGTCGGAGATCACGGCCATGTAGCGCGTGAGCCGCGTCAGCGCCGCGCCCAGGGTGGGGCTGCAGGCCATGGCGTGGCCCACCGTGCCCAGCTTGCTGTGCGTGGCGGCCAGGTCGCGGTCCAGGCCCAGCGTGGGCCGCCCGGCATGCGCCACGGCCACCTGCCACAGCACCGAGATCTCGTCGACCGGGATGCGCGCGTTCTGGCGGTGCAGCGAGTCGGGGTCGAAGCCGGCGTCGCGCAGCAGCGTGGGCACGTTCAGCCCCTCGGCCTCGAACATCGACAGCACCCCCTCCAGCCAGGCGGCCGAGCTGGTGCGCAGCTCAGGCTGCGGACAGCCGGGGCGGCGCGACGGCCGGCGCGAATGGCGCGGCAGGGAGGCTTCTGAAGTCATTCGATTGGCTCGCTTGCGATAGCAGTGAAAACGGGGCCGGTTCCTAGAATTTTTCCAGTGCACGGCGGCCCGGAGTATGGGTGCCGCGCGCCGAGCCAGGCATTCCGATTAACCCGGTGTGGAGACAAAACATGAAGACAACGACAACAGCACAAAACCAGGGTGCGGCAGGACAAACGGCGATGGCGCGCGCCATTGCAACGGTGGCCACGTTGGCCGCTGCGGCGGCGCTCGCGGCCTGCGGCGGTGGTTCGTCGGGGGCGACAGCCTTTCCCGTGCTGCCGCCGGCACCGGCTCCAGCGCCCGCTCCGGCGCCCGCCGCGGACGGCCCGATGGTGCGCCAGACCACGGCCGGCAAGGTCGAGGGCGTGGACGACAGCGCCAGGAATGGCACCTGGTCCTGGAAGGGCGTTCCGTTCGCCCAGCCGCCGGTCGGCGCGCTGCGCTGGCGCGCACCGGTCGAGCCCGAAGCCTGGACCGGCATCCGCTCGGCCAAGGCCTTCGGCAACGCCTGCCTGCAGATCGGCCGGATCTTCAGCCCCGGCACCAGCAACACCTACGACGCCACTATCGGCACCAACCTGGGCAAGCCGGTCGGCAGCGAAGACTGCCTGTTCGTCAACATTTGGCGCCCGGCCACCACCGAGAAGAACCTGCCGGTGCTGCTGTTCATCCATGGTGGCAGCAACATTTCGGGTTACACGGCCGATCCGCTGTACGACGGCGCGGCACTGGCCAAGGCCACCAATGCGGTGGTCATCACCGCCAGCTACCGGCTGGGCATCCTGGGCTTCCTGAACATGCCGCAGCTGCGGCCGGGCGGCACGGCGGGCGACGACTCGGGCAACTTCGCGCTGCTGGACAACATGGCGGCGCTGCGCTTCATCCAGGGCAATGTCGCCAACTTCGGCGGCGACCCGGGCAACGTCACGCTGTCGGGCGAATCGGCCGGAGCGACCAACCTGCTGGCGGTGATGACCTCGCCGATGGCCAAGGGGTTGTTCCACAAGGCCTTCGAGATGAGCGGCGGCATTTCGCTCAAGACCAACCTGCCGCCGGGCACGCTGCCTTCGCTGCAGCCGGTTGAGGCCTCGCTGGCGCAGGGCGAGGGCATCCTCGAGAAGCTGCTCGTTGCCGACGGCACCGTGGCCGATGCAGCGGCGGCCAAGGTGTATATCGGCAAGCGCACGCCGGCGCAGATCGCCGAGTACATGCGTGCGCAGGCGGGCGGGACGCTGCTGACCCAGGTCACTGCAGCCGGGCTGGGCAGCGTGGCGCCCATTCCCGATGGCACGGTGTTGCCGGCGGACCCGATCGGCGCCATCGCGGCCGACAA
This sequence comes from Variovorax sp. FW301-JW7, assembly GCF_058788795.1. Taxonomy (NCBI): domain Bacteria; kingdom Pseudomonadati; phylum Pseudomonadota; class Betaproteobacteria; order Burkholderiales; family Comamonadaceae; genus Variovorax; species Variovorax sp. FW301-JW7. Next base: position 949,681 of record NZ_JBYTBC010000001.1, read on the forward strand.
GTACGTCAAGGTGCCCATGCTCGCGGGCAACACGCGGGACGAAGGCAAGCTCTTTGCGTCGCTGCTGGGATCGCTGGGCATCCCGGGCCTGAAGGCGGGCTGGATCGTCAAGGACGACGCGCGCTTCTCGATGATGTTCAACTTCAACCCGGACGCCGCCCCCACGCTCACGGTGAACGAAATCATCGACGCATCCTACCTTCCGGTAGGTACTCCCCGCACGGGCTACAACGCTGCGACCGACATCGTCACGCAGGGCCTGTTCGGCGCCAATCGCGACAACCTGCTCAACACCATGAAGACGCGCCAGTCGAACATCTGGCACTACCGCCTCGACTGGTCGCAGGAGGCCGCGCCGTGGAACGACGTGTACGGCGCCGCACACGCCTTCGACCTGCCGTTCGTGTTCGGCAACTTCGAGGGTTCGCTGCTCAGCAACGTGATGGGCGGCAAGGCCAACGAGAAGGGGCGCGTGGCGCTGTCGAAGGCCGTCATGGCCAGCGTCGGTGCCTTCATGCGCAACGGCGATCCGAACACGCCTGAACTCGGTGCCACCTGGGGAACGTGGCCCTCGCAGTTGCTGCTGGACGCCACGCCCACCGCCACGAAGATCACCGCGGCACCCTGATCAAAGGGATCGCCGTCCCGCCCCGAGACGCGCCCGGGCAACGCATGACATCAACCAAAAACGATAACGGAGACAACACCTTGAGAATTTCCACGCACCCCCGCCGATGGCACCTTGCCGCGTCGCTGCTTGCCACCGTGGCGGGCCTTGCGGCCTGCGGCGGCGGCTCGTCGGGCAGCAGCGGATTCAGCTTCTTTCCGCCCGCCGCCGAAACGCCACCCGCGCAGCCGCCGGTCACGCCCGAGACGGGCCCGGTCCGCAAGTGGGGCTACATCACGCTGCCCGACGGCAACAGGATGCGCTACTCGCTGCTGCTGCCCAGCGGAGGCAACGCCACCTATCCGCTGCTGGTCGAGTACGACGGCTACAGCTCGGGCTCGGCCCCGAACATCGGCCAGCGCTGGCTGGCCGAGGGCTATGCGGTGATGGGCCTCAATCTGCCGGGCACCGGCTGCTCGACGGGCGACAACCAGGTCTTCGACGCCAGCACCGGCGCGGCCGGTGCCTTCGCCCTCGAATGGGCCGGCAAGCAGCCATGGTCGAACGGCAAGATCGGCATGATCGGCTACTCGTACTCGGGCTACAACCAGCTGTGGGTGGCGGCGCACCGGCCCAAGGGCCTGCTGGCGATCACGCCCAGCAAGAACGTGACCGACCCGTACCGCGACGTGGGCTACCCGGGCGGCATCAAGAACGTCGGCTTTCCCGCGCAGTGGTGGGGCGGCTTCCCGGCCACCTGGAACCGCGCGGCCGCGCTGGCCGCCAAGCTCGACGGCGACACGGAGTGCGCCAAGACCGTGGCCGACAACATCGAGAAGCTCAAGCGCCCCGATCTCGACCTGACCAAGTGGCTCGAGAACCCGTATGCCGACGGCCTCTACGTGAAGCGCAGCGCGTTCTACGAGACCGGCAAGATCGACATTCCCGCGCTGGGCACCCAGTCGTGGCAGGACGAGCAGATCGGTCCGCGCTCGGGCTACTACGAAGACACCATGGCGCCCGAAAAGATGTGGCTCGTCAGCTCCAACGGCGACCACCACACCAACGTCACCTCCGACTACATCGACGGTACGCTGAAGCGCTTTCTCGCCCATTTCGTGAAGGGCGAGGACAACGGTTTCGAGAAGGAGCCGCACGTGCGCCTGCTGCAGGAAATGCAGCAGACCGACCAGAAGGCGATCAACGGCGCCGCCAAGCTGAAGCAGACGGCCGTGGCCGAGTTCGACCGCCTGCCGGTCAAGGTCAAGCCGATGCGCCTGTGGCTGCAGCCGGGCGGCGGGCTCGCCGATGCCAAGCCGACCGCCGGCGCGGCCTCGTCCGACTACCGGTATCCGGCCAAGAGCCCTGTGGTGAACAACCCGGCCGCCGAAGGCTGGCAGGCCGTGGCCGATGCCGAGAAGGACGGCCAGCTCACCTTCACCACCGCCGCCTTGCCCGACGACCTGAGCTTCTACGGGGAAGGCTCGGCCGACCTGTACCTGAGCGCCACCGCCGACAGCACCGACCTGCAGGTCACGGTGTCGGAAGTGCGCCCCGACGGCAAGGAGATGTTCGTGCAGCGCGGCTGGCTGCGCGCCTCCAAGCGGGCGCTCGACGTCAGCCGCTCCACCGAGCTGCGCCCCTTCGGCGACTTCACCCAGCCCAAGGAAGCGCCGCTGCAGTCCGGCCAGCCCAACCTGGTGCGCATCGAGATCCAGAAGTTCGCCCATGTCTTTCGCGCCGGCTCCAGCATCCGCGTGACGGTGGACTCGCCGTCGCAGACCGGCTTCTGGCTGTTCGGCAACGACACGAGGCCGTCGACCAACACGCTGTGGCACCAGGGCGCGAATGTGTCGAGCATCGTGCTGGGCTATGTCGCCTACCCGCATGCGGCCGACCGGCCCGAGTGCGGCAAGACGCTGCGCCAGCCGTGCCGCGCCAACGTGGTGACGGTGCCCGCGGGCACCGGTCCGAAGGCGCCCACTTGAGCCGCTTCGTTCAATCATGCAGTGCGGGTTTGTGTCATTGTGCAAGTGGCCGAAGCTTGCGTGAATCTCTCGTTCGCAACGCTTTTTGAAGTCATTTCACATAGGAGTCCGTAGATGCTGGGTTTGATGCAAGACCAACCGCTTTTGATCTCGTCGCTGATCGAGTTCGTCGAGCGCCACAACGGCGACGGCGAGATCGTCTCGCGCCGTGTCGAGGGTGATATCCACCGCTGCACCTGGAGCGACATCGCATCGCGCGCCAGGCAGGTGGCCAACGCGCTGGACGGCGAGCAATTGCTGTTCAGCGACCGCATCGCCACCCTGGCCTGGAACGGCTACCGCCACCTGGAGCTGTACTACGGCGTGAGCGGCAGCGGCCGCGTGCTGCACACCATCAACCCGCGCCTGCACCCCGACCAGATCGCGTGGATCGCCAACCATGCCGAAGACCAGATCCTGTGCTTCGACCTGAGCTTCCTGCCGCTGGTGCAGGCGGTGCATGCGCGTTGTCCCACGATCCGGAAATGGGTTGCACTGTGTGACGCCGACAAGCTGCCGGCCGACAGCGGCGTGCCCAACCTCGTGAGCTACGAGGCCTGGATGGGCACGCAGTCCACCAGCTACGACTGGCCCACCTTCGACGAGAACTCGGCCTCGAGCATGTGCTACACGAGCGGCACCACGGGCAACCCGAAGGCCGCGCTGTACAGCCACCGCTCGACCATGCTGCACGCCTACGCTGCCGCGCTGCCCGACGTCATGCGCATCTCGGCGCAAGACTCGGTGCTGCCGGTGGTGCCGATGTTCCACGTCAACGCCTGGGGCATTCCGTACTCGGCCGCGCTGGTGGGCTGCAAGCTCGTGTTCCCGGGCCCGTCGCTCGACGGCAAGTCGGTGTACGAACTGATCGAAGCCGAAGGCGTGACCTTCGCGGCGGGCGTGCCCACCGTGTGGCAGATGATGCTGGGCCACATGCAGACCAACGGCCTGAAGTTCAGCAAGCTGAACCGCACCGTCATCGGCGGCTCGGCCTGCCCGCCGGCCATGATCACGGCGTTCCAGGAGAACTACAACGTCGAGGTGCTGCATGCCTGGGGCATGACCGAGATGAGCCCGCTGGGCACGCTGTGCACGCTGAAGAACAAGCACCTGTCGCTGCCCGCCGACGCGCAGCTGCAGATCCGCATGAAGCAGGGCCGCGCCATCTTCGGCGTCGACATGAAGATCGTCGACGGCAACGGCGACGAGCTGCCCTGGGACGGCAAGGCCTACGGCGACCTGTTGGTCAAGGGCCCCTGGGTCGTCAAGGAGTACTACAAGGGCGAGGGCGGCAACCCGCTGGTGGCCGACGCCGCAGGCCGCGGCTGGTTCCCCACCGGCGACGTAGCCACCATCGACGCCGAGGGCTACCTGCAGATCACCGACCGCAGCAAGGACGTGATCAAGTCCGGCGGCGAATGGATCAGCTCCATCGACATCGAGAACATCGCCGTCGCGCACCCGGCCATCGCCATGGCGGCCTGCATCGGCGTGTTCCACCCCAAGTGGGACGAGCGCCCGATCATCGCCGTCGTGAAGAAGCCCGGCGCCGAAGTCACCCGCGAGGAGCTGCTGAAGTTCTACGAGGGCAAGACCGCCAAATGGCAGATCCCCGACGACGTGGTGTTCGTCGAGGCCATTCCGATCGGCGCCACCGGCAAGATCCTCAAGACCAAGCTTCGCGAACTGCTCAAGGACTACAAGCTGCCGGGCCTCTGAAGCACGGCAAAGCCCACCCGCACTGTCGCGCACGCGATAGGAAGGCCGCCCCGGCGGCTTTCCTTCCGGGCATTCCCTGTGCGGCGAAGAAAAGGGCGCTTGTACGCTGGCGTCCCGCCTCTTTCACTCAGGAGACTCTTCATGCACTTCGGTATCAAGTCAGTGGCAGCCTGTGCCATGCTGGTGAGCGTTTCAGCGTCCTTCGCCCAGAAGGGCGAGACCGTCAAGATCGCCTGGCTCGACCCGCTGTCGGGTCTCATGGCGGCCGTGGGCACCAACCAGCTCAAGACCACCCAGTACCTGGCTGACGAGTTCAACAAGAAGAATGCCTCGGGCGTGAAGTTCGAGATCATCGCGATCGACAACAAGCTGAGCCCGCAGGAGACCACCGCGGCGCTGCGTTCGGCGCAGGACCAGGGCGCGCGCTACATCACCCAAGGCAACGGCTCGGGCCCGGCGCTCGCGATCATCGACGCCGTCGAGAAGAACAACGCGCGCAATCCCGGCAAGGAACTGCTCTACCTGAACTACGCGGCGGTCGACCCCGACCTCACCAACAGCAAGTGCAGCTACTGGCACTTCCGCCTCGATGCCGACACCTCCATGAAGATGGAAGCGCTGACCACCTGGATGAAGGACCAGGCCGACATCAAGAAGGTCTACATCCTGGGCCAGAACTACTCCCACGGCCAGCAGGTGTCCAAGTTCGCCAAGGAAGACCTGAAGGTCAAGCGCCCTGACATCCAGATCGTGGGCGACGACCTGCACCCGCTCGCGCAGGTGCGTGATTTCTCGCCGTACATCGCCAAGATCAAGGCCTCGGGCGCCGACACCGTCATCACCGGCAACTGGGGTTCCGACCTCTCGCTGCTCATCAAGGCGGCGAACGACTCGGGGCTGGACGTCAAGTTCCTCACGTACTACGCACCGGGCGCCGGCACGCCCACGGCCATGGGCGCCACCTCGGCAGGCAAGGTCTACACCGTGGCCTATGCCCACTACAACATGGGCGGCGAAATCCAGCGGCTGCTGGCCGGCTACAAGAAGAAGATGAACGACGACCTGACGCAGTCCTCGATCTATCACACCTTCGCCTTGCTTGATGCTGCCTTCGTGCAGACCAAGTCGACCGACCCCGTCAAGGTGGCCGCGGCGCTCGAAGGCATGAAGATCAAGAGCTTCAACGGCGAGGTCGAGATGCGCAAGGCCGACCACCAACTGCAGCAGGGCCTGTACATCTCGCGCTGGGAGAAGGCCAGCGCCAAGTACCCCTATGACGCCGAGAACACCGGCTACACCAACGTCCCCGTGAAGTATTACGAGTCGTATGTGGCGAGCACGCCCACGACCTGCCAGATGAAGCGCCCCTAGGCGTCTTTGTGAACGCATTTCCTACCCATCGGTAGAAGATACCTACCGCCGGGTAGCAAAAGAAGGAAATGCACTGTCGCCTGCGCGATAGATACGTGCCTTTGCAGCCCCTTCCTTACGGGCATTCCCTGAGGGGTGGGGTGGCAAAGACTTGTACGCTTGTGCAGCGTTTTTGATATCGGTTTGACCAGGAGATATAGATTGAAGTTCGCTCTGAAGATCGCTACCGCCGCCGTGCTCGCGGCAACTGCCGCCGGTGCATTTGCCCAGAAGGGTGAGACCGTCAAGATCGCGTGGCTGGACCCGCTGTCGGGCCTGATGGCGGCCGTCGGTACCAACCAGCTCAAGACCTTCCAGTTCCTGGCCGAAGAATTCAACAAGAAGAACGTGGCCGGCGTGAAGTTCGAGGTCATCGGCATCGACAACAAGCTCAGCCCGCAGGAAACCACCGCCGCGCTGCGCTCGGCCATGGACCAGGGCGCGCGCTACGTGGTGCAGGGCAACGGCTCCGGCCCGGCGCTGGCCATCATGGACGCGCTCGAGAAGCACAACGCCCGCAACCCGGGCAAGGAAGTCGTGTACTTCAACTACGCGGCCGTCGATCCCGACCTGACCAACAGCAAGTGCAGCTACTGGCACTTCCGCCTCGATGCCGACACCTCCATGAAGATGGAAGCGCTGACCACCTTCATGAAGGACCAGCCCGACATCAAGAAGGTCTACCTGATCAACCAGAACTACTCGCACGGCCAGCAGGTCGCCAAGTACGCCAAGGACAACCTCAAGACCAAGCGTCCCGACGTGCAGATCGTCGGCGACGACCTGCACCCGCTGGCCCAGGTGCGCGACTTCGCGCCCTACATCGCCAAGATCAAGGCGTCGGGCGCCGACACCGTCATCACCGGCAACTGGGGTTCCGACCTGGCGTTGCTCATCAAGTCGGCCAACGACGCAGGCCTGAACGTCAAGTTCTACACCTACTACGCGGTGACCAACGGCACGCCGACCGCCATGGGCGCGGCCTCGGACGGCAAGGTCTACATGGTGGGCTACAGCCACTACAACGCGCCGGGCCCGATCGCGCCGATGATGAACGAGTTCAAGAAGCGCTTCAACGAAGACCTGTACACGACGTCGCCCTACACCGTGTACGCGATGCTCGCCGAAGCCTTCGTGCGCACCAAGTCGACCGACCCCGTCAAGGTGGCGGCCGCCATGGAAGGCATGAAGTTCAAGAGCTTCAACGGCGACGTCGAGATGCGCAAGTCCGACCACCAGCTGCAGCAGGGCCTGTGGATCACGCGCTGGCAGAAGGCCGACGCGAAGAGTCCGTACAGCCCGGAAAACACCGGCTACACGCTGGCACCGGTCAAGTACTACGAGCCCTACGTTTCGAGCACGCCCACCTCGTGCCAGATGAAGCGACCCGGCGGCGCCTCCTGATCGCCTGCTGATCACTCACTGACCGGTCGAGGCCCGACTTCAACACTCGGGCCTCTTTCTTTTTCAACCGACACGGAAGACCGATGAACGTCGAATTCTTCGTCATCTCACTGCTCAACGGCGTCAGCTACGGCCTGCTGTTGTTCATGCTGAGCTCTGGCCTTACGCTGATCTTCAGCATGATGGGTGTGCTCAACTTCGCACACGCCAGCTTCTACATGCTGGGCGCCTATTTCGCCTACACCCTGTCGGGCCTCGTCGGCTTCTGGCCGGCCCTCATCCTGTCGCCGCTGCTGGTGGGCGCACTGGGCGCGGCCTTCGAACGCTACAGCCTGCGCCGGGTCCACAAGTTCGGCCACGTGCCCGAGCTGCTGGTGACCTTCGGCCTCTCGTACCTCATCCTCGAGCTGGTCCAGCTGGTCTGGGGCCGTTCCACGGTGCCCTACGGCCTGCCCGAGGCACTGCAGGGCCCGCTCTTCACGCTCTACGGCACGCAGTTCCCCAAGTCGCGCTCCTTCATCATGCTGGTGGCGCTGCTGATGCTGGTGTCCGTGTGGCTGCTGCTCACGCGCACCCGCATCGGCCTGGTGATCCAGGCGGCGCTCAAGCACCCCGACATGGTCGAGGCGCTGGGCCACAACGTGCCGCGCGTGTTCATGCTGGTGTTCGGCGGCGGCGCCGCGCTCGCAGGCCTGGCGGGCGTGATCGGCGGCAATACCTATGTCACGGAGCCGGCCATGGCCGGTTCGGTCGGCACCATCATCTTCGTGGTGGTGGTGGTCGGTGGCATGGGCTCGCTGGCGGGCGCCTTCCTGGCGTCGCTGCTGATCGGCATCATCCAGACCTTCGCGGTCGCGCTGGACCAGTCGCTGGCCACCGCGCTGCAGGCCCTGGGCGTGGCCGTGACCGACCAGACCTTCGGCTACGAGCTGCTCAAGCTCACGATCTCGCAGGTCGCGCCGATCCTGCCGTACCTGTTCCTCGTGCTGATCCTCATCTTCCGCCCGAAGGGTCTTCTGGGCACCCGGGAGGACTGACACCATGACCACCGCAACCACCACTTCCCCGACGACCCCGACGCGGTACTACCGCTTCAAGCCCTGGAACATCGGGCGCTACCTGATCTGGGCGCTGTTCGCGCTGGTGCTGATCATCTCGCCGCTGCTGTTCAAGAGCAGCCTGGCGCTGACGATGCTCTCGCAGATGGGCTACCTGATCATCATCTGCCTGAGCTACAACATCCTGCTGGGGCAGGGCGGCATGCTGAGCTTCGGCCATGCCGTCTACACCGGCCTGGGCTCGTTCATCGCCATCCATGCGATGAACCTGGCGACCAAGGGCGGCCCGACGATTCCGCTGGTGCTCATTCCGCTCGTCGGCGGTCTGGCGGGGATGTTCTTCGCCATCCTGCTGGGCTTCGTGACCACCAAGAAATCGGGCACCACCTTTGCCATGATCACCATGGGCATCGGCGAGCTCGTGGCTTCGATGGCGCTGATGTTCCCGAGCTTCTTCGGCGGCGAGGGCGGCATCACCACCGACCGCGTGTACGGCCCGACCTTCTTCGGCTTCAACTTCGGCTCGCAGATCCAGGTGTACTACCTGATCGCCGCGTACTGCTTCGTGTGCACAGCCCTGATGTATGCCTTCACGGGCACGCCGCTGGGCCGCATGCTGAACGCGGTGCGCGACAACCCGGAGCGCGTGGAGTTCATCGGCTACAACACGCAGCGCGTGCGCTACTTCGCGTTCATCATCGCGGGCTTCTTCGCCGGCATCGGCGGCGGCCTGGCCTCGATCAACTTCGAGATCGTGAACGCGGCCGACAGCCTGAACGCCATCCGCTCGGGCGGCTATCTGCTGTTCACCTTCCTGGGCGGCGCGGTGTTCTTCTTCGGCCCGATCATCGGCGCGGTGCTGCTGGTGTTCGCCTCGATCCTGCTGTCCGAACTGTCGAAGGCCTGGCAGCTGTACTTCGGCCTGGTGTTCGTGTTCATGGTGATGTTCGCCCCCGGCGGCATCGCCAGCCTGATCATGATGAACCTGCGCGTGGCCAAGTTCGGCAAGTTCAACCGCTTCTGGGGCCTGTACGCCGCGCTCGCCGTGGCGCTGGTGCCGGTCGTCATCGGTGCGGCTGCATTGATCGAGATGATCTATCACATCCAGCTCAACGCCGCGATGGGCCCGGACCTGAAGTTCTTCGGCACCACGCTGAACACGGCGGGCATGAGCAGCTGGCTCGGCGCCATCGCGATCCTGGCCATCGGCCTGGGTGTGCTCGAGGTGGCCCGGCGCCGCTTCGTGCGGGTCTGGGGCCAGGCGCAGGAAGAGATCGAAGCAGAAATCAAACGTCGGGAGGCGGCGTAAATGAGCGCGCAATACGCATTGGAACTGAAGGCGCTGCGCAAGAATTTCGGCAAGACCGAAATCATCCGCGGCGTGGACCTGGCGGTGAAGGCCGGCGAACGCATCGCCGTGATCGGGCCGAACGGCGCGGGCAAGTCGACGCTGTTCAACCTGATCAGCGGGCGGCTCACGCCCACCAGCGGCGAGGTGCTGCTCAACGGCCAGCGCATCGACGGCAAGAAGCCCTTTGAAATCAACCGCCTGGGGCTGTCGCGCAGCTTCCAGATCACCAACATCTTCCCGAAGCTCAGCGTCTTCGAGAACCTGCGCTGCGGCGTGCTGTGGAGCCTGGGCTACAAGTACACCTTCCTGCGCTTTCTCTCGAACCTGGACGACGCCAACGCGCGCACCGAAGAGCTCATCAAGCAGATCGGCCTGGAGCGCAAGCGCGACGTGCATGCGGTGAACCTCACCTATGCCGAACAGCGCGCGCTCGAGATCGGCGTGACGATTGCCGGCGGCGCTGGCGTGATCCTGCTGGACGAGCCCACGGCCGGCATGAGCAAGACCGAGACCTCGCACTTCATCTCGCTCATCAAGCACGTCACCGTCGGCAAGACGCTGTTGACGGTGGAGCACGACATGGGCGTGGTCTTCGGGCTGGCCGACAAGATCGCGGTGGTGGTCTACGGCGAAGTCATCGCCTTCGACACGCCGGCTGCCGTGCGCGCCAATGCGCGTGTGCAGGAGGCTTACCTCGGCTCCTCGGTCGCCGATGCACAGGGGGCGGGACACTGACATGCTGAAGCTTCACGACATCCACGCCTACTACGGCAAGAGCCATGTGCTGCATGGCGTTTCCTTCGACGTCCGCCCGGGCGAAATCGTGGCCCTGCTGGGGCGCAACGGCTCGGGCCGTTCGACCACCGCCAAGGCCATCATGGGCCTGGTGCATGCCGAGGGCACGCTGCAGTGGAAGGGCAGCGACATCCTGCGTCGCAAGGCCTACGAGATCGCGCACATGGGCATCGGCTACGTGCCCGAGAACCGCGACATCTTCCCCAAGCTCACGGTGCACCAGAACCTGCTCTTGGGGCAGAAGGGCTCGGGCAAGGGCAGCCGCTGGTCGTTCGACGACATGTACGGCATGTTCCCGCGGCTGAAGGAGCGCCAGCACACCGAGGCCGGCGTGCTCTCGGGTGGCGAGCAGCAGATGCTCACGCTGTGCCGCACGCTCATGGGCGACCCCGACCTGATCATCATCGACGAGCCCACCGAGGGCCTCGCGCCCAAGATCGTCGAGCTGGTGGGGCAGTACCTGCGCACGCTGAAGGACAAGGGCATCTCGGTGCTTCTCATCGAGCAGAAGCTCACCATCGCGATGCAGATTTCGGACCGCGCGCTCGTCATGGGCCACGGCAGCATCGTGTTCGACGGGACGCCCGACAGCCTGCGCGCAGACGGCACCACCCGCAGGGAGTGGCTGGAGGTTTAAGCAAACCCCCAGGCTTCGCGCACTTCGTGTCGCTACGCCAACCCCCTTGCAGGGGGCAACACCTGCGGCCCGGCAAAGCCGGTTCCGCGGTGTTCCTGGAAAGTCCGGCTCTCTCTTGAGGCCCTTGTCCCGACAGCGACTGCGTGCCATTGTTCGGCCACGCAAAACGCCTAGAATCTTCGAAAAAGAACACTCGTGCTTTTTCTTCTTTTTCTTCACACACCAAGGAACGCAGCATGACGGCTGAATACAAAGTGCTCGGCGATGTCGCCGTGATCACCCTGACCAACCCGCCGGTCAACGGTCTCGGCTTCTCGACACGCATCGGCATCACCGACGGCCTGTCCAAGGCCAACGCCGACAGCGCCGTCAAGGCCATCGTCATCACCGGCGCCGGCAAGGCGTTCTCGGGCGGTGCGGACATCAAGGAATTCGGCACGCCCAAGGCACTGCAGGAGCCCAACCTGCTGAGCGTGATCCTCTCGCTCGAAGCCTCTCCCAAGCCCGTCGTCGCAGCCATCCACTCCGTGTGCATGGGCGGCGGCCTGGAACTTGCGCTCGGCTGCCACTACCGCGTGGCCGCACCGGGCACGAGCGTGGCACTGCCTGAAGTCAAGCTCGGCCTGCTGCCGGGCGCCGGTGGCACGCAGCGCCTGCCGCGCGTGATCGGCGTGGAAACCGCCCTGAACATGATCGTCAGCGGCGAGCCGGTGAAGAGCGAACTGCTCGCCAGCCTGCCGGGCCAGAAGCTGTTCGACAAGCTGGCCGCCTCGGCCGAATCGGTGTTCGACGAAGCCGTCGAGTTCGCCAAGTCGGTCGCTGCCAAGGGCGGCGAGCTGCCGCTGGTGCGCAACCTGCCGTGCAAGCACCCGCAAGGCGATGCCTACTTCCAGTTCGCCAAGAACATGGTCGGCGGCATGTCGAAGAATTACCCCGCGCCGCTGAAGTGCGTCGACGCCGTGCAGGCCGCGACCAAGATGAAGTTCGACGACGGCATGGCCGAAGAGCGGCGTCTCTTCACCGCGCTGATGTTCACGCCCGAATCGCTGGCCCTGCGCCACCTGTTCATGGCCGAGCGCGCCGCGAGCAAGATTCCCGACGTGCCCGAAGACACGCCCAAGCGCGACATCAAGGCCGTGGGCGTGATCGGCGCCGGCACCATGGGCGGCGGCATCTCGATGAACTTCCTGAACGCGGGCATCCCCGTCAAGATCCTCGAGATGAAGCAAGAGGCGCTCGACCGCGGCATTGCCACCATCAAGAAGAACTACGAAGCCCAGGTCAAGAAGGGCAAGCTCAAGCAGGACAAGTACGAGCAGCGCATGGCGCTTCTGAGCACCACGCTGAGCTACGACGACCTGAAGGACGCCGACCTCATCATCGAAGCCGTGTTCGAAGAAATCGGCGTCAAGGAAAAGGTCTTCAAGGAACTCGACCGCGTCGCCAAGAAGGGCGCGATCCTGGCCTCGAACACCTCGACGCTCGACGTCGACAAGATCGCCTCGTTCACCGACCGTCCGCAGGACGTGGTCGGCATGCACTTCTTCAGCCCGGCCAACGTGATGAAGCTGCTCGAAGTGGTGCGCGGCAAGGCCACCTCCAAGGACGTGCTGGCCACCGTGATGGCCATCGGCAAGAAGATCAAGAAGACCTCGGTCGTGTCGGGCGTGTGCGACGGCTTCATCGGCAACCGCATGATCGAGCAGTACAGCCGCCAGGCCGGCTTCCTGCTGGACGAAGGCGCCACGCCGCAGCAGGTCGACAAGGCCATCGAGAAGTTCGGCTTCGCCATGGGCCCGTTCCGCATGGGTGACCTGGCCGGTAATGACATCGGCTGGGCGATCCGCAAGCGCCGCGCCGTCGAGCGCGCCGACATGAAGTACAGCCGCACGGCCGACAAGCTGTGCGAACTGGGCCGCTTCGGCCAGAAGACCGGGGCAGGGTGGTACGACTACCAGGCCGGCAAGCGCGACGCCATTCCGTCGGAACTCGTCAACAAGATGATCGAGGACCACCGCAAGGAACTGGGCATCACGCCGCGCAAGATCTCCGACACGGAAATCGTGCAGCGCCTGGTGTTCGCCCTCGTCAACGAAGGCGCACACATCCTGGAAGACGGCATTGCCTCCAAGTCCGGCGACATCGACATGGTGTACCTGACCGGCTACGGCTTCCCGATCTACCGCGGTGGCCCGATGCACTACGCCTCGCAGGTCGGCCTGTACAACGTGGCCGAGACGATGAAGCGCTTTGCGCAGAACCCGCGCGACGACGCCGAGTTCTGGCAGCCCGCACCGCTGATCCAGAAACTGGTGGCCGAAGGCAAGTCCTTCAGCTGAGACGACTGACCCAGGATCAAGACCGCCCATGTTGAAACGCATCTTCCTCGGGCTGCTGCTGGTGCTCCTGGCACTGGTGGCGGCCGTGGCGGTCAAGACCTGGACCACGCCATCGCAGCAACTCGCGGTGGCGCCCGCACCCAAGCTGGACATCGACCTGCAGGCAGCCGCCAAGCGGCTGTCCACGGCGATCACGTTCCGCACGGTGTCGAGCATGGACGACTCGGCGGCCAACGCGGCCGAGTTCGACAAGCTCCACGCTTACCTCGAACAGCAGTACCCCAAGGTCCACGCCACCCTGAAGAAGGAAGTCGTGGGCAACAAGGCGCTGCTCTACACATGGGCCGGCACCGACCCGTCCGCCAAACCCATCGCGCTGATGGCGCACCAGGACATGGTGCCCATCGCCCCCGGCACTGAAAAAGCCTGGACGGTCGACCCCTTCGCCGGCGAGATCAAGGACGGTTTCGTCTGGGGCCGCGGCACGCTCGACAACAAGAGCAATCTTTTCGCGCAGATGGAAGCCATCGAGCTGCTCATCGGCGCCGGCTTCAAGCCGAAGCAGACCGTCTACCTGGTGATGGGCGACGACGAAGAAGTGAGCGGCCTGCGCGGCGCGCTGCCCATCGCCGAACTGCTCAAGTCGCGCAACGTGCGCCTCGATTGGGTGCTCGACGAAGGCCTGCTGGTGCTCGACGGCGTGCTGCCCGGCCTGAGCAAGCCCGCAGCGCTCATCGGCCTGGCCGAGAAGGGCTACGGCACCTTCTTCCTGTCGCTCGACACCGCCCCTGGCCATTCGTCGATGCCGCCGCAACACAGCGCCATCGGCAGCATGAGCGCGGCGCTCGCGCGGCTCGAAGCCAACCCGATGCCCGGCGGCATCCAGGGCGTGGCCGGCCAGATGTTCGGCGCGCTCGCGCCTGAAATGAGCGGCGTCAACCGCGTGATGCTGTCCAACCTGTGGCTCACCGAGTCGCTGGTGCGCGGCCAGCTCGAGAAGAGCCCGAGCAGCAACGCCATGCTGCGCACGACCACGGCGCTGACCATCGTGCGCGCCGGCAACAAGGACAACGTGCTGCCCGGCCGCGCCGAGGCGGCCGTCAACTTCCGCATCCTGCCGGGCGACAGCATCGCGAGCGTCGAGGCGCACCTGCGCAAGACGCTGGCCAACGACGACATCAAGATCAAGCAGTACCCCGGCAACTCGGAGCCGTCGCCCGTGTCGCCCACCGACAGCACCGGCTACCGCGCGATCCAGCAGGCGGTGCGCCAGAGCTTCCCCGATGCCGTGGTGGCACCCGGCCTCATGACCGCCGCCACCGATTCGCGCCACTTCAGCCTCGTGAGCGACGCTGTCTTCCGCTTCTCACCGTTCCGAGTGAAGAGCGAGGACCTGGCGCGCTTCCATGGCAACAACGAACGCCTGGCCATCTCGAACTACGGCGAGATGATCGGCTTCTATCACCAGCTCCTGAGCAACACGAACGCTGCTCCGGCGCAATGACGACCCCGTCTTCTCCCTCTTTTCCCTTCCATCCTCAAAGGACCTCACCATGACCAGCGCCGTCATCGTTTCCACCGCCCGCACGCCGCTCGCGAAGAGCTGGAAGGGTGCCTTCAACATGACCCACGGCGCCACGCTGGGCGGCCATGCCGTGCAGCACGCGGTGCAGCGCGCCGGCATCGACCCGGCCTCGGTCGACGACGTCATCATGGGTTGCGCCACGCCTGAAGGCGCCACCGGCTCCAACATCGCGCGCCAGATCGCCCTGCGCGCCGGCCTGCCGGTCACCACCTCGGGCATGACCATCAACCGCTTCTGCTCGTCGGGCCTGCAGACCATCGCCACCGCCGCCCAGCGCATCATCGCGGGCGAGGGCGACGTGTACGTGGCCGGCGGCGTCGAGAGCATCTCGTGCGTGCAGAACGAAGCCAACACGCACATGCTGGCCGACCCGTGGCTCGTGAAGCACAAGCCCGAGATCTACTGGAACATGCTGCAGACCGCCGAGCAGGTCGCCAAGCGCTACAACATCGGCCGCGATGCCATGGACGAGTACGGCGCACAGAGCCAGCAGCGCGCCACCGCCGCGCTCGAGGCCGGCCTCTTCAAGGCCGAGATCGCCCCCATCACTGTGCTGGCCGGCGTGGCCGACCCCGTGATGGGCCTGCGCACCAAGGAAGTCACGATCGAGAACGACGAAGGCATCCGTCCCGGCACCACCAAGGAAGGCATCAGCGGCATCCGCTCGGCCATGCCCGGCGGCCTGATCTCGGCCGGCAACGCCAGCCAGTTCTCCGACGGCGGCGGCGCCTGCGTGGTGGTCGACGAGAAGTACGCACAACAGAAGGGCCTGAAGCCCCTGGGCCGCTTCCTCGGCTTCGCCGTGGCCGGCTGCGAGCCCGACGAAATGGGCATCGGCCCGGTCTTCGCCATCCCCAAGGTGCTCAAGCGCCTGGGCCTCACGGTCAACGACATCGACCTGTGGGAGCTGAACGAAGCCTTCGCCGTGCAGGTCATCTACTGCCGCGACAAGCTGGGCATTCCGGGCGACCGCCTGAACGTCAACGGCGGCGCCATCGCCGTGGGCCATCCCTACGGCGTGAGCGGCCAGCGCCTCACGGGCCACGCGCTCATCGAAGGCAAGCGCCGCGGCGCCAAGAAGGTCGTGGTCACGATGTGCATCGGCGGCGGCATGGGCGCTGCGGGCGTGTTCGAGGTCCTGTAACCATGTCCGGCTTGGGCATTGACCAGGAGGTCTCGCCCGAAGCCGTTCTGGCCTACGGGCGCAGCGTGCTGGCCGCGCAGCCCTTCAGCGTGCTGATCGGCGCCGAGCTGCACGCACTCGCGCCGGGCCATGCCGAGCTTCAGCTGCCGCTCACCGCGCAGCTGAAGCAGCAGCACGGTTTCGCCCATGGCGGCATCGTGAGCTACATGGCCGACAACGCGCTGACCTTCGCTGGCGGCAGCGCCTTGCGCGTGCCGGTCGTGACCTCCGAATTCAAGATCAACTACGTGCGGCCCGCCATCGGCCAGCGGCTGATTGCGCGTGCCCGGGCCGTGCATACCGGCAGCTCGCAGGCCGTGTGCACCTGCGAGGTGGTGGTGGTGGCCGACGACGGCACCGAGAAGCTCTGCGCACTGGCACAGGGCACCATCGCCACGCTGCCCGATTCCCCGAAGAAGAAGACTTCGTCACCCGCGAAGTCGTAGCCTGAAGAAGACATCACCATGAGCCTGCGTCCCACCCTCGACTTTCTGCTCTACGACTGGCTCGACGCCGAAAAGCTCAACCAGAGCGAGCGTTTTGCCGACCACTCGCGCGAAACCTTCGACGCCGTGCTCGACACCTGCGAGCGCATCGCGCGCGAAAAGTACGCGCCGTTCAACCGCACCGTCGACACGCAGGAACCGCATTTCGATGGCGAGAAGGTCATCCTGCCGCAGGCCACGCACGATGCGCACAAGGCCTTCGTCGAGTCCGGGATGATGAGCGCCGCGCAAGACTACGAGATCGGCGGCATGCAGCTGCCCTACACGGTGCAGGCCGCGGCCAACAGCTTCTTCGCGATGGCCTCGGTGAGCATCGGCTCGAACATGCTCACCAGCGGCAACGCCAACCTGCTCATGGTGCACGGCACCGAGATGCAGAAAGAGGTGTTTGCCAAGAACGAATTTTCGGGCCGCTGGGCGGGCACGATGTGCCTGTCGGAGCCCCAGGCGGGCTCTTCGCTGAGCGACGTGGCCACGCGCGCCGTGCCCGATGGCGCCGACTATCAAGACGACCCGCTGGGCCCGCGCTACCGGCTCACGGGCAACAAGATGTGGATCTCGGCCGGCGACCACGAGCTGACCGAGAACATCGTGCACATCGTGCTGGCCAAGATCCCCGACGAGAACGGCAAGCTGATTCCGGGCACGCGCGGCATTTCGCTGTTCATCGTGCCCAAGCGCATGGTGGACACGCAGGGCGAACTCACCGGCGAGCGCAACGACGTGGCGCTGGCGGGCCTGAACCACAAGCTCGGCTGGCGCGGCACCACCAACACGCTGCTGAACTTCGGAGAGGGTAAGTACCCGGTCGGCGGCAAGGCCGGCGCGGTGGGCTACCTGGTCGGCGCGCCCGGCAAGGGCTTGCACTGCATGTTCCACATGATGAACGAGGCCCGCATCGGCGTCGGCACCGCCGCCACCATGCTCGGCATGGCCGGTTACTACGCCTCGCTCGAGTACGCCAAGAGCCGCCCGCAGGGCCGGCTGGTGAAGAAACCCGAAGCCGCCGGCGCCGCCGTGGCCAAAGACTCGGCCGCGCCGCAGGTGCGCATCATCGAGCACGCCGACGTGCGCCGCATGCTGCTCGCCCAGAAGGCGTACTGCGAGGGCGCATTGGCGCTGGAGCTGTACTGCGCCCGCCTGGTCGACACGCAGAAGACCGGCGACGCCGCGCAGGCCGACGACGCCCGCCTGCTGCTGGAGGTGCTCACGCCCATCGCCAAGAGCTGGCCCAGCGAGTGGTGCCTGGAAGCCAATTCGCTGGCGATCCAGGTGCACGGCGGCTACGGCTATACGCGCGACTTTCCGGTGGAGCAGTACTGGCGCGACAACCGCCTGAACATGATCCACGAGGGCACGCACGGCATCCAGGCGGCCGACCTGCTGGGCCGCAAGGTGCTGATGGAAAAGGGCCGCGGCCTGCAGCTGCTGGCTGGGCGCATCACCGAGACCATCGGCCGCGCCGCCAAGGTGCCGGCACTGGCGCCGCATGCCAAGGCGCTGGGCGCCGCGCTGCAGCGCATCGGCAGCGCCACGGAGGCGGCCTGGTCCACCGGCGACCCGGCCGACGCGCTGGCCAACGCCGTGCCCTACATGCAGGCCTTCGGCCACACCGTGCTGGCCTGGCTCTGGCTCGACGTGGCGCTGCGGGCGCTGGAAATCGACGCGCAGAAGGAGAGGGCGGTAACAGCTGGCAAGATCGGCGCCACGGACTACTTCTTCCACTACGAGCTGCCGAAAATCGGTGCCTGGCTCAACGTGGTGGAGAGCCGTGACCCGACCTGTACCGCTTTGCCCGAGGACGCTTTCTGACAATGGCCAACGCCGCCCCGAACTCACCCCCGCCCGCCGCCCAACCGCCGAAATCACCCAAGCCGCATGCGCGGCTCGAGAAGTGGATCTGGATCCTGATCTACGGCGGCCTGTTCCTCGTGATCCTGGGCATCGCCACGGGCCGCACCGAGCCTGCGCTCGGCTGGTCGATGGCCGTGCCCGGCGCCGTGGTCGCCGCGGTGGGCGTCGTGCTCATCTACGTGCGTTCGCGGCTCAAGTAAGACACAAGGCAAGGACCCGACCATGCTCAAGCACATCGTGATGTGGAAGTTCAAGGAACACGCCGAGGGCGCCGACAAGGCGACCAACCTGCTCAAGGCCAAGGCGCTGCTCGATGCCTGCGCGACGCTCTCGCCCGGCACGCACCGTTTCGAGGTGGTCATCGCCCAGCCCGGGCTCGAGGCCACCTACGACCTGATCCTGAACTCGGAATTCACCGATGCCGCCGCGCTGGCGGCCTATGCGGACCATCCCCAGCACGTGGCCCTCAAGCCCTTCATCGGCGCAGTCCGAGAAGCCCGCCAGTGCATGGACTATGTGACATGACTCACCCCCAGGCTACGCGCACTTCGTGTCGCTTCGCCACCCCCCTTGCAGGGGGCAACGCCTGCGGCCCGGCAAAGCCGGTTCCGCGGCATTCCCTGACCTGAAAAACCAGCGCCCACAGGAGACCTCTCGCCATGACCGTCCGCACCACCCAACAACTCTTCGACCTCACGGGCCAGACCGCCCTCATCACCGGCGGCTCGCGCGGCCTGGGCCTGCAGATGGCCCATGCGCTGGGCGAAGCCGGCGCGAAGATCATGCTGAGCTCGCGCAAGGCCGACGACCTGGAACAGGCCGCCGCCGAGCTGCAGGCCGCCGGCATCGACGCGCGCTGGATCGCCGCTGACTGCTCCAAGGAAGAAGACACCCGCCGCCTGGCCGACGAAACGCTGCAGCGCATGGGCGGCATCGACATCCTCATCAACAACGCCGGCGCCAGCTGGGGTTCACCCGCCGAGAGCCACCCGGTCGAGGCCTGGGACAAGGTGATGAACCTCAACGTGCGCGGCTACTTCATCCTCGCGCAGCAGGTTGCCAACGGCTACATGATCCCGAAGAAGCGCGGTCGCATCATCAACATCGCCTCGATCGCCGGCCTGAACGGCAACCCGCCCGGCATGCAGACGCTGGCCTACAACACCTCGAAGACCGCAGTGATCGGCTTCACGAAGACGCTGGCCGCCGAATGGGGCAAGTACAACATCAACGTGAACGCGATCTGCCCGGGCTTCTTCATGACGAAGATGGCGGCCGGCCTGATCAAGACCCTAGGCGAAGAGCACATGGCCGCCTCGGCACCGCTGGGCCGCCTGGGCGACGACGAAGACCTGAAGGGCCTGACGCTGCTGTACGCGAGCGATGCCGGCAAGCACATCACCGGCCAGTGGGTGGCGGTCGATGGCGGCGTGAGCGTGGTGCTGGGTGCGGCCTGACATGTCCGATTCGCCTGAAAAATCCAGCGACATCAACATCCGCTCGTACACGAGCCAGATTCCGTTCGCGCGCCACCTCGGCTTCGAGCTCACGAAGTTCGAGGACGGCCAGTCCGAGATCATCTACACCGCCAAGCCCGAGCACCTGAACACCTTCGACGTGACGCACGGCGGCGCCTGCATGACGCTGCTCGACATCGCCATGGCGGCCGCTGCGCGCAGCGTGGCGCCCGAGACCGGCGTGGTCACCATCGAGATGAAGACCAGCTTCATGCAGCCGTCGGTCGGCCCGCTGCACGCGCGCGGCACGCTGCTGCACCGCACCGCGACGCTGGCTTTCACCGAAGCCAAGATCTACGACGAGCAGGAGCGCGTGTGCGCCCATGCCACCGGCACCTTCAAGTACGTGAAGCGCCGGCTGCCGACCGGCCCCGCGAGCGCGAACGCCATGCGTCCGCCATCGACCGACTGACACCCCATTCCCCCGGAGACTTCCATGCCCACGAACAAGCAGATCCACCTCGACAACCGCCCCGAGGGCGAAGCCACGGCCAGCAACTTCAAGCTGGTGACTGTCGAGACGCCCGCACTCGCCGACAACCAGGTGCTGGTGCGCCACCACTACATGAGCCTCGACCCGTACATGCGCGGGCGCATGAACGACTCGAAGAGCTACGCGCAGCCGCAACCCGTGGGCCAGGTGTTCCAGGGCGGCACGGTCGGCGAAGTGGTCGAGAGCAAGCACCCCAAGTACGCCGTGGGCGACAAGGTCGTCGGCTTCGGCGGCTGGCAGGAATACAGCGTGGTCGATGCCTCGCAGCCCGGCGCGCTCAAGAAGGTCGACACCACGCACGTGCCGCTGTCGCACTACCTCGGCGCCGTGGGCATGCCCGGCGTGACGGCCTGGTACGGCCTCGTGAAGATCATCGCGCCCAAGGCCGGTGAAACCGTGGTCATCACGGCCGCCAGCGGCGCCGTGGGCAGTGCCTTCGGCGCGCTGGCCAAGGCGCGCGGCTGCCGCGTGGTCGGCATCGCGGGCGGCCCCGACAAGTGCAAGTACGTGACCGACGAACTCGGCTTCGACGCCTGCATCGACTACCGCCAGCACCCCGACGTGAAGACCATGAGCGCCGCGCTCAAGGAAGCCTGCCCGAACGGCATCGACGGCTACTTCGAGAACGTCGGCGGCTACATCTTCGACGCCGTGCTGCTGCGCACCAACGCGTTCGCGCGCGTGGCGCTGTGCGGAATGATCGCGGGCTACGACGGCCAGCCGCTGCCGCTGGCGAACCCGGCGCTGATCCTCATCAACCGCCTGAAGATCGAGGGCTTCATCGTCAGCGAGCACATGGAAGTGTGGCCCGAGGCGCTGACCGAACTCGGCACGCTGGTGGGCACGGGCAAGCTCAAGCCGCGCGAGTCGATTGCGCAGGGCATCGAATCCGCCCCTGAAGCCTTCCTGGGTTTGCTCAAGGGCAAGAATTTCGGCAAGCAATTGGTCAAGCTCATCTGATGGCTTGAAACGCACGGCAAGGAGGCCGGACATGGACACGACGCACGAGGTCTTCAACCAGCCCACGCCGCTGGTCGACTACAACCTCTTCGACACCCACCGCCCCCTGCGCGATGCGCTGAAGTTCAACGCGCCCAAGCTGCAGACCACGCAGCTGCACGAGCTGGGCGCCACCCTCGGCTCGGCCGCCATGCAGACGCATGCGCGGCTGGCCAACATCCACACGCCCGAACTCCACACGCACGACCGCTTCGGCCGTCGCATCGACGAGGTGGAGTTCCATCCGAGCTACCACGCGCTGATGACTGCCGCCGTGGGCGTGGGCCTGCACGGCACGCCGTGGACCGGCACGTCCGCCTCGCCGCACGTGCTGCGCGCGGCGGGCTTCATGCTCTTCACCGAGCTGGAGCCGTCCATCCTGTGCCCGATCTCGATGACCTACGCCGTCACGCCCGCCTTGCGCGGCAACGCAGGCGTGCATGCCGAGTGGGGCCCGAAGCTCGCCAGCCTCTGGTACGACCCCGCGCTCAAGCCGTTGAACGACAAGCCCGGCGTGACCATGGGCATGGGCATGACCGAGAAGCAGGGCGGCTCCGACGTGCGGGCCAACACCACGCAGGCCGTGCGCGACGGCAGCGACGCCTGGGGCGAGCGCTACGCGATCACCGGCCACAAGTGGTTTTTCTCAGCGCCGATGTGCGACGCCTTCCTCATCCTCGCGCAGGCGCCGGCCGGGCTGTCGTGCTTCTTCCTGCCGCGCGTGCTGCCCGATGGCACGCGCAACGCCATCCACATCCAGCGCCTGAAGGACAAGCTCGGCAACAAGGCCAACGCCAGCTCCGAGGTCGAGTTCCACGGCGCCAGCGCCTGGCTCGTGGGCGAGGAGGGCCGCGGCATTCCGCAGATCCTCGAGATGGGCACGATGACGCGGCTCGACTGCTCGCTCGGCACCAGCGGCCTCATGCGCCAGGCACTGGGCATCGCGCTGAACCACACGGCGCAACGCCAGGCCTTCGGCAAGCCGCTGGTCGAACAGCCGCTCATGAAGAACGTGCTGGCCGACCTCGCGCTCGAAAGCGAGGCCGCCACTGCCCTGGCCATCCGCCTCGCGCGGGCCTTCGACCGCCAGGCCGACGCGCACGAGAACCTGATGGCGCGCCTGCTCACGCCGGTCGCCAAGTTCTGGATCTGCAAGCGCGGCAGCCACTTCGCGCAGGAGGCCATGGAATGCCTGGGCGGCAACGGCTACGTGGAAGAGGGCGGCGAGGGCATCCTCGCGCGCATCTACCGCGAGATGCCGCTCAACTCCATCTGGGAGGGCGCCGGCAACATCATGGCGCTCGACCTGCTGCGCGGCCTGCGCAAGGGCGACGCCGTGGCGGCGCTGGCGCACGAGCTGGCCCCCGCGCGCGGCCAGCAGGCCGCCCTCGACCGCCTGGCCGACGCCTTGCCCGCACGCATCGAGGCCATGGCCTCCGAGACCGAGGCACGCCGCCTCGCCCAAGACGTGGCGCTGGCCGTGCAGGCCGCCTTGCTGGTGCAGACCGCGCCCGCCGCCGTGGCCGATGCCTTCTGCGTCTCGCGCCTGGGCGGCGACTGGGGCCAGGCCTTCGGCACGCTGGGCGCGGGCACCGATTTCGATTCGATCATCCAGCGCGCGCAGCCGCGCTGACCACCCACAAGAACACCTCCACGAAAGACGCCATGGCCGACCTCATCCTCCACCACTACACCACCTCGCCGTTCTCGGAAAAGGTGCGCACGATCCTCGGCGCGAAGAAGCTGCCGTGGAAGTCGGTCTTCATTCCGCCGATCATGCCCAAGCCCGATGTGGAAGTGCTCACCGGCGGCTACCGCAAGACGCCGTTCCTGCAGATCGGCGCCGACATGTACTGCGACAGCGCGCTCATCGCCGACGTGCTGGAGCACCTGCAGCCCGAGCCCACGCTCTACCCCGAGCCCGAGAAGGGCATGTCGCGCATCCTCGCGCAGTGGGCCGACACCTCGTTGTTCTGGGCCGCGATGGCCTGGAGCCTGCAGCCCAAGGGCGCCGCCGAGGTGTTCGCCAAGGCGCCGCCCGAAGCCATCAAGGCCTTCGGCGAAGACCGCGGCAAGATGAGCGCCGGCAACATGACGCGCCTGCGCCCGGCCGACGCCACCGGCGCCTACAAGTCGTACCTGCGCCGCCTGTCGGACATGCTCGACGACAAGCCCTTCCTGCTGGGTGAAGTGCCGTGCATCGCCGACTTCTCGGCCTACCACCCGCTGTGGTACACGCGCCGCATCGAGGCGGTGAAGGGCATCCTCGACCTGACCCCCGCGGTGCTCGACTGGATGGACCGCATGGCGGCCATCGGCCACGGCACCTCGTCGAAGTTCTCCAGCGACGAGGCCATTGCCGTCGCCAAGGCCGCCACGCCGCACACGCTGCTCACCGACAGTACCTTCCAGGACGACCACGGCATTGCGCTGGGCAGCGCCGTCACCATCCGCGCCGAGAGCTTCGGCCTCGAGGAGACGGCGGGCACGTTGGTCGCCGCCACGCGCACGCACTACACGCTGGAGCGCAGCAGCGAGCGCACGGGCACGGTGCATGTGCACTTTCCGCGCATCGGGTATGTGTTGAAGAAAGCAGAGGCCTGAAAACGCCCGACGCGGGCGTGGGTCGGGGCACCTTCGTGACTGCGCCGGCGCGCGTTCCGTATTTCAATAGGGGCTTCCGCTTCAACGTCAGAGACAAGGACACCGGCAAATGATCCAGGACTTCAAGGGCAAGACCGCCGTACTCACCGGCGCAGGCTCGGGCTTCGGCCTCGAATGCGCGCGCATCGGCGCCGCCCGCGGCATGAACCTCGTGCTCGTCGACGTGCAGCAGGACGCACTCGACAAGGCCAAGGCCGAGATGGAGGCCCTGGGCGTCCAGGTGCTGGCGCGCAAGGTCGACGTGTCCGACGCGGCCCAGATGGAAGCGCTGGCCGCCGCCGTCAAGGAACGCTTCGGCGCGCCGCACTTCGTGTTCAACAACGCCGGTGTGGGCGCCGGCGGCCTGGTGTGGGAAAACACCGTGGCCGACTGGGAATGGGTGCTGGGCGTCGACCTGTGGGGCGTGATCCACGGCGTGCGCCTGTTCACGCCCATGATGCTCGAGGCTGCCGCCAAGGATCCGAGCTACCGCGGCCACATCACCAACACCGCCAGCATGGCCGGCCTGCTCACGCCGCCCAACATGGGCATCTACAACGCGGCCAAGGCCGCCGTCGTGAGCCTGACCGAAACCATGTACCAGGACCTGAACCTGGTCACCGACCAGATCGGCGCCAGCCTGCTGTGCCCGTACTTCGTGCCCACCGGCATCACCAGCAGTGAGCGCAACCGCCCGAACGCACCGAAGGACACCGAGCTCACCAAGAGCCAGCTCATAGGCCAGGCCATGAGCAACAAGGCGGTGAGCAGCGGCAAGATCACGGCCGCCGAGGTGGCGCACAAGGTGTTCGAGGCCATCAGCGACAACCAGTTCTACGTGTTCAGCCACCCCAAGGCGCTGGGCAACGTGAAGAGCCGCATGGAGAACATCGTGTCGATCACCAACCCGGCCGACCCGTTCCTGGAGCGCCCCGAGATCGGGCAGAAGCTGCGCGAACAACTGCGTTCCGCCTGATCAAGGCAATCCGCAGGTCCGTCAGGCGGCCTGCAGCTGACCCACCAGCGCGTCGACGCGCGCGAGTGCGGCGGCAATCGATTGGTCGAGCAGGTCGCCATGGTCTTCCGCATGCTCGACCGCCACGCTGTGGATCTCGTTCAACCCGAGCAGCGCGAACGGGTTGGCGATGCCGGGCGTCAGCAGGTCCAGGTGCGCCTGGACGCCGCCCGGCCCGTAGCCGCTGCTGCCGCACGACGTGAGCAGTACGGTGCGGCGGTTGCGCTCCGCCAGCAGCGGCACATACGGGTTCTCGCGGCTGCGGTCGTAGTCGAAGGTCGCGCCGATGCGCACGACGTTGTCGATCCACGACTTCAGCGGCGCGGGCATGCTGAAGTTGTACATCGGCACGCCGATCACCAGCACGTCGGCCTGGCGGATCTCGGCGATCAGCGTATCGCTTTCCGCGAGCACCTCGTGCATCCACGGCGCGCGCAGGTCCGGCGGCGTGTAGCCCGCCTCGATCCATTCGCCCGTGACCACACTCGGTGACGCGGCACCGATGTCGCGATAGATCACCTCGTCCTGCGGGCGGGTGGCTTTCCAGGCCGAAACGAAATGGTGGCTCAGGCGGCGCGAGTGCGAGCCGTGCACGGTGGTGCCCGAACGGCCGGGGCGGGCGCTGCTGTCGAGATGGAGCAAGGTGGTCATGGCGTGGTCCTCGGTGGGTGGAGTGAGTGAATGAAACTCAGCTGTCTGCTTGACTTGGGTTTGAATTTATCCAAGCATCAGCAGAGCGACAAACGACCATTTCTTTGCCTTACTGAAAATTCTATTCATCCATGTCCGCCCTGCATTCACTGCCTCCGCTGGCCTCGCTGCGCGCTTTCGAGGCCGCGGCGCGCCATTGCAGCGCCAAGCTCGCGGCGAACGAGCTGTCAGTTACGCCCACGGCCATCAGCCACCAGGTGCGGCAACTCGAAGACGCGTTGGGCGTGGCACTTTTCATCCGGCAGCCGCGGCAACTGGTGCTGACGCCGCAAGGACGCGAGCTGCAGGCGGTGCTGAGCGATTCGTTCGGCGCCATGGCGAACGCGGTCGCACGGTTGCGCGCACCGCCGGCGCGACAGGCCATCACGCTGTCGGTCACGCCGGCCGTCGCGGCGCGCTGGCTGCTGCCGCGCGTGAGCACGCTGCGTGCACTGCACCCCAAGCTCGACCTGCGCATCCATGCGTCGCACGACGCGGTGGCGCTCGACGGCGTCACGGCCGACATCGCCATCCGCTACGGCCGTGGCCAGTGGCCCGGCATGGTGGCCGAGAAGCTGTTCGACAACGTCTTTGCGCCGGCTTGCAGCCCCGCACTCAAGCTGCGCCGCCGTGCCGACCTGACGCGACACACGCTGCTGCATTTCGCGGCGCCCAGCAGCAAGAGCCCGCCGGGCACCTGGCTCGAATGGCAACAGCAGGCGCAGGTGCCGGGCCTCGACGTGTCGGCCGGCCCGGTGTTCTCGGACGAGACGCACACCGTGTCCGCCGCGCTGCAGGGGCAGGGCGTGGCGTTGATGAGCCTGGCGCTGATCGCAGACGAGCTGCGCGCGGGCAACCTCGTGCAGCCCTTCGGGCCCGAGTTGCCTGGGCTGCCGTTCTATCTGGTGTGCCAGGAAGGGCGGCGCTCGGAGCCGGCGGTGGCGGCGGTGTTCGAGTGGGTGAAGGGGTTGCAGCCTCTGGACGCAGCCGCCGCCGGGCGCTGACCCGGCCTACTGCATCCCCGGCGCCGCCGGCGTCTCGAACCCGCGCTGCAGCAGCAGCGCCGACAACCGCGCACAGGTCTGGCGATCCGGCGCACCGAGCACGACCGACACCAGCCGGCGCTGGTCGCGCTGCGCGGTGGCGATCAGGTGTGAGCCCAGGCCCGGCAGCGAACCGGTCTTCAGGCCGTCCACGCCGGGCACGCGGCCCAGCAGCAGGTTGGTGCTCGGGGCTTCGGCGGACACGCCGTCGAGTCGGTCCTTGCCGGCCATCTCGAGCACCGATGGAAAGTCGCGCAGCACGTGGCGCGCCATCGTGAGCATGTCGACCGCGGTGGTGCGCGCCGTGCCCACCAGGCCGGCGGGGCAGGCGAAGTGCGTGTCGTGCATGCCCCAGGCCTGCGCCTGGCGGTTCATCGCCGCGACGAAGCTGTCGAAGTCGCCGCTGTGCCATGACGCCAGCGTGAGCGCCGCCTTGTTGGACGACACGACCAGCGCCGCTTCGAGCAGGCGATGCACGGGCAGCGGCGGCGCACCGGCCGCATACAGCGCGGCCGACGGATCGTCGCGCGCGGGCACGGGGTCGACGGGTACCTGCACGGCTTCGGCATGGCGGTCGAGCCGGTCGTCGCGCAGCTTCTGTTCGACCAGCGCGGCGGTGACCAGCTTCGACAGCGAGGCGGGCACAAAGCTGTGTTCTGAAGGCTGATGGGTCAGCAGCCGGTCGTGCGTGAAGTCGTACAGCACCCAGCTCGGCGTGGGCTGCGCGCTCTCCGTCGGCGAACCGGCGCGCCGGATCACGACGGCGGGCGGCTGGGGCATGGGGGGAAGCACGGGCGGTTTCGGCATTGCCGCGGCAGCAGCCGCTGCTGCCGCGCGTTCGCGCGCGAGGCGTGCCTGTTGTTGCTGCTCTTTTTCCTTTTCTTCTTCCTGCAGCTCGGTCATGTTGCGAACGATCTGCCACAGGCCCGTGCCGTTGGAGCTCTTGAAGAGCACGGTGTCGTCGGTGGCGACCTGTTCGAGCAGTGCGCGCTCCAGCGCCTCCAGCGTGTCGAAGGCCTGCACGGTGGCGCCCTGCGGCAAGGCGGCGGCGAGGCGCTCGCGCAGCCGCGTCATGCACTCACCCAGCAGGAACACGCGCGCCGGATGGCACTGGACGATGGGCGCGACGAGCGCATCGTGGTGGCGCTGCGTGTCGTCGCCCAGCTCCTTCATGTCGCCGAGCACGAGCAGCTTGCGGCCCTGTTCGTCGGGCTGGTCGGCCAGCGAGGCCAGCGCGGCCGTCATCGACAGCGGGTTCGCGTTGTACGACTCGTCGATGACGCGAAAGCGTCTGTGGTCGAGCGTGAACGACAGCTCCTGGCCGCGCCCCTTCACGGCGGCGAACGAGGCCAGCTGCTCGGGCACGCGCCCGCTGTCGAGCGACAGCGCATGCGCCACGGCGAAGCACACGAGGCTGTTGACGGCCATGTGGCGGCCCTTGGCGCCGAGCGTGTATTCGAAGCGCTGGCCGTCGCTGTGGGGGCGGCTGGCGCGGACGTGGCCGGTGGGCGGGTCGTGGGCGTCGAGCCGGAAGTCGGCCGATGCGGCGCTGCCGTAGGTCAGCACACGCAGCTCGCGCGCCCGCGCACGCTCCACGAGGTAGTCGAAGTGGTCGGTGTCGGTGCAGATCACGGCCCAGGCGCCGGGCTGCATTCCCTCGAAGATGTTGGCCTTGCGCCGCGCGACGTCCATCACGGTCTCGCCTTCGCCCAGGTGCGAGGCCGTGATGTTCGTGAGCACGGCCAGGTCGGGCCGCACGCGCTTGATGTTCTGGTAGTCGACCGCGTTGATCGCGCTGACGGCCACCTCCAGGATCACCAGGTCGGTCTGCGCGGGCGTGTTGGCCAGCATCGACAGCATGCCCACGCGCGAGTTGTAGTTGTCGATGGTCGCGAAGCGGGTGTGCGTGGGCGCAAAGGCGTGGTCGAGCATGTGGCACACCGAGGTCTTGCCTGCACTGCCCGTGATGCCGATGACCTTGCCCTTCAGCCGTTCGCGTGCGGCGATGCCCAGCTCGACCAATGCCTGGATCGGGTCGTCGACCAGCAGCACCGGGAAGTCGGGCGCCAGGCCCGGCAAGGGTTTGCGCAGCACCGCGCCGGCCAGCGTGGGCTGCATGCGCGCGACCGACTCCGACCAGTCCCAGTTGCGCTCGCTCTCGTTGTCGCCGAAGCGTTCGTGGGTCGCCAGGGTCCAGTAGTCGGAGGCGACAAACATCGTGGGTGACGGCACCAGCGGCGTGTGGCCTTCGCCGCGCGTGAGCGAGCGAATGAACCAGCCCGGCGGCGGGGCCACGTGCCATGTGCCGCCCGTCACGGCTTCGATCTGCGCGGCGTTCCAGGTCTGCCGCGGCTCGCCCGGCTGGTCGGGCGGCAGCGACGCGGGCGCGGCGACGCGGTAGCGCGGCACCGGCGGATAGCGCCACATCGGCGCGGGCGATGCCTTGCCCTCCTGCACGACGAAGTCGAAGAAGCGCGGCATGCGCAGGCGCTCGATGCGCTGGCCGGGGCCGATCAGGCCGGCTTCCATCTGCATGTCGACGTCGTACAGCCGCGTGGCCAGCGGCGGGCGCAGCACGTGGACATCGCGGTAGACCTTGCCCGGCGTCCACCGGCTGACGGGGTGGCGGCCCTGACAGGGCGCGTGGCCGCTCGACAGGCCCCAGGCCGGCGCGGTGACGCAGGTGGCGGGGCGCGTGCCGATGTCCAGGCGCCAGTCGGTGTCGACGGGCGCGTCGGCCTGCCACCAGGTCTCGACGGTGAGCGGGCCGGGGCCGGTCATCTCACGCGGGCGCACGCGCGCGCCGAGCAGGCGCAGCGGGCCGAGCGTGAGCGGGTGGGTGAAGCGGACGTCGCGCGGCACGGCATCGAGCACCGCGTCGGCCAGCGGCTGCCGCGCGGCGGCGCGCACAGCCTCGGCCAGCGCCGCGTCGTGCAAGGGCGCGCCGGCCGTCGACTGCAACAGCTTCAGGCAGGCGACGGCATCGGCGAGCGCCTGCGCGGTGTCGCCGAAGAAGCTGCCCTCGACGGCCGCCGGCTGCGCGAAGAACATCGCACGCTCGGGCCCGGTATGGCTGTCCGCGAGGCGCTGCATGCTGTGCAGTAGCGCGCGGTGCAGCGCGGCGCGATCGAGCCCGTCGAGCAGCGGCTGCTGGGCGGGGTTGGCGTCGAGCCGCGCGACCAGTTCGGCGCCGGCCGCGAGCTGGGCCGGCAGGGCCGCCACGGCGGTGGTCTGCATGAGCGCGAAGTCGAGCGAGGCGTGGAGGTTCTGCAGGCCGAACTGGAAGTGGCGCGGCTCGGGCCGGTAGCGCACGAACGCGCTGGCGGCGCGGCACAGCGCGTGGTCTTGCGCGTTGGCGTAGCTGGCGGCGACGAAGTGCTCGAAGGCTTTTTCGACGGCGCCGAACCAGCGGCGGTTGCCCGTGAGGCCGTACAGACGCAGCAGCGCCACGACGGCCTGGTCGTCCTCGCGCGCATCGCCGGGCGCTTCGGGCTTCTCGGCCATCGACGGGTGGTGCAGCGTGTGGGCGAAGCGCCCGGACACCGGGTCCTGCATGTGCAGCACGGCGCGCGCGAGCTGGTCGAGCAGGGGCAGGTAGCGCCGGTCGCGGCTGAGCTCGGTGTAGCGCACCAGCGCGCCGATGCAGGCGGCGTTGGCGCCCAGCGAGGTGTCGCTGCTGCCGGGCTCCACGAGGCAGGCAACGTGCGTGCCGTTGGGCAGCGCGGCCGGCCGGATCAGCGTGCGCGTCAGCCGCGCGAGCGCGCGGTGGATCGCGGCCTGCCGGGTCTCGGCCTGCGCCGGGTCCCAGGCCTCCAGCAGCGCGTGCACGACGTGGGCGTGGTCGGCGGCGCGGGGGGCGTCGGCATCGGGCGTGCTTGGTGCGAGCGTGCCGTCTGCTTGCACGCGGGCGGCGAGATGGTCGGCGCCGGCGGAGATCAGGCGGCGCAGCAAGGGCGCGTCGATGGGCTGCAGTTCGCGATGGCCATCGGCGGCGAGGACGTGCACGCCGCTGGCGTCCACGTGCACCGCGCGGGTCTGGAAGGCCCAGACGGTCGTGTCGTCGTCGGTGGGGGCGTCCAGAAGGCGCAGGCGCTGGTTCTCGATCTGCGGAGCGAGCAGGGCGGCGTCGCATCGCGCGTCGAAGGCCAGGCCTTCAGCGGCGGGGACGCCCAGGCCGTCCTTGAACGCGGCCCAGCGCAGCGGACGCAGGCGGCGAACCCAGTCGACGCGCAGGTCGCGTAGCACGCCCGTGGCCTGCGCCTCGAGCGCCCGCGTGCCCTGTGCCCAGGCGGCTTCGAGGTCCTTGCCGCGTCCGGACAGCACCCGTGCCTGCGTCGTGCCATCGCTCCAGGCGAAGAAGACGAGGCAGTCCTCGAGGCCTTCGGCGGCGTGCGTTTCGTCGGGGTTCGATGCGGAGTGCAGGCCCTGCCAGGCGCTGCCCAGAAGATCGGAGAGACTCACGGCGTTGTGTCCTGTCCTGCCCGGCTCGCGGCGGGTGCGGTTACAAATGGCGTTCAGTCTAGCGTTACAGATACAAATTCCGCATGAGGCTTTCCATAGCTCCCTCTCTCCTCGAGATCCAGAACCTGCGCTTCGCGTACCCCGACCAGCCGGCGCTGGCCGACCGCTGGTCCGCCGCCATCGGCGAGGGCGTCACGCTGATGTACGGCGACACCGGCAGCGGCAAGTCGACCTTGCTGCGCGTGCTGGCGGGGCAGCAGCCCGCATCGGCCGGGCAACTGCGCGCGGCCGGCGTGACGCTCGACGCCCAGCCCGAGGCCTACCGGCGCCAGGTCTTCTTCTGCGAGCCGGCGTCGGAAGCCTTCGACGCGCTCAGCGTGCAGGCCTGCACGGCCTTGCTGGGCGAGGGCGACGCGGGGTTCGACAAGGCCGAGTGGCAGCGCCTGGTCGAGGCCTTCTCGCTCACGCCGCACCTCGAAAAGCAGATGTTCATGCTGTCGACCGGTTCGCGCCGCAAGGTCGGGCTGGCCGCCGCGCTCGCGTCGGGGCGGCCCGTGGTGCTACTGGACGACCCGGTCGGCGCGCTCGATGCGCGTTCGATCCACGGCCTGTGGCAGGCGATCGAACGGCGCATTGCGCAGCCGGGGCGGGCCGTGGTCGTGGCGAGCAGCGAGCGCGTCACGGAAGTGCCACTGGCCGCCTGCATCGAGTTGCCGCTGGGCTGATCAGCTGCGCGCTCAACGGGGCGGCGTGGCCATCACGTGGTTGTCGTGACGTTCGTCGCCGAGCACGAACTGCGTCAGCCCCGTCACGGTCAGCCCGTGCTTTTCGTAGAACGCGCAGGCGCGCAGGTTCTTCACGTTCACGGTGAGCCACAGGCCGTTGCTGCCTGTGCGCGCGTGGGCGGCGCTGCGGGCTTCGCGCAGCAGCATCGAGCCGACGCCGCTGCGTGCGAACGGTGATTGCACATAGAGCGTGCGCAACTCGGTGTCACAGCCCGGCGCCAGTGGCTGCACGGCGCCGAATTGCAGCAGCGCGTAGCCCACGAGATGGCCATCGACCTGCGCTACTTGCAGTGCGGCATCGGGCGCCTCAGCCCATGCAGCGAACGCTGCCGGCGTGAAGGTCGACAGCACGTAACGCCCCAGCAGGTCGCTCACGCCGTCGGTGGCGTAGGTGTCGAGCCAGACCTGGATCGCGAGCGCGGCAAGCGTGTGCGCGTCGGCTGCGGTGGCGGGGCGGAGGGTGACAAGCGGACGATTCATGGTGCGGCGCATTCTCAGGCAACAGCGTCACGCCGTCTGCAAGGCCGACCGGAACCGGCTCGGCGGTGCGCCCGCCGACTTGCGCATGAGCCGACGCAGCGCCGTGGCGTCTTCGTAGCCGACCTGCGTCGCAACTTGGTCGATGGTCATGCGGCTGCTTTCGATGAGCATGCGCGCGCGGTTCAGCCGCACGCTCTGCACCAGCGCCAGCGCCCCCAGGCCGGTGGCGGCGCGCACGCGCCGGGCCAGCGTGCGCTGCGACATCGCGAACTCTTCGGCCAGCGCGGCCACGCTGGGCGGCGTGGGCAGCGCGGCCTCGATGCGCCGCGTGAGCCGCGCGACCAGCTCGTTGCCGTTGGACAGCATCGACGGCACGACGAACGGGGCCTGCGCCTGGCGGCCGTCGATCAGCAGCACCTTGCTCACGGCCTCGGCCAGCGCGGGGCCGAAGCGCGTGCGCAGCAGGTGCAGCATGAGGTCCGACTGCGCAAAGGCCGCGCCCGCCGTGCTCACCGGCCCGTCGGCGCAGACCATGCGGTCGGCATCGACATGGCAGGCCGGTTCGAGCCGACGCAGCTCGGGCGCCAGCCACCACGAGGTGGTGACGCGGCGCTGCGCCAGCAGGCCGGCCGCCTGCAGCAGGAACACGGCCGAGCACGAGGCCGCGACCGCGCCGCCGCGTGCGGCATGGCGCCGCACCGCATCGATGGCGGCGCGGGCGTGGTCGTCGGTCAGGCGCAGTGCGAGGTCGGCCGGTTTGTCGACGCCGAGGCCGGGCACGATCCATGTCGAGCCGTCGGCGCGCGCGCGGCGGGGCATGGCGAGGGTGTCGATCCGCAGGCCGTTGCTCAGCGGCACGCTGCCGCCATCGGGCGACACCACGCGCCAGGTGGGGCGGGGCATCTGGTGGCGCGGTGCGAGCGTGGCGGCGGCCGCCAGCACGTCGAGCGTGACGGCGGTGCTGGTGGCGAAGCTGCCCGGAAGAACGAGAACGGTGAAATCGTGCATGGCAGAAAACGCCTGATAGGCGTCTGAATGGACACTGGCAGTCTAGTGCGTGCTGGGGTGCAATGGGCATCGTCGCAACACCGAAAGTGCTTTCGTGTCCCACATCCTTGCCCTCGTTCCTCACTGTGCTCACCCGTACATCCGGGAGGCCTTGCCATGACCGACCCGCTCGACGACTTCACCCGCCGCGAGATCGCGCTCGACGGTGCCACCAAGACGGTCTACGTGGCCGGCACCGGCCCGGCCGTGATCGTGATGACCGAGATGCCCGGCATCAGCCCGCACGTGGCGCGTTTCGCCCGCTGGGTGCGCGACGCCGGCTTCACGGTCTACATGCCGTCGATGTTTGGCCGCGATGGCGCGGTGCCGGATGCGGAAGAGGGCAAGGCCGTGTTCCAGCGCGCCTGCGTGAGCGCCGAGTTCCGCGCCTTCGCGGGCAACGCCTCGAGCCCGGTGACGCAGTGGCTGCGCGCGCTCGCGCGGCTGGCGCATGCGGAGAGCGGCGGGCCGGGCGTGGGCGCCATCGGCATGTGCTTCACCGGCAACTTCGCGCTCACCATGATGCTGGAGCCTGCCGTGCTGGCACCCGTGCTGTCGCAGCCGTCGCTGCCGCTGGACAACCCCGGTGGCATCGAGATCTCGCCGGAAGAGATCGCCCAGGTGCGCCAGCGCCTGGAGCGCGAGGACCTGACCGTGATGGCCTACCGCTTCGAGGGCGACCGCTTCTGCCGGGCCCAACGCTTTGCGGCGTATGCGGACGCATTGGGCGACCGCTTCGTGGCCCGCGTGCTGCCCGACAGCGCGGCCAACACACGCGACCTGCCGTCGTTCTTCTCGCAGGTGGTGGCAAGCCCGCACAGCGTGGTGACGGCGCACCTGATCGACGAGACCGGGCAGCCGACCCTTGCGGCGCGCGACGAGATCCTTTCGTTCTTCGCGCGCCGCCTGGGGGTGCAGGATCAGGCCCGTGCCGAGGCGCCGTCGGCCGGCAGCTGACCGGTCTTCTGTGCGCGGCGGTCGAGCGCGCGGCTCCACAGCGCGATCGCCAGGCCCACGAGCGTGAGCAGCGCGGCCACCCAGCCCAGGGCACGCAGCCCCGGGCCGTGGTCGATGGTCACACCACCGACCCAGGCACCCAGCGCGTTGCCGAGGTTGAAGGCCGCGATGTTCAGGCTCGAGGCGAGGTTCTGGCCCGCGCCCGAGGCCTTCTCGAGCACGCGCAGCTGCATCGGCGCCACGGTGGCGAACGAGGCCACGCCGAGCAGGCCCACGAACACCACGGCGGTGAACGGCGTGCCGATGGTGAACTGCATCGCACCGAGCACCACGGCCAGCGCCACCAGCGTGCCAAGCACGGCGGCCATCGGTGCGCGGTCGGCCAGCTTGCCGCCCAGGATGTTGCCGACGGCCAGGCCGCCGCCGAACACCAGCAGGATCGGCGACACGGCCGATTCCGACAGGCCGGTGACCTGCGTCAGCAGCGGCTGGATGTAGGTGTAGACCACGAACACGCCGGCAAAGCCGAGCACCGTCATCGCCAGGCCCAGCAGCACCTGCGGGCGGGCGAGCACGGCGATCTCTTCGCGCAGCGGTGCCGGCTTGGCCTCACCCTTCATGCGGGGCACGAAGGCCGCGAGCACCACGAAGGCCAGCACGCCGATCAGCGTCACCGCCCAGAAGGTCGAGCGCCAGCCCAGCTGAAGGCCCAGCCATGCGCCGGCCGGCACGCCCAGCAGCGTGGCGGCGGTAAGGCCGGTGAACATGATCGCGATGGCCGAGGCGCGGCGCTCGGGCGCCACGAGGCCGGTGGCCACCACCGAGCCGACGCCGAAGAAGGTGCCGTGCGCCAGCGAGGTGATGACGCGCGCGGCCATCAGCATTTCGTAGTTGGGCGCGAGCGCACAGGCGAGGTTGCCGAGCGTGAAGATCGCCATCAGCGCGAGCAGCACGGTCTTGCGCGGCAGCTTGCGGGTGGCGATGGTGAGCACGGGCGCGCCGACCGCGACCCCGAGCGCGTAGCCCGAGATCAGCAGGCCGGCGGCCGTGATGGAGACCTGAAGGTCCGTCGACACCTGCAGGAGCAGGCCCATGATGACGAATTCGGTGGTGCCTATTCCGAAGGCACCGGCGGTGAGGGCAAGAAGAGCGATGGGCATGATGCCTGTACTGTGCGGACGATCTGCCTCGATGACTAGAATGCCGCGAGTACATGCACTTGTGAATTCAAGTCACAGACAAGGAAGCCCATGCCGCGCATCGACGTCAACCGCTCCGGCGAAATGGAGGCCTTCGTGCAGGTGGTGGAGGCGGGCGGTTTCTCGGCGGCGGCGCGGCTGCTGGACATGACGCCCTCGGCCGTCAGCAAGCTGGTGGCGCGGCTCGAGCTGCGCCTGGGCATCCAGCTGGTGCACCGTTCCACGCGCAAGCTGCAGCTCACGCCCGAGGGGCTGCATTTCTACGAGCGCAGCACGCGCGTGCTGGCCGACATGGACGAGGCCGAGCGTTGCGCCGCGGCCGGTGCGGCGCCGCGCGGGCGCGTGAGCATCAACGCCAGCGTGTCCTTCGGGCACCACAAGCTGGTGCCGCTGGTACCGCGCCTGCTCGAGATGCATCCGCAGATCACGCTCGACATTGCGCTGACCGACCGCATCGTCGACCTGATGGACGAGCGCGCCGACATTGCGATCCGCTGGGGCCAGTTGCCGTCGTCCGACCTGGTGGCGCGGCGCCTGGGCGAAACCAGCCAGGCCATCGTGGCCGCGCCGGACTACCTGGCGAAGTACGGCACGCCGCGCACGCCGCAGGAGCTGGAGGCGCACAACCGGCTGGGCTGGAGCTACCGGCGCAACACGCCCGACTGGCCGCTGCGTGTCGATGGGCGCATGGTGATGCTGCCGGTGGCGGGGCCGGTGCGCGCGGGCGACGGTGAGACGCTGCGGCAGCTGGCGATCGCGGGGGCGGGTGTGGCGCGGTTGTCGCTGTATCACATCCAGCACGACATCGATGCCGGCCGGCTGGTGCCGTTGCTCGAGGAGTTCAACCCGGGCGAGATCGAGCCGATCCACGCGGTGTACATCGGCAAGGCCGGCACGCTGCCCGCGCGGGTGCGGGCGGTGCTCGACTTCCTGGTGGCGTGTTCGGGCGTGGGCGGCGGGCGTTACACGCTCAAGCGCACGGCGCCGATGCCGGGGAACTCTGCCGTCACCTGATCGCCGCGGCGGCAGGGCAGCACGCCGACCCACGAGCCGGTGGTGACGACGGTGCCGGCGGGCACGGTCTGGCCGTGGCGCGTGAGATGGCGCAGCCAGATGGGCAGCAGCCAGGCCGGATCGGCCAGCGGATGCGTGCCTTCGCGCACCACCGTTTCTGCGTTGCCGATCTTCGTTTCGCAGCGCTGCGAGGCCCAGTCGACGGCGGCGTAGGGTTGCCAGTCGCCGAGCACGAGTGCGCCGTGGACTTGCGAATCGGCGAGGCGCAGCAGGGCGGGCGTGGCGGCCAGGTCTTGCCAGCGGGCATCGACGATTTCGACGGAGACGGCCATGGCATCGATGAGGGCCGCCGAGTTGTCGTGGTCGAGCGCGGCGGCTTGGGCGGGGGTGACGTCCTGGCCGAGTCGCAATGCAATCTCTGCCTCGATGCCGGGGGCGTGAAATGTGAGGTCGCTGAAGTTGGCGGGACTCTGGCGCACGCCGGATGGGGGCAGCGGGGCGTGTGTGAGCGTGGCACTGCGGGAGCCGCCGCCGGACTTCCAGGTCTTCGGAACACCGTTGAACCAGCCGAGTGCTGCGGCTACGGCGTCTTGCACTTCATACGCTTGAGGGGCGTCTGGCAGGGCGTCGGTCCACGGGGTTGCGTCGAGCGTGCGGTTGGCTTGGCGTGCGGCGATGAGGGCTTCGGTGAGGGCTTTTTGGTCGGGGGTCATTTTTGGATCTTCTCAGTTTCTCTTGGGGTCCGGTTCGTTCGGGGCGCGTGCACAGGACACCGGGTACTCCCCTACGCGAATGTCCCCCGCCTTCGGCTCCTCCTTGATTTCGCTGCGGGGAGCACCCAGTGCCCTGCGCACGAGGGCACGCTCTGCGTTTGCGGCCGATCAACCGGTGCTCTGAAAACGATCACGCTGATGGGGGGCCTTGCGCAGCGAAATCAAGGAGGAGGGGCGAAGCCCCGGGGGACATTCGCGGAGCAAGGTGCCCCGTCGGCGTGAGCGTCGCCCTGAACAAGAGCGTAAAAAACCCTCAGGTCTCGACCTGCACCTTGCCGTCCTTGACGACCTTCGCCCACTTGGCGATCTCCGTGCTGATGAACTGCTTGAACTTGTCCTGCGAACCACCGCCGTCTTCCGCGCCGTAGGTGTCGAGCCGTTCCTGCACATCGGGCATTGCGAGCACGGTGTTGACGTCGCGGTTCACTTTCTGCGCGATGGCCGGGGGCAGCTTGCCGGGGCCGGCCAGGCCGTACCAGGTGGTGGCCTCGAAGCCGGCAAAGCCTTGCTCCTGCATCGTCGGCACGTTCGGATGGCCCTTGGCGCGCTTGGTGCGCGTCTGCGCCACGGCGAGCACGCGGCCGTTCTTCACGTGCGGGGTGGCGGCGGTCATGGTCTCGAAGCTGTACTGGATCTGCCCGCCCATCAGGTCGGCCAGCAACGGGCCGCTGCCCTTGTAGGGCACGTGCAGCGCATCGACGCCGCCCTGCAGCTTGAACATCTCCAGCGCCAGGTGCTGGGCCGAGCCCGCGCCGGCGGAGCCGAAGCTCACGGTGCCGGGCGCGGCCTTGCAGGCGGCGACGATGTCTTTCACGCTGAGGGCCTTCTGGCCCGGGTTGGCGATGAGCAGGTTGGGCGTGACGCCCACGAGCACGATCGGCACGAAGTCGCGCTCGACGTTGTAGCGCAGCTTGGGCTGCAGGCTGGGGGCGAGCGCGTGGCTGTTGATGTGGGCCATGAGCAGGGTGCTGCCGTCGCTGGGCTGCTGCGCCACGTAGTCGGCCGCGAGCACGCCGGCGACGCCGGCCTTGTTCTCGACGATGACCTGCTGGCCCCACATCGTCGTGAGTTTCTGCGCGACCACGCGCGCGAGTGCGTCGGTGCCGCCGCCGGGTGGAAAGCCCACCACGATGCGCACCGGGCCGGTGGGCCACTCCTGCGCGAACAGCCGGGGCACACCCAGCGTGGCGGCCGCGCCGGCGGCGGCCTGGATCAGGGAACGTCTTTGCATCTTCTTTGTCTCCGTCGGTTGGGGAATCCGATGCGTGCCGGGAGCCGCTTGCGCGGGCCCGGCAGGGTGGTGGGCCGCCGCATCGTTCGAGCGATGCGCTGCGGCCCGTGTGGGTTGGCGTGCGCCGGGTTCAGGCTGCTTTTTTCAGGGCAACCGGTGCGGCCTGGTGGCTCGCGAAATAGTCCATCGCCGCCTGCACGCCGCTGCCCGCCAGCTTGATGCCGCTGAGCTTCATGCCCATCTCGACACCCGCGACCATGGCCACGAGCGTGAGGTCGTTGCTGTCGCCCAGGTGGCCCATGCGGAACATGCGGCCCTTGAGCTTGCCCAGGCCCGTGCCCAGCGAGAGGTCGAAGCGCTGGTGGATGAGGCGGCGCACGGCGTCGGCATCGACGCCCTCGGGCGTGATGACGCCGGTGAGCACGGGTGAGTACACGGACGGGTCGGCGCACTGGATCGGCAGGCCCCAGGTGTTGACCGCCGCGCGCACGCCGGCGGCCCAGCGCTGGTGGCGCGCGAACACGTTGTCCAGGCCTTCGCCGAGGATCATGTCGAGCGATTCCGAGAGGGCGTAGAGCAGGTTGGTGTTGGGCGTGTAGGGCCAGTAGCCGTCCTTGTTCATCTCGACGATCTCGTCCCAGGCCCAGAAGGCCTTGGGCAGCTTGGCGTGCTTGGCCGTTTCGAGGGCGCGCGGCGACAGCGCGTTGAAGCTGATGCCGGGCGGCAGCATCAGGCCCTTTTGCGAGCCGCTCACGCAGACGTCGACACCCCATTCGTCATGGCGGTAGTCGGCGCTGGCCAGGCCCGAGATGCTGTCGACCATGAGCAGGGCGGGGTGGCCCGCCGCGTCGATGGCCTTGCGCACCGAGGCGATGTCGGAGGTGACGCCGGTGGAGGTTTCGTTGTGCACCACGCACACGGCCTTGATCTTCTTCTCGGTGTCCTTGCGCAGGCGCGCCTCGATGAGCTCGGCCTGCACGCCGCGGCGCCAGCTGGGCGCATTCGGCAGGTGGGCGTCGGTGCCGGTGTAGGCCAGGAACTCGGTCGACAGGCCCAGGCGCGTGGCCATCTTCTGCCAGAGCGACGCGAAGTGGCCGGTCTCGTACATGAGCACGTGGTCGCCGGGGCTGAGCGTGTTGGCGAGTGCGGCCTCCCAGGCGCCGGTGCCGGAAGCGGGATAGATCGCGACCGGGTGCTTCGTCTTGAAGATCTCCTTGATGCCGCCGAGTACCTTCAGGCCCAGCGTGCCGAACTCGGGCCCGCGGTGGTCAATGGTGGGCAGGCTCATGGCCCGCAGGATGCGGTCGGGGACCGGGCTGGGGCCGGGAATCTGGAGGAAGTGACGGCCGGTGGGGTGGATGTCGAGTTGCAGCATGGGCTCTCCTTGTGTGCTCAGTTTTGCATTCAAAATGCATTTATGTATGCTGGTTTACACCTATCAACCAAGGTTGTATCGGCTATTTTTTGCATTCAAAATGCAGACAAGGGAACCCCACATGACCGCTGAAATCATCGAAATCTCCAGGTTGGCCTTGCATGACCAGGTGGTGGCGCGCCTGCGCACCATGCTGGTGGAGGGGCGCATCGCGCCCGGCGCCAAGCTCAATGAACGCGAGCTGTGCCTGCAGCTGAACGTGTCGCGCACGCCGCTGCGCGAGGCCATCAAGCTGCTGGCGGCCGAGGGGCTGGTCGACCTGCTGCCCAACCGCGGCGCGGTGGCGGTGAAGCTCACCGAGGCCGACGTGCTCAACACCTTCGAGGTGCTGGCGATGCTCGAAGGCATGTCGGGCGAGCTGGCGGCCAAGCGCATCACCGACGAAGAGTTGGCCGAGGTGCGCGCGCTGCACTACGAAATGATGGCCTGCTTCGCGCGGCGCGACCTGTCGGGCTACTACCGCCTGAACGCGCGCATCCACACGGCCATCAACGACGCGGCGGCGAACCCGGTGCTGTCGAACACCTACCGC
This sequence comes from Variovorax sp. FW301-JW7, assembly GCF_058788795.1. Taxonomy (NCBI): domain Bacteria; kingdom Pseudomonadati; phylum Pseudomonadota; class Betaproteobacteria; order Burkholderiales; family Comamonadaceae; genus Variovorax; species Variovorax sp. FW301-JW7. The sequence continues at coordinate 990,470 of NZ_JBYTBC010000001.1, forward strand.
TCGATCAACGCCCGCGTGCAGTCGCTGCGCTTTCGCACCAACCAGGACGAGACCAAGTGGAAGCACGCGGTCGAGGAGCACGAGCAGATGGTGCAGGCGCTGGCCGCGCGCGACGCGCAGGCCATGCGCAAGGTGCTCACGGCGCACGTGCTGCGCAAGCGCGACACCGTGCTGGAGCTGCTGCGCGCCGGGCAGATCTACCCGCAAGCCAAGAGCAAGAGCACAACCAACAAAGCGAGCTGACACCCCACCATGCGCATCGATCCCGCCAGCCACATGCAGCCAGCCGGAACCGTTCTTCCGCCCAACGACACCTGCGAACTGCTGGCGCGCCGGCTGCGCACCGACACGCAGGGCGAGGTGCTGTTCGACGACGGCTCGCGCGGGCGCTACGCCACCGACGCGTCGATCTACCAGATCACGCCGGTCGGTGCCTTCGTGCCCACGAACGAGCGCGACATCGCCACCGCCATCGACATCGCGCGCGACCTGAAGGTGCCGGTGCTCGCGCGCGGCGGCGGCACCAGCCAGTGCGGCCAGACCACCGGCGCGGCGCTGGTCATCGACAACAGCAAGCACTTTCGCAAGGTGCTCGAGGTGAACGTGGAAGAGGGCACTGCGACGGTCGAGCCGGGCCTGGTGCTCGACCACCTGAACGCGCAGCTCAAGCCGCATGGGCTCTGGTACCCGGTCGACGTGTCGACCAGCGCGCAGGCCACGCTGGGCGGCATGGCGGGCAACAACTCCTGCGGCTCGCGCTCCATCGCCTACGGCAACATGGTGCACAACGTGCTCGGCGCGAGCGCGTGGCTGTCGAGCGGCGAGCTGGTCGAGTTCGGGCCGCTGGGCCAGCTGGGCGCACGCGCGGCGGGCATCGCGCAGTTCGTGCATGGGCTGGCGCAAGAGCACCGCGACGCCATGGCACAGCACTGGCCCAAGGTGATGCGCCGCGTGGCGGGCTACAACCTCGACATCTTCGACAACCAGAGCGAGAAGCCGTACACGGCCGACGGCAGCGTGAACCTGGCGCACCTGCTCATCGGCGCCGAGGGCACGCTGGCCTACACGCGCAGCCTGAAGCTCAAGCTGGCGCCGCTGCCGCGCGCCAAGGTGCTGGGCATCGTGAACTTCCCAACCTTCCATGCGGCCATGGACGCGGCGCAGCACATCGTGAAGCTCGGGCCGACCGCGGTGGAGCTGGTCGATCGCACCATGATCGAGCTGAGTCTGGCCAATCCCGCGTTCAAGCCGACCGTGGAAACAGCGCTGATCGGCAAGCCGGCGGCCATCCTGCTGGTCGAGTTCTCGGGCGCCGACAAGGCCGCGCTGCTGCCGCAGCTGAAGCGGCTGGTCGAGCTGATGGGCGACCTCGGCCTGCCCGGCAGCGTGGTCGAGATGCCCGACGACGGCCGGCAGAAGAACCTGTGGGAGGTGCGCAAAGCCGGCCTCAACATCATGATGAGCCTCAAGGGCGACGGCAAACCCGTGAGCTTCATCGAGGACTGCGCCGTGCCGCTCGAACACCTGGCCGAATACACCGACGCGCTGACCGAGGTGTTCGCCAAATACGGCAGCCGCGGCACCTGGTACGCGCACGCCTCGGTCGGCACGCTGCACGTGCGGCCCATTCTCGACATGCGCGCCGACGGCGCGGCCAAGATGCGCGCCATCGCTGAAGAAGCCAGCGCGCTGGTGCGCAAGTACAAGGGCGCCTTCAGCGGTGAGCACGGCGACGGCCTGTGCCGCGGCGAATGGATCGAGTGGCAGTTCGGCCCGGCGATCAACGAGGCCTTTCGCGCGATCAAGCAGCAGCTCGATCCGATCGGCCTGTTCAACCTCGGCAAGATCATCGACCCGCCGCGCATGGACGACGGCGCGCTGTTCCGCTTTGCGCCGCCCACGGCTCCCAGGCCGTACCGCCGCATCGAATTGAAGCCCGTGCTCGACTGGTCGGGCTGGAACGTCAACGCCGACCCCGTGACCGAGGTGACCACCGCGCCGGGCACGGGCGGCGACAGCACCGGCGGCCTCGCCAAGGCAGTGGAGATGTGCAACAACAACGGCCACTGCCGCAAGTTCGACGCCGGCACCATGTGCCCGAGCTACCGCGTGACGCGCGACGAGCAGCACCTGACGCGCGGGCGCGCCAACACGCTGCGCCTGGCACTGTCGGGCCAGCTCGGCGCCGACGCCTTCACCAGCGAGGCCATGCACGAGACCATGGACCTGTGCGTCGGCTGCAAGGGCTGCAAGCGCGACTGCCCGACAGGCGTGGACATGGCGAAGATGAAGGTAGAGTTTCTCGACCACTACAAGAAGCGCCACGGCCACACGCTGAAAGACAAGCTGGTCGCCTACATGCCCGACTACGCGCACCGCGCCAGCCGCATGCCGTGGCTGCTGAACCTGCGCAACCGCGTGCCGGGCGCGGCATGGCTGGGCGAGAAGATGCTGGGCTTTTCGGCCAAGCGCTCATTGCCTGAATGGCGCACCGACACCTTCTGGCGTGCGAAGGACGCGGTGGCGGCCGGCCTGTTTTCCGATCAGGCCTCGGTGTTGGCGGCTGCAGCGCGCGGTGAGAAGGTCGCCGTGCTGTTCGTCGACACCTTCAACGGCACCTTCGAAAGCGAGAACGTCTTTGCAGCGGCACGCGTGCTGCACGCCGCAGGCTATGCGCTGCACACGGTGGAGAAGGGCGGCGGGCACCACTGCTGCGGCCGGACCTTCCTGGCCAGCGGCATGGTCGACGAGGCCAAGGTGCGCGCCGGGGCGCTGATCGACGCGCTGCTGCCGCTGGCGCAGGCGGGTGTTCCCATCGTCGGGCTCGAGCCCTCGTGCCTGCTCACGCTGCGCGACGAGACGCTGGTGATGGGCTTCGGCGACAAGGCGCAGGCCGTCGCGAAGCAGGCATTGCTGTTCGAGGAGTTCATCGCCCGCGAACGCAAGGCCGGCCGCTTCGAACTCGCGTTGAAGCCGGCCACCGCGCCGATCCTGCTGCACGGCCACTGCCACCAGAAGGCCTTCGGCGCGGTGAGCCCGATCATGGACGTGCTGAAGCTGATTCCGGGCGCCGAGCCCGAGCTCATCGAAAGCTCATGCTGCGGCATGGCCGGCAGCTTCGGCTACGAGGCCAGCCACTTCGAGGTGTCGATGCAGATGGCCGAGGCGAGCCTGCTGCCCGCCATCCGCGCCCGGCCCGATGCGATCGTGGTGGCGGACGGCACGAGCTGCCGGCACCAGATCGGCGACGGGGCGCAGCGCGAGGCGGTGCATGTGGCGGTGCTGCTGGCGCGGCACATGATGCTCTGAGGGGGCTGCGGCTTTCTCTTTCGGAACTCAGAAGGGTGGCGAGACCACCTGGCGCCAGCTGCGGCGCCAGGTGCGCGACACCCCGCAGCCGTCGCCGATTTTCTGCGTGTCGCCCACGCCGGTCAGGAAGCCCGTTTCATTGGTGCAATTGACTTCGGGCTTGCCGTCGGGGCGGCCTTCGTTGGGCTGGCCGACCATGTTGCGCGAGGTCACGTTGCCGCGCGTGAAGCCGCCGGCAGGGTTCGAGACGATCGAATAGAAGTCGAAGCTGCCGTTCCCATCGACGTCGAACGAGTACTTGTTCTTGCCCGTCAGCGCGTCCAGCACGTAGGTGTTGTTCGGCAGGCTGCCGGTGGCCGTGCAGGACTCGATGCCCAGGTTCTTGTCCTCGGGCAGGAAGGACGTGACGATCACGCTGCTGCCCAGGTTGCTCAGGTCGCCGACCACGCGCTCGCCGTTTTCCATCGCCCCGGGGTAGGGGATCACGCCGAGGTTCAGCAGCCATCCCTTCCTGGTTTTCCAGTCCACGGCGTTGCTGCTGACCTGGTAGAAGTTCTTGTCGCGCTCGGCGAGCAGGCCGGCCTTCGCCGAGGCCTTGTCGATGGTTTGCTCCACGAGGTCGGCGAGTTCGACCTTGCGGGCGTCGGCCTTGGCGTCGCCGCCGATGGGCGTCGGGTCCCAGATGCCGTAGATGGCCTGTTTCCTGGCGGGCGTCGCGAGGTCTTCCTCGTCGAGCAGGATGCCTGTGCCCACGACCACGATGGCGCCGCACTGCGTGGTGGCGCTGTACGTGCAGGTGCTTCCGTCGCCGGGGTGAACCTGCCACGCCGGTGCGGCGTAGATCGGCTGCGTCTTGCCGCCCGGCGTGGTGAACAGCAACTGGCCCTTGGCGGAAGGCCCGAGCTTTGCGCTGCGCAGGTCGAAACGCCACAGGTTGCCGTTCGCGTCGCCGGCGTAGGCGGCGATGATGCGGCGGGTGGTGTCCCGCACCGCGACCACGCCGCCCAGGCCGCGGTTGCCGCCGGTGGCGGCGTTGCCAAATTCCGCCGGGAGCCCGATGAATTTCTTGAGCTTGCCAGTCAGCGCCTCCACCGCGTACAGACCGACCTGCCTGCCGGTTTCGGGGTAGTGGCCGCTGCCCGTCAGCATGACCCAGCTGCCGTCGTCCAGCTGGCCCGCGGCGGGGTTGTTGGTCACGTGGGCCAGGTCGGCGTAGTCCTTGTGCTTGTTGTTTACCTCCCAGAGAAAGTGGTTCTGGCTCGGCGTTCGGCCGGCGTCACTCAAGGGCGATTCCAGGCCGTACATGAAAGGGCCCGCGCGCCCACCGGTGCCCAGCACCACCTGGCGCCACGTGTTCTTGCCACCCGCCGGGGTCAGGCCGTTCTTGTCGTACACGTCCTGCTCGACCAGCGGGCCATCGAGCGTGTAGCGGAAGCGGAAATTCGGATTGGCCAGATCGATCTGCGACGCCATGGCGCCCTTGGGCATGAAGGCGGCCAGCTCGATGCCCCCTGTGTTGTTCCTGGCGGCGTTCAGCACATGGACCTTGCCGTTGTTGGTGGCGGCAAAGATGGTGGGAGGGGCCGTGCTCTTGAGCGCCTTGTACTCGGCATAGGGGGTGCCCCTGCCGTCCACCGCGCTCAAGGGGCCGTAGCCCATGTCGAAACGCCCGCCCACGAACACCGGCGGCGAGTTGACCGAGGCGCCGATGGGCTGCTTGCGCAACCGGTAGACCGTGCCGTCGGCGTCCTTCTGCGGGTCGCTGCCCAGCAGGTAGCGGACAAAGCTCTCGTCGGTGGCCTGTTGCTTGTCGGCATTGAGCAAGGCCAGGAAATCGGGCGGCAGCTTGTCCAGTCTCGTGCCGTAGGTCAGTGCCATGCGCAGGGCCGTGGCGGGCGTCGTGGGATCGTAGTTCGACAACGCGAAGATCGTTCGCTTGTCGGCGGCCGGCATCCTGGCATTGGCGGACCAGGCCGGGATCGGCTTGCCGGCTTTGTCGACCGTGTTGTAGTCGCCGTCGGCATTCAGTTCGAAGGCCTTGATGTCGCCGCTGTTGTCAGCGGTCTGGTATTCGGTCGTGTACTTGTACTGGCCTTGCAGCGTCTGGAACTCGTTGCTGTTGCCCGACACGGCCACGCCGGCGTCGTTGCCGGAGCCGACCATGCTGCTAAGTGCGTTGTCGAGCGCCCGGCGCACGTCGTCGCCCGAGTACACGCTGTAGGCACGGCCGCCGCCGGTGAAGCCGGCGCGGATGAAATCGTCCACGCGCTGAGCGTCGGTCGTCCTGTTGCCGTCGTTCAGGTCGCCGGTGGGCCAGTTGGGTTTCTTGGCCGTGTTGCCGGCGAGCCAATCGTTGTTGTAGCTCTCGATCTGCGCCCAGGTCAGTCCTCCGGTCCAGCCTGCGTCGCCCGAAGGCGTCAGGCCCCAGCCGATGGTGAAGGTGGTCATGTTCTGCCAGAACGTGGGGTTGTGCTGGCCGCCCATGGGGGGAACGTCGTTGGGGAGCGTCTTGGAGAAATCCGTATGCCAGAAGTAGCGGGCCGTGAGGTCGGCAAACCCGTTGCTGCTGGTGGCGCCGTCGCCGTAGGGGATGTACGTGTTTCTGGCGTTCAGCTTCTTGATCGCATCCGTGCTGTCGTAGCCGGGCGCACCCTTCGGGTCGTAGCTGAATGCGGTGGCACTTGCAGACGGCTTGCCGTCGAAGTTGATGCTTGCGCTGCTGGCGGTGTAGCGCGTGTCGATGCCTTGCGCAGTCTTCGCGTTCCAGGCGCCGTCGGACAGCACGATGCTGTAGGCGCGCCGGCAACTCAGCTCGCCGCTCTTCGGGTCGTTGGGGTCGTTCTTCCAGGGGCTGCTCAGGGGGGAGGAGGTGATGGACTTCGTTGCGCTGCCGGCGTAGTAGTTGGCTGCGAGCACCAGGGCGTTGTGGCTTGGTGTTCCTCCCTTGGGGTTGATGCCGTAGATCCAGTCGTAGAAGTTGGTTTTCCACTTCTTTCCGTTCGCAGCCGCTTCGTCCCTGAAGTAGTTGACGCCACTCACGATGCCCAGCGCATCGTCTCCGTTGTTGTTGTACTGGACGTAGCCCACCCTGAACTTGTTGTCGTAGCTTTGCATCGCCAGGCCCAGGGCCGTGCTGACCGCCAGCGTGCGGGAGCGGTACCACTCATACCAGTTCGCGATGTTCTGGCGTTCTTGTTCGGTTGTGCACTTGGTGGCGCTCGGCCCGCAGTCGGTTCGCTTGTGTCCGCCGGGCAGCGGAACGTCCATGGTGGACGGAGGGCTGATGGTGGTCACAGACCTGTTCGAGGCAACGGAACAATCATTGTTCTTGCATTGAACGTAGGAGAACTTCCTGGAGTCGGCGGTTGCTCCCGCGTCGTGATCCGGCCTGTTGTTGTCCGATAGCTGGTTGCCCACGAAATAGGTCGGATTGCTTTTCGGCGTGCCGGCTGAATCCACTCTGGCCAAATAGGTGGTGGCGGGGTTGTAGTACTGCGTATTGATGTCACTCGATCGCATGGCGTACCAGCCGAACTTGCTGCTGTCGCAGTTCTTGTTGTCACCCCTGCCACCGTTCCTGCCACCACCGCCATCACTGCTGCTGCCATCCTTGCAGTCGTCCCCGACCGAATAGCCTTCCGGATACTCGTAGTCCATCGACCCGGAGTTGTCCAGCACCACCATCAGGTTGGGCTTGGCACCCGGCACGGCGTTGTACAGCGGGCTCTGGCTCGGCGTTGTCGCGGCATGCACGTCGCCGATGGGCAGGAGTGCGACGCCCCATGCAGCAGTCAAACCGATGAAGGTTCGCAGCGCGCGCGCGGCCTCGGGTGCAAGAAGGGGGGGAGTGGCGGTCATGCGGTTCTTCCCGGCAGTTGAAAGTGGGGACTTCATGGGGCGTGTGAGATTCATTTCCAGCAGTCCGCTGCCGACAGCCCCGTGGTTTCGTCATCCATGTCTTTCACGCCTAGGCTGCTCAAGGTCAGCGTGCCGCAGCGGTCGCCGCTCATGCTGCCGGTGCGGGTGGCCTTGAGCGTGTAGCGGGGCGGGGTGTCTTGCGCGAAGACGGCGATCGTGTAGTTCGCACCGCCGGACCGCGGCGACTGCTGCAGTCCTTCGGGCAGCAGGCTCCTGGCGCCTTTCTTCTGCTCGGATTCCTGGGCGCTGTCGCCAGCGGCGGCGGTGTAGCGGTCGTTGGCCGAGTAGTAGCGCTGCATGAACTGCGCGGCCTCCATCAGGACGCCCTGGGCTTCGACGCGCTTGGAACGGCGCACGTACTCCTGGTAGTTCGGCAGCGCGATGGCTGCGAGGATGGCAACGATCGCGACGACGACCATCACTTCGATCAGCGTGAAGCCGCGTTGCAAGCGTGAGGAACCGGAAGGCAGGTGTGTCATGGCGATGGGGGTCATGAAGTCATTTGTCGCGTGTCAGCACGGACTGCAGCCATGCTTCCGCGCCCTGGGTGGCGACGCCGGTCGACTTCTCGAACCGGGCGTTGTTGGCAAAGCCCCGGGCGGTGATCAGGTAGCCGGTCAGCTTGGGCGTCGAGGTGGTGGCGATCTTCTGGATGAGGCAGCGCGGTTCGATCTCCAGGGGCGTGGCGTCGACCGTGGTGCCGGTGGGCTTCTTGTTGACATATGCCTTCGGAACGACGATTGCGCTGTTGCCGACCCAGCTGGCCTTCTTGCGCCATGCCGCGGCTTCATCAAACTCCGAGCCGATGGGGGGCGTGATGATCCGGGCGCGCATGCCGACGGAGGCGTAGTCGGTGTAGTCCTTGTCGTCGCCGTCGAAGATGGCCACCTGTTCGCAAAAGCGCAGCGCGGTCTCGGCGGCCTCGCGGGCCACTTCGGCCGATCGGATGCCGTTCACGCTGCGCTCGCTCTGCGTGGCATTGCGGATCGCGAAGGTGCCGGCCAGCGACAGGATCACGACGAGGACGAGCGTGACGATCAGGACCACGCCGCGTTCGCTCGCGCCGGCGATGTGGCGCACAGGAGGGAATGGCTTCGTGTTCATGGCGCGATCACCCGGTTGCGCAGCAGGACGGTGGTGGTGTAGGTCCTGCGCAGGTAGCCGTCGGTGCCGGTCGCATCGGTGTTGTCGCATTGCTTGTAGGCCATGCCGCCTTCGGGCACGTCGCGCACGGGCCGTTCGCTGCGCATGAGCAGGCACACGCGCACGCTCAGCACACGGCCCCAACGGTCTTCGGTGTTGTCGGACAGCGTGCCGGTGACGGGCAGGTCGTCGACATGGGTGGCATCGAGGTAATCGACGATCTGGTGGCGCAGCGGGTCGTAGGTGGCCGCGAGTTCCGCACTGGGGCGGCTGGCCACGCCGTAGAGAACCTGCACGTGTTCGACATTGGCGAGCAGCGGCTGCGGCAACCCGATGGCGTTGCCGGTGTTGCGCTTCTCCATGCCGCGGCAGGACAACATGGGTGCCGTGCCTGCGCCGGTCACCAGGTAGCGGTTGTCGGCCAGCGCGTAGGCAGCCGGCAGCGGCATGCCGGGGGCCGGCGTGGGGGGCGGCGCCACCTGCGAAGGCGTCAAGGGGTTGATGGCGTTGCCCAGGCAGTTCGTCGCCAGCGTCGGGTCGGTGAGCTGGGGCATGGTGTTGTCGGTGGTGGCTTCGTAGCGGATGGCGATGGCGTCGCTGCCGTCGCCCTTGGTGCACGAGAGCTTGTCGAAGGCGACGCCTGCGTCGGTGAATCCGCCGTCGCAGCCGCGCACGGCAGGGCCGGCGTAGTTGCCCATCACCGTGGCGCCGCTGCTCGGGATGCGCTGCTGCGAATAGCCGGCCTGCTTGAGCTGCTGCTGGACCAGGTTGAGCGCGAGGATGCCGTCCTCGTTCAATTGCGTTTCGAGCTCCGACAGCTGGCTGCTGCGGCTGGAGGTCGCGAAGACAGACAGGGCCGCGGCCAGGATCACCAGCCCGATCGTCAACGCGACCATCAGTTCGATCAGCGTGAAGCCGCGGGCCGGATGACGCATGCGGCCAGGAACCATGGGGGCGGTGCTCATAGCGTGATCCGGAAGTACATGCAGTTCACCGAAGCGCCGGTCGCAATGTTGGCGCCGGCGGGGCAGGGTTGTTGCAATTGCTCCTTCCGTCCGAAGCCGGCGCCTTCCTCGATGGCGCTCCAGATCAGCCAGATGTTCAGCACGCGCGTGGCGGGCAGGCCGTTCACGCCCGATGCAACGTCGGGCAGCTCCGTGCTGACGTAGGCCGCGCCGCCCGGCAGTCGGTTTGCAACGTTGGTGAGCCACTGCGACTGGTCATACGTGGCGATGGCCGCGCCGCAGGTGTTGACCGGGCTGGCGGGGTTGGACGTGTCGACGAGGCAGGCAGCGCGCGGCGAGGTGGGATCTTTGGAGGCCGCCACGCGCGCACTGGCGTTGTAGGCCTTGGTGTGGGCGTAGCCGGCAAAGCCGGCGAGGTTGGCGCGGGCGCGCTCCGCGTAGTCGTTCACCAGGCTCAGGCCGGTGGCGCGCATGCGCGAGAACTGGTTGTACTTGAGGGCCGCGGAGGTCAGCCCCGCCATGCCGAACAGGCCGATGGCCAGGATGACGATGGCGACCAGCACCTCGATGAGGGTGGCGCCGCGCTGGGTGGGGCACTTCATTCTTCGTTGTCCGAACAATCGGCGGCACCCGTCAGGTACCGGATGCGGCCGAGCTTGCTGATGCACAGCGACCTGCGCGCCCACGAGGGTGGGTTGGCCTTGTCGAATCCCATCGCATCGAAGGTGATGCCGTTCGCGCCCGATCGCATCAGTCCGTTGGGCAGGAAGACGAAGCGCCCCGCGTTCGCGAGCGCGATGTTCGCGATGCCCGGCAGCGCGTCCTGGCGCAGCAGCAGCTCGTCGCCCTTTGCCTCGGCGTAGACGGAGGCGGCGTCGCGGTCGTGGTTGACGAACACGATCCATCCGCCGGCAAGCTCCTTGGCGCCCGCGCCGCTTTCGCACGCGGTGTCGGTGCCCGGCGCCAGTTGGCAGACGATGACGGGTCTTGCACGCGCGATGGCCTCGGTGCGCGCGATGCGCAGCGAACCGGTCAGGGCATTCACGGCATTGGCAAGGCGCCATTGCACGACGAAGCGCGACATCGACGGAGCCGCCAGCCCGATCAGGATCGCGAGGATCGCCAGCGTGACCATCAGCTCGATGGCGGTCAGTCCGCGCTGGTCGCGCAGCCGCGCGGGCCGCGAAGAATCGCGTGGCCTCATGTGCATGTCTCTCCCTGTTGTTTTGGAATTTCAGCCGACAACTTCTGGGCGCGAGACTAGGGGGCGATGCACATGTCCGACAACGGCTTGCCGACGTTCGGTGCGTTCGAAAGGATGAGCGGAAATGCCTCGAAGCGCCGAGTGAAAGTCTGGTATTTCGGGGTATTCGGCCGGTACTTTTTCTCTTCTGCGGAAGTGGGCTTCGCCCCCATGTCCGCGCGTCGTTCTTCAACCTTGAATCACAATGCTCCGATGACTGCCGCATCCCCTTCCGATTTCGGCTTTGCCTTGTTCCCGACCGCCATCGGCGTGTGCGCGCTGGCCTGGGGGCCGCAGGGGCTGGTCGGCGTGCAGCTGCCCGAAGAGCGGGGCGAGGCCGCGACGCGTGCGCGCATGCGCCGGCGCTTTCCTGACCTGGAGGAAGCCCCGCCAGCGCAGCGCGCACAGCACGCCATCGCGGGTGTGCAGGCGCTGCTCGACGGCGCGACCGACGACCTGTGCGACATCGAACTCGACATGCGCGGCGTCTCCGAATTCCACCAGCGCGTCTATGCGATCGCGCGGCGCATTCCGCCGGGGCAGACGCGCACCTACGGCGAGGTGGCGGAAGAGCTCGGCGACAAGGGCCTGTCGCGCGCGGTCGGTCAGGCCATGGGCCACAACCCCTTCGCACCGGTCGTGCCGTGCCACCGCGTGCTGGCCGCGGGCAACAAGCCCGGCGGCTTCTCTGCGGGCGGCGGCGCATTGACCAAGCTGCGCATGCTCGACATCGAAGGCGCCACGCCCAGCGGGACGCGCTCGCTGTTCTGAGCTTGAAGGTTCAGACCGCCGGCACCGGCAACTGCTGCAGCCTTGCGATGCGCGAACCGAAGATGATCGCGGCCTGCAACGCGAAGCCCGCGAGCGCCAGCAGCAGGCAGGCCGGCTCGCCCCACAAGGCGCCCACCAGGCCGCCGAGCGCCGCGCCCACGGGGCGCGCACCCGCATTCACCGTGAGGAACACGGCCGACACGCGGCCCAGCATCGCCGAGGCCGTCACGCTCTGGCGCAACGTGGTCGAGGTGATGACCCAGACCATCGGTCCCGCGCCGAACAGGAAGAACGAGAGCGCGGCCAGCGAGGCGGTCGGCACGACGAGCGTGGCTGCCATCGTCGCGGCGGCGGCCACCGCCACCGCCGGCCCGACCTGGATCGCGCGCCCGAAAGGCAGTCGCGCCGTCACGCGCGAGGTCAGCAGCGCACCGACCACCATGCCCGCGCCGTACATCGCGAGCGTGAAGCCCACGGCCTGCGCGCCGAGGCCCAGCACGCGCACGGCATAAGGCACATAGCCCGCCTGCAGCACGAACCACGAGATGTTGAAGACCGCGCCGGTCATCAGCATCGGCCGCAAGAAAGCGTGCTGCCAGACGAAGCGCGCGCCATCGTGCACGTCGCGCAGCGGATGGCGCGACGGGGCTGCAGGGCGGGGTGCTTCGTGCAACCGCAGCAAGAGGCCCACGGCCGCCACCGACAGCACCGCCGCCAGCACGAAGGCCGACGACGCGCCGGCCCACGCGACCAGCGCGCCCGCGAGCGCGGGCCCGGCCGTGAAGGCGGCGCTGCGGGCCAGCTCCAGCCGCCCGTTGGCGCGCGCCAGCGCGTCGCGTGGCACAAGGGCTGGCACCAGCGCGGGCGCCGCGACGCTGAAGCCCACCGTGCCGACCGCGCCGAGGAACCCGAGCACGGCCAGCCCGCCGATGCCCAGCGTCGACGACAGCACCATGCCGAGCAGTGCCAGCAGCGACACCGCGCGCAGGCCCTCGGCCCACACCATCAGGCGACGGCGCGACATGCGGTCCGCGAGCAGGCCCATCGGCAGCGAGACCAGCAGGAAGGGCAGCGTCTGCACTGCCGCGAGAAAACCGATCTCGCCCGGCCCGGCGCCGAGCGCGAGCACGGCCACCAGCGGCACGGCCGCGAGGCTCAGTTGTTCGGCGGACTGCGCCGCCAGATTGGCCCAGGCGAGGTGGGAGAAAGAACGGGGAAGAGGCGAGGGCATGGGGCGTGGCATACGAAGAGAAAGACCGCATCCTCGGGGCCGCGCCCGTCTGCCGCTGGCCGTTTACGGACGTGGAAGCCTCAGCCCGCGTTCATCTGTTCGAACCACTCGGCCACGCACACCGCCTCGGGCGCCGCGTCGGGCGCGAGGCCGTAGTAGTAACGCTCCAGCGTCATCCGCAATTCAGGCAACGGCGATTGCAGTCGCCCCGAGGCCAGGTCGTGCGCCACCAGCGAGGTCGGCGCGAGCGCAATGCCCAGGCCGTCGACGGCAGCCTGCAGCACGAAGTGCAGGTGATCGAACTGCAGCCGCCCGGCGGGCCGCGCGCGCGGTGCGCCGACCTGCTTCTTCCAGTCGTCCCAGTCGTCCTTGCGCGTGCGCGCCGACAGCAGCACGTGCGAGGCGAGGGCGCGCAGGTCGGGCAGCGGCTGCGCCTTGAACAGCGCGGGCGCGCCGACCACCAGCACTTCGTCTTCGAGGAAAGGCCGCACCTGGATCGACGCCGGCCAGCCCTCGAGGCCGCGGCGCACGGCGATGTCGAAGCTGTCCGTCGCCTGCTCGGGCATGACGGTGCTGGTGACGACCTGCGGCTCGATATCGGGATGGCGTTCCACGAACGACGGCAGCCGGGGAATGAGCCAGCGCACCGCGAACGACGGCCGCACGTTGATGCGCACCGCGCGCGCCGGGCCCTGCAGCTGCAGCGCGCGGGCCGCCGCGTGGATCTGCGCGAGCGCGGGTTCGGTCTCCGCGAAGAACTGCTGGCCCTCGGGCGTCAGCGTGACCTGCCGGATGCGGCGCTCGAACAGCGCCACGCCCAGGCAGGCCTCGAGGCTCTTGATCTGCCGGCTCACCGCGCTGTGCGTCACGTGCAGTTCGACCGCGGCACGCGTGAAGCTCAGGTGGCGGGCCGCCGCCACGAAGGCACGCACGGCATGGAGGGGCGGTTCGCGAAGCGGCATGCGTGCGATTTTCTCACGCATGCCGCGCGGGAATGTCGTTTGTCGCCGGGTGGCGCGAGCGGGCACGATACGGGCTCGATGTCCGCTGCACCACCGCTTTCTCCCGCCGCTCCCGTCCGTTCCACCGACCTGGATTCCCGCCACGCCGCCATGGCGCTCGGCCTGTCGCTGCCGGCCGACGTGGTGCTGTACCTGCTGCTGCCGATGTACGCGTCGCAGTTCGGCGTCTCGCTGGCCGAGGTCGGCCTGTTGCTGGCGGCCAACCGGCTGGTGCGGATCGCGGGCTACGGCTGGGTGGCGCGTTTCTATGCGCGCCACGGCGACCGGGCGAGCTGCACGCTGGCTGTGGTGGCCGCCGCCTGCTGCGGGCTGGGCTACGCCACGCTCTCGGGTTTCTGGGCGCTGCTGCCGCTGCGGCTGACCTGGGGCCTGTGCTTCGCGGCGCTCAACCTGTCGACGCAGGCCCTGGCCACGGCCGACCCGCTCGGTGCCGCGCGGCGCAGCGGGCGGTCGCGCGCCTTCATCGCGACCGGGCCGGTGCTCGCGCTGCCGCTCGGTGCGCTGCTGGCGTACACGGTCGGGCCGCGCGCGATCTTCGGCGTGCTGGCGGTGGTGTCGTTGCTCGCGCTGTTCGTCACCCGGCGGCTGCCGTCGAAGCCGCATCACAGCGCAGCGCCTACACGGCGCTTCCAGCGGCCAAACGCGCTGGACGGCTGGTCGTTCATGGAAGGGCTGGCGCTCGATGGCCTGTTCATCGTGGGCCTGTCGTACCTCGGCAAGGACCTGCTGCCGGGCGGCGCGGTGATCGTGGCCGGCGTGCTGATGGCGCTGCGCTACCTCGCGGAAATCTTTCTCGGACCGGTGGGCGGGCGCATGGCGGAGCACTTCGGCGCCGAGCGCCTGCTCGTGAGCCTGTCATTGGTGACGTCGCTCGCGCTCGTGGGCTTTGGCCTGGGCTGGCTGTGGAGCTGTGCGGCGCTGATCGTGGTGCTGCGCGCGCTGCAGCTGCCGCTCCTGCCACCCATCGTGGCGCGCCGCACCCCCGGCCCCGAACGGGTGCAGGCGCTGGCCGCCCGCGCCGTCTGGCGCGACATCGGCGCGGGCGCCGGGCCCTTGCTGGCCGGCGTGCTGCTGCCCATTGCCTCGCCGCCGTGGATCTACGGCAGTGCCGCGCTGTTGCTGGCGGTGGCGGCGCTGGCCTGTGTCCGGCGCGCATCGCCACCCACCCCGATTCAGGAGAACATCGCCCCATGACCACCATCGACACCGTCGCCCAACTCGAAGCCCTGTTCGGTCTGCCGGGCGAGGCTTCGCTCAAGAAGGAAGTGCCGTACCTGCACCCGAGCTACCAGGCGCTGATCGCCGCGTCGCCGTTCGCGGTGCTCGCGACCATCGGCCCCGGCGGCCTCGACGCCTCGCCGCGCGGCGACGCCCCGGGCTTCGTCGCGGTGCAGGACGAGAAGACCTTGCTGCTGCCCGAGCGGCGTGGCAACAACCGCATCGACAGCCTGCGCAACATCGTGGCCGACCCGCGTGTGGCCTTGCTCTTCCTGATTCCGGGCGTGGGCGAAACGTTGCGCGTGAACGGGCGCGCACGCATCCGCGTGGCATCCGAGCTGCTGGCGCGCTTCGCGGTGGAAGGGCGTGCGCCGCAGTGCGTGATCGAGATCAGCGTCGAGACCGTGTTCTTCCAGTGCGCCCGCGCCATCCAGCGCTCGAAGCTCTGGGCGCCCGTGCTGGAAGACGCGCCGCGCACCGTGCCGACACCGGGCGCCATCCTTTCGGCGCTGACCGACGCGGCCTTCGACGGCGCCACCTACGACCGCGAACTGCCGGCGCGGCAGCGGTCGACGCTGTACTGAAGGGGGCGGCGTACCGCTCGGTAGAACGAATGCACTAGCGGCGAAAGCCGCCGACCCCACGCCTGCACCGATTGCGAGCCTTCGCCACAATCGGCCCAATGCGTTCTTCTCCGTTCTTCAAGATGGCCCTGCTGCTGGGCCTGCTCTCCGCCATCGGGCCTTTCGCGATCGACATGTACCTCCCGGCCTTGCCCGCCATCGGGCAGAGCCTGCATGCGGACATCGGCGCGGTGCAGATGAGCCTCACCGCCTTCTTCCTGTCGCTCGGCGCGGGCCAGCTGCTCTACGGCCCGATCTCCGACATGGTCGGGCGCAAGCCGCCGCTGTATGCCGGGCTGGTGCTGTTCGCGCTGGCCAGCGTGGGCTGCGCGCTGGCGACCGACATCCAGACCCTGATCGCGCTGCGCTTCGTGCAGGGCCTGGGCGCCGCCGCCGGCATGGCGATTCCGCGCGCCGTGGTGCGCGATCTGCACACCGGCACCGACGCCGCGCGGCTGATGTCGCTGCTGATGCTGGTGTTCAGCGTGTCGCCCATCCTGGCGCCGCTCGCGGGCAGCCTGGTCATCGCCTTCACCGGCTGGCGCGGCGTGTTCTGGGCCGTCACCATCGCCGCGGTGGCGGGCCTGGCCATGATGGTCAAGCTGCTCGACGAAACGCGCCCGGCCTCCGAGCGCGTCGAAAGCAGCCTGGGCAGCGCGCTGTCGGCCTACTGGCTGCTGCTGCGCGACTGGCATTACCTCGGGCTGGTGTTCATCGGCAGCTTCGCGATGGCGGGCTTCTTCACCTACCTGGCCAATTCGTCGTTCGTGATGATCGACCACTACGGCCTGTCGCCCGCGATGTACAGCGTGGCCTTCGGCGTGAATGCCGCGGCCTTCATCGCGGCCTCGCAGTTCACGGGCTCGCTGGGCGAGCGCTACGGGCTGGTCAATCTCGTCAAGTTCGGCGTGGCCTGCTGCGGCGTGGCGATGGTCGCCATGTTCGTGTACTTCGCGATGGGCGGCGACAACCTGTGGGTGCTGATCGTCCTGTACTTCATCGCCTCGGGCTTCATGGGCCTCGTGATCCCGACCACCGGCGTGCTGGCGCTCGAGATGCACGGCGCCATCGCCGGCACGGCCTCGGCGCTGCTGGGCACGCTGCAGATGCTGACCGGCGCGCTGGCGATGGCGGTGGTGGGCGTGTTCTCCAACGGCCGGCCGCTGCCGATGGTGGCGGGCATGGCCGCCGGCGCGCTCATCGCGCTGGTGCTGACCTGGCTCACGCTCGGCGGCGTGCGCTCCGAGCCGACCGGGGGCAGGGCGCAGGAGGCCTGACATGACAGTCGCCATGACAGGCAACGGCCCGCAGGCCCAGCTCGACGGCCTGGCCGCGCCCGCGCGCGGCTGGGCGATGCTGGTCATCATCCTCGGGCTCACGGTCTCGGTGCTCGACGGCACGATCGTCAACCTGGCGCTGCCCGGCATCGCGCGCGAGCTGCAGGCCACGCCGGCGCAGGCCATCTGGGTGGTCAACGCCTACCAGATCGCCACGCTGGTGATGCTGCTGCCGCTGGCCTCGCTGGGCGACCTCGTGGGCTACCGGCGCGTGTACCTCGTGGGCATGGCGGTGTTCACCGTGTCGTCGCTGGCCGCGACCTTCGCCAATTCGCTCGGCACGCTGATCGCGTCGCGCGCGCTGCAGGGGCTGGGCGCGGCAGGGATCATGAGCGTCAACGCGGCGCTGGTGCGGCTCACGTTCCCCTCGGCGCAGCTGGGGCGGGGCATGGCCATCAATTCGCTGGTGGTCGCCACCTCGTCGGTGGCCGGGCCTTCGGTGGCGGCGGCGATCCTGTCGGTGGCGTCGTGGCCGTGGCTCTTCGCCATCAACGTGCCGCTGGGCATCGTCACCTTCGCACTCGGCCTGCGGGCGCTGCCGTTCAACCGCGCGGCGCCGGCCGCCGGCGCGCGCTTCTCGCTGGTCGACGTGACGCTCAACGTGCTGATGTTCTCGCTGGTCTTCCTTGGCGTGGACCAGCTGGGCGTGCGCGAGGGCGGGGTGCAGGCCACGGGCACGCCGTGGTCGGCCTGGGCCACGCTGGGGGCCGGGCTGGCGGTGGGCTTTGTCTACCTGCGGCGCCAACGCAAGTTGACGGTGCCGCTTTTCCCCATCGACCTGCTGCGCATTCCGGTGTTCGCGCTGTCGATGGGCACCTCGGTGGCGGCGTTCTGCGCGCAGATGCTGGCCTACATCGCGCTGCCATTTTTGCTGCTCGACGTGTACGGCCGCAGCCACATCGAGGCCGGCCTGCTGATCACGGCGTGGCCGCTGGCCATCGTGGTGATGGCGCCCATCGCCGGGCGGCTCATTGGGCGCTACCCCGACGGGCTGCTGGGCGGCATCGGCCTGGGCCTGCTGGCCACGGGCCTGGCGCTGCTGGCGGCGCTGCCGGCGCACCCGGGCAATGCCGACATCGCCTGGCGCATGGCGCTGTGCGGCCTGGGCTTCGGCCTGTTTCAGTCGCCCAACAACCACACCATCGTGAGTTCGCCACCCGCGCACCGAAGTGGTGCGGCCAGCGGCATGCTCGGCACGGCGCGGCTCACGGGGCAGACGCTCGGGGCCGTGGTGCTGGCGGCGGTGTTCAGCGTCTGGAGCCCGCACGGCGGACACGGCCCGGTGGTGGCGCTGGTGCTGGCGGCGGGCTGCGCGGCGGTGGCGGCGGTTTTCAGCAGTCTGCGGCTGAAGACGACAAGTCCGCACGCCTGAATAAGGTAGGGTACGGCCTCATGAAGGAAGTACCTGACACCGTGGTCTGCCCGGGCTGCGACGCGGTCTACGCCCGCACGCCGCTGGCGCCGCGCGACGTGGCCGAGTGCCCGCGCTGCGGCACCGAGCTCGACCGGCACCCGGGTGCGCAGCAGCGGCGCATCCTGCCGCTGACGGTCGCGAGCCTGATCATGTTCGCCATCGCCAACCTGTTTCCCATCGTCGAGATCGAATTGCAGGGCCTGCGCAGCCAGACCACGCTGGCCGGCGCGGTGGTGGTGCTGAGCGCCGAGGGCATGTCGCCGGTGGCGCTGCTGGTGCTGGCCACGACCATCCTGTTTCCGCTGCTGCAGCTGTGCATCCTGGCCTACCTGCTGGTGCCGCTGGCCCGCGCGCACCGGCCCTGGGGCTTCGCGATGCTGGTGCGCATGATGCAGACGCTGCGGCCCTGGGGAATGATCGAGGTCTTCCTGCTCGGCGTGCTGGTGGCGATCGTCAAGCTGTCGAGCATGGCGACGGTGGTGCCGGGGCCCGCGCTGTGGGCCTTCGTGGCGCTCACCGTGACGCTCACGGCCGTGCTGTCGTTCAACCCCGGCGCGTTCTGGGAGATGACCTTCCGCCAGGCCGATGAGGAAGATGCCGATGCACCGGAGGTGCGCGCATGAACATGCGCGGGCTGCCCGCCCGCCTGGCCTCGGCACGTCCCTGGGAGGCGCAGGCCGACGACGAGCACGACCACGAGAACCCTGTGCCGACGGCCGCCGGGCTCGGCCTGCACGTCTGCACGCACTGCACGGCCGTCTGGCGCGATGCCGAAGATGGCGACGCCTGCGCCCGTTGCGGCACGCGCCTGCACACGCGCAAGCCGCAGAGCCTGAACCGCACCTGGGCCTTCCTGATCGCGGCCTGCATCATGTACATCCCGGCCAACCTGCTGCCGGTGATGATCACGCGCACGCTGTTCGGCGCGCAGTACGACACCATCCTCAGCGGCGTCATCTACTTCTGGGTGTCGGGCGCCTGGGGGCTGGCGGCGATCGTGTTCATCGCGAGCTTCCTGGTGCCGCTGTTCAAGCTGGCGGTATTGCTCTTGCTTGTGGTGCTGGCGCAGCGGCGCAGCAACTGGCGCCGGCGCGAGCGGGCCAAGCTGTATCACATCATCGAGATCATCGGACGCTGGTCGATGCTCGATGTGTTCGTGGTGTCGCTGCTGACCGGGCTGGTGCAGATCCAGGGCTTCGCGGTCATCACCGCGGGCGTGGGCATTGCGGCCTTCGGCGCGGTGGTGGTGCTGACCATGCTGGCCTCGCTGAGCTTCGACCCGCGCCTGACGTGGGACGGCCCGGCGCCTGAAGCAGACACGGATGAACGACAGATTGAAAGCAGGGAAGAAAAAATCGCATGAGTGAAGAAGACACGCAACCGCAAGACCGTCCGGCAGCGTCGGCCCCGCCCGCGCTGCCGAAGCCGAAAGTGGCGCGCCGCCGCGAATGGCTGCCCTCGCTGATCTGGCTGATTCCCATCGTCGCCGCGCTGGTCGGCGTGACGCTGGTGGCCAAGATCCTCATGGAACGCGGCCCCGAGATCGTGCTGACCTTCAAGACGGCCGAAGGCCTCGAAGCCGGCAAGACCGCCGTGAAATACAAGGACGTGCAGATCGGCCTCGTGCAGAGCCTGCGCCTGGCGCGCGACCGCTCGCACGTGCGCGTGCTGGTGCAGCTGAACAAGGACGCCGAGGGCTTCACCTCGGCCGACTCGCGCTACTGGGTGGTGCGGCCCCGGCTCGACACCTCGGGCATCTCGGGACTGGGCACGCTGCTGTCGGGCGCCTACATCGGTGCCGACGCGGGCGTCGAGAAGGAAACCTCGGGCGAATTCACCGGCCTCGAATCGCCGCCCATCGTCACGCGCGGCGACTCGGGCCAGCAGTTCCTGCTGCGGGCGCGCGACGTGGGCTCGCTCGACGTCGGTTCGCCCGTGTACTTCCGGCGCATCAAGGTCGGGCAGGTCGCGGCCTACGAGCTCGACGGCGACGGCCGCGGCGTCACGCTGCGGGTGTTCGTGAACGCGCCGTACGACAAGTTCGTCGGCATGAACACACGCTTCTGGCAGGCCAGCGGCATCGACGCGCAACTCAGCGCCAGCGGCTTCACGCTGCGCACCCAGTCGCTGGCCACCATCCTGCTCGGCGGCATCGCCTTCCAGGCGCCCGACGACGCCATGGGCCCGCTGGCCAAGGAGAACACGGCCTTCGCGCTGGCGCAGGACGAAAGCTCCGCCATGAAGGAGCCCGACGGCCCCTCGCAGACGCTGCTGATGTACTTCAACCAGTCGCTGCGCGGCCTCACGCCGGGCGCGCCGGTCGACTTCCGCGGCGTGGTGCTGGGCGAGGTGAAATCCATCGGCGTCGAGTTCGACCGCGCCGAGCGCGAGTTCCGCATGCCGGTGCTGGTGCAGATCTACCCCGACCGCCTGCGCCGTCGCGAAAGCGGTGCGCAGCCTACGGAGTCGCGCGCGACGCAGCAGGAACGGCTGCGCTTCCTGGCCGAGAAGGGCCTGCGCGCCCAGCTGCGCAACGGCAACCTGCTGACCGGCCAGGTCTACGTGGCGCTCGACTTCTTCCCGAAGGCGCCGCCCGCGAAGATCGACCTGTCGAAGAGCCCGATCGAGCTGCCGACCATTGCCAACGGCCTGGACGAGATCCAGACGCAGGTGCAGGAGATCGCGACCAAGCTCAACAAGGTGCCCTACGAGCAGATCGCCACCGACCTGCGCACCACGCTGGCCACGCTCAACAAGACGCTCACCAGCACCGAGCAGACCGTCAGCCGCATCAACAGCGACGTGACGCCCGAGCTGGCCGCCGCGATGAAGGACGTGCGCAAGACCGTCA
This sequence comes from Variovorax sp. FW301-JW7, assembly GCF_058788795.1. Lineage (NCBI taxonomy): Bacteria > Pseudomonadati > Pseudomonadota > Betaproteobacteria > Burkholderiales > Comamonadaceae > Variovorax > Variovorax sp. FW301-JW7. Next base: position 1,011,515 of record NZ_JBYTBC010000001.1, read on the forward strand.
ACTCGGCCGAACGCACGCTGGCCGACGACTCGCCGCTGCAGCAGGACATGCGCCAGACCTTGCGCGAGCTGACGCGCGCCGCCGGTTCCGTGCGCATCCTGACCGACTACCTCGAACGCCATCCCGAATCGCTGCTGCGCGGCAAACCGGACGACAAGAAATGAAGACGACGACCTTCGCGCTCGCGGGCGCCGCCGCGTTGCTGGTGCTGGCAGGCTGCGCGAGCAAGCCCGACAGCTACTACACGCTGGCCAGCCCACCCGCGCTCACCGACGCGGCGCCGCGCATTCCCAATGCGGCGTCGCCGCTGTACATCGAGCTTGCGCCCATTGCCGTGCCCGAGCGGCTGGCGCGCCCGCAGATGGTGGTGCGCCGCCCGACCGGCGGCGTACAGGTCGACGTGCTCGAGCAGCACCGCTGGGCCTCGTCCTTCGAGAACGAGCTGCGCGACGCGCTGGGCAGCGGCATCGCCGGCCGGCTCGGCGCGCTCGACGTGACCCAGGGCGGTCGCCAGGCCTCGCAGCCCGTGTGGCGCGTGGCGGTGCAGGTGCGCCAGTTCGAGATGGTGGACGGCGGGCGCGTGGACGCCGGCTTCACCTGGACGCTGCGCCGCTCCGACGAGGCGCGCACGGTGGTGTGTCGGCTCGACGCGGGCGAGGCGACGGGCAGCGGCATGGATGCGCTTGCGCAGGGCGCGCAGCGCGTGACAGCAGCGGCTGCTGCAGCCATGGCGCGCAGCGTGAACGCGGCGCAGGCGAACCCGGGCGCGACGGCGTGCGCGATCTGACTTCTTGCCTTTCTCCCTCCCCCTCTGGGGGAGGGCAGGGGCGGGGGCGCGGCGGCGCTTGTGCAGGCGCTGCTTCCAGTTGGAAGATGCCCCCATCCCAACCTTCCCCCAAAGGGGGAAGGAGTCATACCGGCAACCCCTGAACCGGAGGCCCCATGGCACAGATCGGCAAGGCGCCCTGCGACGACACGCTGATCCTGCATGGGGCGAATCCACCCACGGAAGAGGGCGCCTGCCCCGAGGCCTCCAAGCCCTGGGTGCTGGCCGCGGCCATCGTCGGCTCGAGCATGGCCTTCATCGACGGCACGGTGGTCAACGTTGCCTTGCCTGCCATCCAGGCCGATCTGCACGCCACGGCCTTCCAGGCGCAATGGGTGGTCGAGTCGTACGCCTTGCTGCTCGCGGCGCTGCTGCTGGTGGGCGGCGCGCTCGGTGACCGCTACGGAAGGCGGCGCATCTTTGCCATCGGCGTCGTCGTGTTCGCCCTGTCGTCGGTGGGCTGTGCACTGGCGGCCGACGTGCAGCAGCTCATCGCCGCACGCGCGATTCAAGGCATCGGCGGCGCGCTGCTGGTGCCGGGCAGCCTGGCGCTCATCAGCGCCTCGTTTCCCGAGAAGGAACGCGGCAAGGCCATCGGCACCTGGTCGGGCTTCAGCGGCATCACTGCGGCGGTGGGGCCGGTGCTGGGCGGCTTCCTGGTCGATCACTTCTCGTGGATCTGGGCCTTCCTCATCAACGTGCCGATGGCGCTGCTGGTGCTGTGGATCGTGCGCCGCCACGTGCCCGAGAGCAAAGGCGCCGCGGCGCGCGGCGGGCTCGACCTGTGGGGCGCGCTGTTGGCGACCGCCGGACTGGGCGGCATCGTCTACGCCTTCATCGAGGCGCCGACGCAGGGCTGGCGTTCGCCGGCCGTGCTCGCGGCGCTGGCGATCGGCGTCGCGGGCAGCATCGGCTTCGTCGTCGCCGAACGCCGGGCGCGCACGCCGATGCTGCCGCTGTCGTTGCTGCGCATCGGCAACTTCAGCGGCGCCAACCTGCTGACCTTGCTGCTGTATGCGGCGCTGGGCGGTGGACTGTATTTCTTTCCGCTCAACTTGATCCAGGTGCAGGGCTACTCGGCCACGGTGGCGGGCGCGGCGCTGCTGCCGTTCATCTTCCTGATGTTCGCGCTCTCGGGCTGGGCCGGGCAGCTGGTCGACCGCTTCGGGCCGCGCGTGCCGCTGGTCATCGGGCCAGCCATCGCGGCCGTGGGCTTTGCGCTGTTCGCGCTGCCGGGCGTGGGCGCGAGCTACTGGAGCGGCTTCCTGCCCGCCGTGGTGGTGCTGGGCTTCGGCATGACGGTGACGGTCGCGCCGCTCACCACCACGGTCATGAATGCCGTGGGGCCCGACCTCGCGGGCGTGGCCTCGGGCGTGAACAACGCGGTGTCGCGCGCGGCGGCGGTGCTGGCGATTGCCGTGTTCGGCGCCATCATGGCCTGGGCCTTCGACGCGGCGCTGGCCGAGCGACTGCAGGCGATGGGCGCGTCGGACGAGCTGCGGGCTTTTCTTGCGGCCGAGCGCGACCGATTGGCCGCGGCCGGTGCGCCGCCGGGTGCCGATGCGGCCACCGTCGCCGCCGTGAAGCACGCGGTGGCCGAATCCTTCGTCGCGGGCTTTCGCTGGGTGATGCTGCTGAGCGCCGGCCTGGCCGTGCTGAGTGCGGTGAGTGCCTGGCTGATGATCCGGCGCACGCCCGTGGACAAGCCAGACAACAACAAGCCATGAGACAGGAGACAAAGAACCGATGGAAGCAGCACAACCGGCCGTCGCGCCGCCGCACGTCGATGTCCTGATCGTCGGCGCCGGCCTCTCCGGCATCGGCGCCGCCTGCCACCTGCAGGCGCAGTGCCCGGGCCGCAGCTACGCGATCCTCGAAGGGCGCGAACGCAGCGGCGGCACCTGGGACCTGTTCCGCTACCCGGGCGTGCGCTCCGACTCCGACATGTACACGCTGGGCTACGTGTTCCGCCCGTGGACGCAGGCCAAGGCGATCGCCGATGGCCCGTCGATCCTGCAGTACGTGCGCGACACCGCGCGCCAGCACGGCGTCGACGACAAGATCCACTACCAGCACCGCGTGGTGCGCGCCGCCTGGTCGAGCGCCGACGCCTGCTGGACGGTCGACGTGGCGCAGGGCGCCGACCAACGGCTCGTGCAGTGGCGCTGCAACTTCCTCTTCCTGTGCAGCGGCTACTACCGCTACGAGGCGGGCTACACACCCGACTTCGCCGGCATGGCCGACTTCCAGGGCCGCATCGTCCATCCGCAGCACTGGCCCGCCGACCTGGACCACAGCGGCCGGCGCGTGGTCGTGATCGGCAGCGGCGCCACCGCGATGACGCTGGTGCCAGCCATGGCCCAGAGCGCCGCGCACGTCACGCTGCTCCAGCGCTCGCCGACTTACGTGGTGGCGCGCCCGGCCGAAGACCCCATTGCCAACCGCCTGCGGCGCCTGCTGCCGGCGATGGCCGCGTACCGCCTCACGCGCTGGAAGAACGTGACGCTCGGCATGCTGTTCTTCCGGCTCGCACGGCGCAAGCCGGCGCGCGTCAGGCGCATGCTGCTGGGCGGCGTGCGCCATGCGCTCGGGCCTGGCTATGACATCGCCACGCACTTCACGCCGCGCTACAACCCGTGGGACCAGCGCCTGTGCCTCGTGCCCGACGGCGACCTGTTCGCGGCGCTCAATGCGGGCCGTGCGTCGATGGTCACGGACCACATCGACACCTTCACGCCCGAGGGCCTGCGGCTGAAGTCGGGCCGCGTGCTGGAGGCCGACATCATCGTCACCGCCACCGGCCTCGAGCTGCAGGTGCTCGGCGGCATCGAGCTGAGCGTGGACGGCCGCCGCGTCGACCCCGCCGCGACCTTCAACTACAAGGGCATGATGTACAGCGACGTGCCCAACCTGGCCTCGTCCTTCGGCTACACCAACGCCTCGTGGACGCTCAAGTGCGACCTGACCTGCGCCTACGTCTGCCGGCTGCTGAACCACATGCACACGCACGGCTGGCGGCAATGCACGCCGCACAACGCGGGCCCCGACCTGTCGCCCGAACCGTGGATCGACTTCAGCTCGGGCTACGTGCAGCGCTCGCTCGACAAGTTTCCCAAGCAGGGCGCGCACACGCCGTGGAAACTGCACCAGAACTACCTGCGCGACATCCTCCTGCTGCGCCTCGGGCGCGTGGACGACGGGGTCATGGCGTTCTCAAATCGCGTGGCCTGAGCGCGCTGCGTGACACGTCGATGTATAGCTCTGCTCAATACAACATCGAAGATTTTTGAATTGGATCGATGGCAGGCGGCGGTGATTTACTCCGCCCGGCGTTGCACTCGCACTGAAAAAACGGCGAGGCGGCACCCGGGAATCACCCCACGACCCTGTGATGAGGAGACCTCATGAAGTCATCGATCCGTGCATCCCTGGCGGGCCTGCTGTTCGCAGCGCTGGCAGGACATGCAAGCGCCGCCTCGCTGGACGCTTTCGCGGCCACGCCGAACGCCGCCATCTCCGGCAACAACATCGAGAACCTGACGCAGTCGACACCCGAGATGTGCGCGTCGGCCTGCCTGGGCGCGCCACGCGGCGCCTGGTGCGTCTCGTTCGACTACAACAAGGCCGGCCAGAGCTGCGACCTGAGCGACAAGCGCGCCGCCGATGTGGGCGGGCTGAAGACCGACTACCCCGGCAACCCCTATGACCACTACAGCCTGAAGCCCGATCCGCTGAAGCCTTTCGCGCGCACGCCCAATGCGGCCATCAGCGGCTACAACACCGAAGCCCTGCAGTCCGTGACGCCCGCCGACTGCGCCAACGCCTGCACCGACGCGAGCCGCTCGTCGTGGTGCAAGTCGTTCGACTATCACAAGACCGCGCAGCGCTGCGACCTGAGCGACAAGCGCGCCAGCGACATCGGCGGCCTGAAGACCGACTACGTCGGCAACCCCTACGACCACTACTCGCTGATCGCGGGCGAGGGCGTTCCCAACCCCGTGCCCGGCAACAAGCACATCCTGCTGATCGGCATCGACGGCCTGCGCGGCGACGCCATCCAGTGCGCGGGCTGCGTGCAGACGCCGGCGATGTCGGCGCTGATTGCCGGCGGCGCCTTCCACGGCAACGTGCTGGCGGGCGGCACCAAGCAGGCGACCGTGAGCGGGCCGGGCTGGTCGTCGGTGTTCACCGGCTTCTGGGCCGACAAGCATGGCGTGACCTCGAACACCACCACCTTGCCGCTGAAGAAGACGCACGTGTTCGACCAGATCAAGGCGGCCTGGCCGACGGCCACGACGGCGGTGGTGGGCGACTGGTTCAACATCACCCACAACCTGCGCCCGGCGCTGGCCGACTTCGTGGTCGCCAACGCGGCCAAGAATTCGCAGCAGGCCACCGATGCGGTGAAAGGCTGGCTGAGCTGGAAGCACCCGCCGACGGCGATCTTCTACTACCTGCACAACGTCGACGTCCACGCGCCGAGCTACGACCCGCTCAATGCCTACTACCAGGGCAAGATCGCCGGCGAAGACCAGCAGATCCAGCAGGTGCTCACGGCGCTCACGTCGCGCCCGAACTACGCGAACGAGGAATGGCTGATCGTCGTCACCTCGGACCACGGCGGCACCGGCAGCAGCCACGGCGGGCAAACGGCGGCCGAACGCGACACGCTGCTGATCCTGAACAACAACCACCAGAACCCGCTCAAGCCCAGCTACTGCGTGGGCAACCTGGGCGGCACCGTGCTGACGCAGGTGGACGGGACCACGCCGCACATCCTGGACTTCCTGGGCCTGCCGAACGCCACCGAAGGGCAGAAGCACCCGGCGTGCGGCCACTGAAAGGAAGAGGGTAGCCCGCGCGCTCCCCTTCACCGGCAAGCGAAACGCCTACCTTTTTGCTGCAGTGCGGCGAGCCGGCGCGCCCAGCAGGTGCCGCCCCAGCGCCTCGAAGGCCGGGAGCGTGACGGGGTCGTTCGCTGCGTTGCCCGCCACCGGGTGCGAGGCGTAGCGCACGATCACCATCTGCGCCTTCGGGTCGATGTAGATGCGCTGGCCATGCACGCCGCGCGCCATGTAGGCGCCGTGGTCGTTGTGCGTGACCCACCACATGTCGCGGTAGCTCCAGCCCTGCAGCAGGGGGTAGCCGCCTTTGGTGAAGGCGGCCTTGTCGCCGCCGCGGCGGATGTCGTCGACGGCGGCCTTGGGCACGACTTGGTGGCCCCGCACGCGGCCGTCGTTGCGCAGCATCTCGCCGAAGCGCGCGAGGTCGCGCAGGCCGGTGTTCAGGCCGCCGCCCGCGAAGGGCGTGCCGATGGAGTCGACGGTGAAGTAGGCGTCCTGCTCGGCGCCCAGGTGGCGCCAGATGCGCTCCGACAGCAGCTGCGCCACGGTGCGGCCGGTGGCGCGCGCGATCACCCAGCCCAGCACGTCGGAGTTGACGGTCTTGTAGCCGAAGCCCTCGCCGTGCCGCCCCTCGGGCTGCACGGTCTGCAGGAACTCGTAGTAGCTGCGCGGGCCGGTGTAGTCCCTGGGCTTGGGCAGCGGGTTGCCGGCCTGCGCATGGGCCCAGACCTCGGCCTTCGGGTCGGCGTAGTCCTCGCTGAACTTCAGGCCCGTGGTCATGTCGAGCACCTGGCGCACGGTGGCGTTGCCGAAGGCCGAGGTCGCCAGCTCGGGCACGTAGTCGACCACCGGCTTGTTGGCATCGAGCGTGCCTTCGGCCACCAGCATCGCGCCCAGCGTGCCGACCACCGACTTGGTGACGGACATGGCGCCGTGCTGGCCGTCGTCCCTCAGCACGCCGAAGTAGCGCTCGTAGACCACGCGCCCGCGGTGCAGCACGAGGATGCCGTCGGTGTAGGTGGCGGCCAGCGAGGCGTCCCAGGTCATGGGCGTCTTCGCATCGAGCGGCGTGAAGCGCAGCGTGTCGATGTCCTTGCGCAAGGCCTGGGGCAGGGCGGTGGGCGCACCGAGCCCGCGCGACACGTTCACGGTCGGCATCAGCTGGCGGAAATTCGACACGCTCCAGCGCATCGCCGGAAACTGGAAATAGCTGCCGTCATCGAAACGCAGCATGCGGTCGGGTGGCGGCGGCGAGCCGGTCATCCAGCCGAGCCGGGCGGGGTCGCTGGCGGCGGCGTCGGGGTAGGCGGTGTCGGCCGCACCGGCCGACACCGCCAGGGCAGCGAGCCCGGCGGCGAGGAAAGCCTGGGCGCTGAAGCGGGTTCTTGAAGGGGCGAACATGGCAGTTCCGAAGCGAAGGATCGGCCCATTGTGGCCCGCGGCCCCACCTGCGAACTTCTCACTGACAGCCGCGGCGCAGGTTGACAGGGCGCCGCTTCGGCTTTGATACTGAACTCCCTGGTTCATCATCCAAGCAAAGGAGATTCGATGCAGAAGATCATTCCCTGCCTCTGGTTCGACGGCAACGGCGAGGAGGCGGTCAAGTTCTACACCGCCATCTTTCCGAAGTCGCGCCTCACCGACACGCTGCTCTGGGGCGATGTGAATCCCGCCAAGAAGGGCAAGCTGCTCACGGCGACCTTCGAGCTCGACGGGCAGTCGTTCATGGTGCTCAACGGCGGGCCCGAGTACAAGTTCACCCCGGCCATTTCGCTCAGCGTGAGTTGCGAGACGCAGGAGGAGGTCGACTACTACTGGGACAAGCTGCTCGAGGGCGGCGGCCAGCCGGTGCAGTGCGGCTGGCTCACCGACCGCTTCGGCGTGTCGTGGCAGGTTGCGCCCATGCCGCTGATCCGCATGTTCCAGGACAAGGACCCCGCCAAGGCGGCCCGCGCGATGGTGTCCATGATGACGATGATCAAGCTCGACATCGCCACGGTGAAGAAGGCCTTCGACGGGGAGTGACCCCCGCCGAGGCACCGATCAGACCAGCCGGCCGATCGGTTTCTTGCGCCACACCAGCCGGTAGTACGCGGTCTGCAGCAGCAGCATCGCGCCGAAGGTGACCGGGTAGGCGACCCAGATCCCGTCCAGGCCCATGCCGAAGTGGCGGCTCATGAGCCAGGCCACCGGCACTTCGACACCCAGGATGCAGGCGATGGTGATGAGCGTCGGCACCAGCACCGAGCCGCTGGCGCGCATGATCCCCGACACCGCCGACGCCATGCCGAACAGCACCATGCTCCACAGCATGATGTGCAGCAGGTTCTGCGCAATCTCGATCACCGGTGCGCTGGTGATGAAGAAACCCATCAGCGGACGCGAGAACAGGTAGCCCAGCAGCACCAGCCCGCCCGTCAGCACGAGGTTCATGCCCAGCGCGGTCTGCACGATCGCGCCGAGCCGGTTGGCGCGGCCCGCGCCGATGGCCTGCGCGCCGAGGATCGACGTGGTGATGGCGATCGAGATGGCCGGGAACTGCACGTAGGCCACCACCTGGTTCACCGCGCCGTAGGCGGCCGTGGCGTTGGAGCCGTAGCTGTTGACCATCGACAGCAGCACCACTTCGGCCAGCGCCACGACGATCATCTGCACGCCCGTGGGCACGCCGATCTTCAGCACGGCCTTCAGCAGCTGCGGCTGGACGCGCAGGCAGCGCACGAACTCCGCGTCGGGCGCGAGTGGGCTCTTTTTCTGGCGCAGCCGGAAGCCCAGCCACGTGGTCGCGACCGCGAACGAGAGCACCGAGGCCCACGCGCCGGCTGCCACGCCGAGCTGCGGCAACCCGCCCCAGCCGCGGATGAGCGCGGGCGTGACGACCAGGCCGATGGCCGTGGAAATCAGCAGCGTCAGCAGCGGCGTGATGGTGTCGCCCACGCCGCGCAGCATGGCGGTGGCCAGCAGGAACAGGAACACGCCGGGCATCGCGATCAGCATGATGCGGGCATAGCGCGTGGAGTCGGCCAGCACGTCGGGCGGCGTGCCCAGCATGGCCAGCATCGGCGTGGTGAAGACACCGCCGAACACCGCGATCGCCAGGCCCAGCAGCAGGCCCACCGTGAGCGTGGTGCCTGCCACCGCCTTGGCCTTGGCCGCGTCGCGCGCGCCCCAGGCCTGGCCGATGAGCACCGAGGCGCCCGCGCCCAGGCCGATGATGAAGGCGATGAAGAAGAACATCACCGGGAAGAAGCTCGACACCGCCGCCAGCGCGCTCACGCCGAGCATCTGCCCGACGTAGATGTTGTTGATGGTGCCGGAGAGCGATTGCAGGATGTTGCTGAGCAACATCGGCGCCAGGAAGAACAGGAACACCTTCCACAGCGGACGCGACGCACCCACGGGCGCGACGGGCACGCCCTTGAGTCCGCTCTGGTTGCTGCCGGGGCCGGTGGCGTGGTCGGGCGCCGCGCTCATGCAGCACCCCAGCCACCGGCCGACAGCTTGTGCAGGTGCACGCGCAGGTCGGTGGGCCAGGGTTCCACGAGGTCGCTGAAGCGCTGATGCTCGCCCGCGAACAGCGCGCGCGTGGCTTCCTCGAAGCCGGGCAGGTTGCCCGCGATGGCGGTCATGAAGCGGTAGGTGGCTTCGCGCGCAGCGCGCACCGTGTCGCGGTCGGCGTGCACGTGGCGTGCGTCGTCCACCAGCTTGCGCAGCGCCACCGAGGCGCCGCCCGGCTGACGGCCGAGCCAGTCCCAGTGGCGCGGCAGCAGCGTGACTTCGCGCGCCACCACGCCCAGGCGCGGACGGCCGACGCCGCGGGGCGCGTCTTCGTGTTTTTCGGCTTCGAGTGCGGAGGTTTCGATGGCCTTCGGGTCGCGCAGATCGACATCGAGCTGCTCGCCGGTCTGGTCGTCGAACACGAGGCAGGTGGCGGCGTCGCCGCGCTCGCGCAGTTGCGTGAGCACCTGGGCCTTGGTGCCGGCGGCGACGCGCTGGAAGCCGGCAAACGCAGTGAATGTGGTCGGTAGTTCGTCGGGTGACATGCGGATTCTTTTTGGGTTGTCGATCCGGGCGGAACGAAACGAGGTTCGTAATCTACCCGCAGGACGGTTCAGGCGTGCGGCGTGTCGTGATCGCACAGCGCCCGCAGCGCGGCATGCAGGTCTGGCAGGCGTTGCGGGTCCAGCGATTTCACGGCGTCGGCGCAGATCGCCTCGACGGTGGTGATGGCGGCTTGCATCAACTTCTTTCCGCCGCTGCGAATAATCGCATGGCGTCGGGCGTCGCCATCGGGTCCCGTCGTGCGCTCGGCCAGGCCGGTCTTTTCGAGCAGCACCATCTTGCGGATGAGCGCCGACATTGGCAACCCCAGCGTGTGCGCCAGCTCGGCCATCGGCATGGCGCCGTTGCCGGCTCGCAGCAACAGATGGAGCAGGGTGAAGTCGTCGTAGTCCAGGCCGTGGAAGGCGCCCAGGTCTTCGTTGAGTTTGAGGCTCAGGCTGGCGTGGGCGCGGCCGAGGTCGAGGCAAAAGCCCAGTGCGTCGGTGCTCATGGTGTGTTGTAGCCCTTGTCCGTGGTGCACTGGAGTTCCTCGCGCCAGAGCTCCAGCAGCTTTTCCAATTCGGCCGCGCGGTCGAAGGCGGGGTCGTCGCGCTCCTTCACCCGGTCGATCAGCTCGAAGCCGAAGTGCGTCGCGCCCTGCGCCACCCAGTCGCGCTGCAATGCCTTGTTGCGGTGCGAGCGCAGGTTCAGCTCGAAGCGGGCGCGGTTCATGGCGCCTTCGACGTCGAGGCTGCCGGCCACGTAGACGCGGCCGTCCTTCAGGTTGCGGATGACGAAGACGCCGGCGGGACGCACGCTGTCCTTGTATTGCTTGACGAGGGTACGTCGGGTGGAGGGAGATGGATTCATCTCCAAATATTACCCGGGCAAAATATAAAACACAATACACCCGGGTAAAAATAGATTCACTCGGCGCGCAGCCGGTGCCATCCCCGAAGGACGCGCCGGTGCACCGCCCGCACGATGCGCCAGGGGCGGCTTTCGCGCACCCGTGTCAGCACGCCGTCTTTCCAGGTTTTCCAGCGCGGGTACCAGCGGGCGAACCAGGCCAGCTGCATCAGCGAGCCTTCGACCAGCTGGAAGATCCGCGCGACCACGGCCGTGCCCGCGAGCTTGGTCAGCAGCAGCACGGCCATGCCGCTGATCGCGTGGCCGCGCCCGAAGAGAAACAGCGCCAGGAGCTTCACCGGAAAGAGCAGCAGCACCGGCACGAAGAACGCCAGCAGGGCGCCCCAGGGCGGCAGCGCGCGCAGCAGGTTCTCCAGCCGCGCCCAGAAGGGCAGGCGCGACAGCCGCGCGACCAGCGCCGCCAGCGGGGCCCAGCCCCATTCCTCGAACAACAGCACGGGAACGAGCACCGCCGTGGCGGCGGCGCGGAGCAGGGCGCGCAAGGCGCGCACGAGGGGGTGTTGCATGTGCGAAGGGTATACGCACACGGCCGAGCGCCGCCGGGACCTTGCGGGCCCGGCGGCGCAGCGTTCGAAAAAGTGGCGTCTGCCTCTACTTGCCGCCGACGCTGCTGTCTTCCGACGGCCGGAAGAACAGGTACTCGCCCCGGCCCAGTTCGGGCGTGACCTCGTAGCCGCCGCATCGCGTGACGTTGCACTGGATGATCACGACGCGCGGCCAGATGGTGGCCGAGGTCGGAAACCCCGGCATGTACTGCGGCACGTGCCAGACGCCGTAGTCGCCCACCGGCTCGGCGTTCTCCGTGCCGCTGGCGTTCTGCAGGCCGCTGCCCATGGGCATCCGCTCGATGCGGATGACCGGCGTGGCGGCCACCGAGGCCGTGGCCACGCAGGAGGCGGCGACCCAGAGGAAGAGGGTCCTGGTGTTCATGATGGATTCCAGGCGGACCTCATTGCGCGTCGGCCGGGGCGGCAGCCACCTCGTCGGTCGCGTCGGCCGGCAGGCGGCGCGTGATGCGCGCTTCCAGGATGTCCGGCTGCGGGGCGGCCTCGACCGGTGCCGCGGTGACGCTGGCGACCGGGGCGGGTTCGGCCGTGGCCATGGCGCCTTCTTCCGGCACGGCCGCGATCGGGGCCGGTGCCGGCTCCATCGGCGCGGGCAGCGGTGCGGCTTCCAGGGCCGGCGCCGCCGTCACCGGCGAGGGCACGGCCGGCTGTTCCTGCGCGGGCGCGACCACCGGCACCGCCGCCACGGGCGCTGCCGGCGTTGGGGCGGCCGGCTGCGGCACGACGGCCACCGGAGCTGGAACGGGCGCCGGCGCGGGGGCGGGTGCCACGACAGCGACAGGCGCCGCCGGTGCAGGCGCGGGCACAGGTGCCGGTGCAGCGGCCACGGGCGCAGCCACCGCCGGGCGGGCCGCCACCGGCGCGCCGGCCGACGAGGCCTGCGGGCCGAATGCGCTCACGCGTTCCTCGGCGGTCATCGACTGCGGGCACTTCGAGCCGGTCATCTCCAGCGCGGCCTGGGCCGCCGGGTCCATGCAGTCCATGGCCAGCGACGCTGCCTTCATGCCCTTGTTCCAGAGCTCGCGGCTCATCTTCAGGCGCTTGCAGTGTTCGTCCGTCCAGGTGGTGCCGAAGCTCAGGCCGACCCCCGGGCCGTTGGCGCTGGCGCTGGTGCTGCCCATGCAGGTGTCGTTGCTGGTCGTCAGGTTCGGGCCGCTCACGGACGGCACGTTCTTGACGGTGTAGCTGCCACGGTAGTCGACGACGCTGGTCGTCGCACCCGTGTTGTTGATGTTCTGTGTGCTGTTGCTGTCCACCGTGGCCCGGGAAGTGACATCCGAGGGGGCGGAGCTGTTGAAGTTCACCGCCTGGGTGTTGCCCTGGGCGTTGGTGGTGGCCGAACTGCTTGACTGGTTGTTGGCGCCGCCCGCCGTTTGCGCCGAAGCGCCGACAGACAAGCCCAGCAAGGCCAGGGCGATCAATGTTTTCATTTTTTCGACTCCTTTGGGAAGCAGGGGAGGGGCGTGCCCCTCCCCGTTTCTGGTCCAACAACCGATCTACCGGATCGCTCAGGGAGCGTTGGCGGTTGCGCCAGCGATCGCGCCGCCAGCGGTGCCGCCACCGTTGCTGAAGGTCGCTGCGTTGCCGAGGTGGAAGTTGACGACGCCGGTCGAACCGCCGGTCGAACCTGCCGTGGCCGAGGTGGTCGTGCCGTTGACCACGCCGTTCACAGCACCGGAAGTGGCGTTGTAGCCAGCCGTCGTGCCCGAGGTGCGTGTCACCACAGCCAGACCGCCGCCAGGACCTGCAGCCGTTGCCGCCGTGTTGTTGGTGGTCGAGCCCGCTGCGCCGCCTGCGGAACCGCTCACCGGATTCGCACCGCCGCCAGCGTAGTTGGCATTGGCAGCCGACGTTGCATTGGCCTGTGCGTTCGCACCGCCTGCGGCCACGCCGTTGCCGGTCGTTGCTGCCACGCTGGTCACGCTGCCTTGGGTCGTTGCCGTGCCGCCTGCCGTGGCGCCGCCCACACGCAGGAAGGCATTGCCCGCTGCGCCGCCCGCTGCGTTGGCCGTGGCCGACGAGCTGGAGTTGGCTGCGTTGTAGCTCAGTGCGCTGCCCGTTCCGGAGCTGGCGGCGACCGAGCCAGCCGAACTGGAGGAGCCGGTCGTGGTGTTGGTGACGGCGAGCGCCACGCTGCTACCGGTTGCAGTCCCGATGCCAGCCACGAGAACCACTGCCATGGCGATAAGAGTCTTCTTCATGATGCTTCCTCGATAGTGTTGAAACGAACCCGATCGCCGGGGAATCCGGCCATCAGCTAACGGTCAGCGAGCACGGATTGAATGGATTCCGTTGCGACCGGGATGCAGTTTCAGCGGGGGGAAGGGATCGAAAAATGCCTCAGGCTGGGTAGTGCAAGGCTATGGCGAAAGCAATGTCCGCAGCCATTTCCGGTACCGGCAGGGAGCCGGTTTTCCGCAGGGTTCCCCTCGGAGCCACTATCACTTTCGTTCACAATCTGGCAATATTGCAACCAGACGAAACCAAGGTAATCAAAAAAGCCGCGAACCAAAAAAAGAGTAGAAATCGATTAACTTTTGTTCACGAAGTCGCGACTTATTTCTGTGACAAGGGGACGTAAATGGAAAACGAGCTTGACATTTCATTGACCGATGTCGGTGGCGGTGCTAGGAAGTTCTCCAATCCTGGCCAGTTTGGTGGGCTCCTGGCGCCCTCGGCGGATACCCTGCCGTGGCCGGACTACCTCACGGGCCAGGAAACCAAGCCCGTTCGTGTCTTGCTCGTCGACGACGACCCCTTTGTCCGCCGTGTCATTGCCCAGGAACTGCTGGGCGATCTGCGCATCCAGCTCGAAGGCCAGGCCGGCTCCCTGCGCGAGGGCCGGCGCCTCCTGATGCAGCATGAATTCGATGTGCTCATGGTCGACATCCGCCTCGGAGACGGCAGCGGATTCGAGCTCATCGAAGAGGCCAAGAAGCACCGCAGCGCCGCCGAGATCATCGTCATTTCCGCGCTGGAAGACGAGCCTCAGGTGCTGCATGCCTTCGAGCTCGGGGCCTCGGGTTACCTGGTGAAGAACGCCTGGTTCCAGAGCTACGCCCAGGCCGTGCTGCAGGTGGTCAACGGCGGTGCCGCCATCACCCCCCGACTGGCACGCCGGCTGCTCGTGCACCTGGACCACCAACGCTCCAATGCGAGCCCGGTGCGCCCGCCGGACAGCAAGGCCACCCTGTCGGCACGGGAGCGCGAAGTGTTGCGACTTGTAGCCACGGGATATGTGACGGAAGAGATCGCTCTGCAGCTCACCATCAGTGCCCAGACGGTTAACGCACACGTCAAGAACATCTACCGCAAGCTGCACGCCCACACCCGCGCGCAGGCCGTGAGCTTCGCCTCGCACCGGGGGCTGCTCTAGGGCGCGCTTCGGGCGCGCCGCGTTCGCAGCGGAGCCACCCATGCCCGCGCCGGCGTCCCCGCTCCCGCCGTATTTCCTGGAGGACCAGTTCGTGTGGCTTTCCATCGCTGCGTGGTGCGTGCTCCTGATCTGGCTGTGGCCCCGTGCCTCGCGCCGGCGGCTGCTGCTGTGGGTCGGACTGGCCTGCGCGCTGCACCTGACGCCGGTGGTGGGACAGCTGATCCGGGCCACGTCGGCGATCACCACACTGGGTACCGAGGTGCCGGGCGCCTTCTGGGCCCTGCAGGGGGTCAACATCGCCGTGCTCTGCATGATCGTCGGCACGTGGTATCTCACGCGGCGCCGCCTCGTGCGGTACCGCCAGACGCAGGCCGTGCTTGCCGAGCGCCGCCGCATCGCCAGCGACCTGCATGACGGCGTCGGCTCGCGGCTGGTGGCGCTCATGGCCAGCTACGACCCGCGCTCCGCCGACGCTCGCGAGCTGTCGATGGCCCTGCAGGCCTGCCTGCTGGAGCTGCAGATGACGGTCGACTCCCTCGACGACCAGGCCGACACCAGCATCGGCGAGCGTCTGGGCCATTTGCGTTACAGGCTGCAACCGGCGTTCGACCGCCTGGGCATCGCGCTCGTCTGGAATGTGCAGGATGTGGTGCTGGCACCGCCGCTCTCGTCCGAGGCCGCGATGCAGCTGTGTCGCATCGCTCAGGAGGCCTTGTCGAACGTGCTGCGCCATTCGCAGGCCACCCGCGTGGAAGTGCGCTTCGGCCCGCGCGAACGTTCACACGGGCTGGTGCTCGAAGTGCTGGACGACGGGCGCGGCCTGGATGGGGCGGCCGGCGAGCCCGGGGGCAAGGGACTGCGCAGCATGCGCGAGCGCGCCGATGCCCTGCACGGCGAGCTGGCCGTCATGGACGTGGCGCCGCACGGGCTGCGCATCCGGCTCGTGATGCCCGGTGAAGTGCTGCCGCCGACGGCGGTCGCCGCAGAGGCCGAGAGCACGTTGTAACCATGCCGTGGGGGTGCCCGGCGGGACGCCTCTTCGCCTATGGCAAACTTCCGCGCTTTGCCAGGGACGCGCTCAAGACATGCAGAAAATCATTCGCCAGCTCGCCGTTGAAATCAAGGTCGGCGAGCACCAGGTGAAGGCCGCCGTCGAACTGCTCGACGAAGGCGCCACGGTTCCATTCATTGCCCGCTATCGCAAGGAAGTCACGGGCGGCCTCGACGACATCCAGCTGCGCGAACTGGAAGCCCGCCTGTCTTACCTGCGCGAACTTGAAGACCGCCGCGTGGCGGTGCTCAAAGCCATCGACGAGCAGGGCAAGCTGACCCCCGAGCTGCGCGCCGCGATCGAATTCGCGCCCACCAAGCAGGAACTCGAAGACCTGTACCTGCCGTTCAAGCAGAAGCGCCGCACCAAGGGCCAGATCGCCCGCGAATTCGGCATCGAGCCGCTGGCCGACAAGCTGCTGGCCGACCCCACGCTCGACCCCGCCGCCGAAGCCCAGGCCTTCCTGCAGCCCGCCACCACGCTGGACGACGGCAAGCCGGGCCCCGATTTCTCGACCGTGCCGCTCGTGCTCGACGGCGTGCGCGACATCCTGTCCGAGCGCTGGGCCGAAGACGCCGTGCTGGTGCAGGGCCTGCGCGAATGGCTCTGGAACGAAGGCCTGCTCAAGTCCAGCCTGATGAGCGGCAAGGACGAAAACAACGCCGACATCGCCAAGTTCCGCGACTATTTCGACTACGACGAGCCCATCGGCCGCGTGCCCTCGCACCGCGCCCTGGCCGTGTTCCGCGGTCGTGCGCTCGAAGTGCTCGACGCCAAGCTCGTGCTGCCCGTCGAGCCCGAGCCGGGCAAGCCCAGCATCGCCGAAGGCAAGATCGCGCTGCACCTGGGCTGGAGCCACGCGGCCCGCCCGGCCGACGACCTGCTGCGCAAGTGCGTGGCCTGGACCTGGCGCGTGAAGCTGGCCCTGTCGACCGAGCGCGACCTGTTCACCCGCCTGCGCGAAGACGCCGAAAAAGTCGCCATCAAGGTGTTCGCCGACAACCTGCGCGACCTGCTGCTGGCCGCACCCGCCGGCCGCCGTGTCGTGATGGGCCTGGACCCGGGCATCCGCACCGGCGTGAAGGTGGCCGTGGTCGATTCGACCGGCAAGCTGGTCGAAACCGCCACCGTGTTCCCGCACGAGCCACGCAAGGACTGGGAAGGCTCGCTGCACACCCTCGGCAAGCTCTGCGCCAAGCACGGCGTGAACCTCATCGCCATCGGCAACGGCACCGCCAGCCGCGAGACCGACAAGCTGGCCGGCGACCTCATCAAGCTGCTGGCCAAGATGGCCGCGCAGGCCGGTGCGCCCGAAATGACAGTCGACAAGGTCGTCGTCAGCGAAGCCGGTGCCTCGGTGTACTCCGCCAGCGAATTCGCCTCGCAGGAAATGCCCGATGTCGACGTGAGCCTGCGCGGTGCCGCCTCCATCGCACGCCGCCTGCAGGACCCGCTGGCCGAGCTCGTGAAGATCGACCCCAAGAGCATCGGCGTGGGCCAGTACCAGCACGACGTGAACCAGAGCGAACTCGCGCGCACCCTGCAGACCGTGGTCGAAGACTGCGTGAACTCGGTGGGCGTCGACCTGAACACTGCGAGCGTGCCGCTGCTCAGCCGCGTGTCCGGCCTGTCGGCCAGCGTGGCCAAGGCCGTGGTGCGCTGGCGCGAAGCCAACGGTGCGTTCTCCACCCGCAAGCAGCTGCTCGACGTGACCGGCTTCGGCCCCAAGGCCTTCGAGCAGAGCGCCGGCTTCCTGCGCATCCGCGACGGCGCCGACCCGCTGGACATCACCGGCGTGCACCCGGAAACCTACCCGCTGGTCGAGCAGATCATCGTCAAGACCGGCAAGCCGATCGCCGAGCTGATGGGCCGCGCCGACATGCTCAAGACCCTCAAGCCCGAGCTGTTCGCCAACGAGAAGTTCGGCGTCATCACGGTCAAGGACATCCTGGGCGAACTCGAGAAGCCGGGCCGCGACCCGCGTCCCGACTTCAAGGTGGCGCGCTTCAACGACGGCGTGGACGACATCTCCGACCTCACCGAGGGCATGATCCTCGAGGGCACCGTGAGCAACGTGGCCCAGTTCGGCGCCTTTGTCGACCTGGGCGTGCACCAGGACGGCCTGGTCCACGTGAGCCAGCTGAGTCACAAGTTCGTCAACGACGCCCGCGAAGTCGTCAAGACCGGCGACATCGTCAAGGTCAAGGTGATGGAAGTCGACGTGGCGCGCAAGCGCATCGGCCTGTCGATGAAGCTCGACGCCGCGCCCGCACGCCGCGACGGCCCGCGCGACAACCGCTTCGAAGGGGCAGGGCGCGGCCAGCAGCAGCAAGGCCGGCGCGACAACTCGCCGCAGCCGGCGGGGCAGATGGCGAGTGCGTTTGCCAAGTTGCAGGGGTTGCGCAAGTAACCCACCCGCGGACCGCACGTTTCTTGCAAACATCGCCGGCATGAAAGCCCTGCGCATCTACGCCGGCCCCGCGGCCCGCCAGCACATCGAGCAGCACGGCCTGCGCCCGCAGGACGTGCGCACCATCCCCGGTGCGGCGGGCGGGCCCAAGGGGCTGATCCTCGGGCCGCTCGATCGCTTCATCTTCGGGCGCTGGCTCACGCAGTCGAGCCAGCCGGTGGACCTGGTGGGCGCGTCGATCGGCGCGTGGCGGCTGGCGACGGCCTGCCTGTCGGACCCGGAGGCGGCCTTCGGGCGCTTCGAGCACGACTACGTGCGCCAGCAGTTCGAAGTGCCGCCGGGCCAGAAGCGGCTCAGCCCGCACCAGCTCAGCGAACGCTTCGCGGAAAGCCTCGACACCTTCTACGGCGGGCGCATCGGCGAGGTGCTGGGCCATGCGCGCTACCGGCTGCATGTGGTGACCTCGCGCGGGCGCCACATCCTGGGGCGCGAGGGCAGGGCGCGCACGCCGGTGGGCTACCTGGGCGCCTTCGCGAGCAACAGCCTGCACCGCAAGAGCCTGGGCGCGTGGCTGGAGCGCTGCGTGTTTTCCACGCCCGGCGCGGCCTTGCCTTTCGGCACGACCGACTTCCGCACGCGCCAGCACGCGCTGAGCGAGGCCAACTTCAACCGCGTGCTGCAGGCCTCGTGCTCCATTCCGTTCCTGCTGGCCGCGGTGCACGACATCCCGGGTGCGCCGCGCGGCGCCTACTGGGACGGCGGCATCACCGACTACCACCTGCACCTGGACTACCAGCCCGCCGACGAGGGCATCGTGCTGTACCCGCACTTCCAGCAGGCCGTGGTGCCGGGCTGGCTCGACAAGGGGCTGCGCTGGCGCCACAAGTCGACGCGCTTTCTCGACCGCATGGTGGTGCTGGCGCCCAACCCTGAATGGGTGAAGACGCTGCCGCACGGCAAGCTGCCGGACCGCAAGGATTTCATCCGCTTCGCGAACGACGCGCAGGCGCGCATCACAGCCTGGGGCCAGGCCACGCGCGAGGCGACGCGGATGTCGGACGAGTTCGAGGCCTGGCTCGGTGACGACGGGCGTTCGCGCGACATCCTGCCGCTCTGAGCACGCCAAAGTACCGTTGTCCCGTCGGGGACAAACCCTGAGCGCCCGCGCAGGAAGGCGCTTCGAGAATGGTCCGATCCATGCCATCCGAAGGGTTCCCGACCATGCCGCACGCCACGCTCTCCCGCCGCCGCTTCTCCCTTGCCACGGCCGCCGCCGCTGCGAGCCTCGCCGCACCTTCTTTCGCGCAAAGCGCATGGCCGAACAAGCCGATCCGCATCGTCGTGCCTTACACACCGGGCGGCTTCACCGACCAGATGGCGCGGCTGGTGCAGGTGGGCCTGCAGACGCGGCTTGGCCAGCCGGTGGTGATCGACAACAAGCCCGGCGCCAACAGCCTGATCGGCGTCGATGCGGTCGCCAAGGCCGCGCCCGACGGCAGCACCTTCGGCGTCGTCATTGCGGCCTACACGGCCAACACCACGCTGTACCCCAAGCTGCCCTACGACCCGCGCAAGGACCTCGTGGGCGTGTCGCTCATGGGCGTGTCGCCGCTGCTGGCGGCGGTCAACAACGACGCGCCGTTCAAGACCGCGCGCGAGCTCATTGATTACGCACGCGCGCATCCCGGCAAGATCAGCTTCGGTTCCTCGGGCAACGGCTCGGCCGCGCACCTCACGAGCGAGCTGTGGAAGTCGCTCACGCAGACCTACATGATCCACATCCCGTACCGCGGCGCGGTGCCTGCGCTGACCGACCTGATGGGCGGGCAGATCCAGCTGTTCTTCGACGCGCCCACGGGCCTCATCAACCAGGGCAAGGCCGGCAAGGTGAGGCTGATCGGCGTCGCCGGCGACAAGCGCCTGCCAGCCGTGCCCGACGTGCCCACCTTCATCGAACAGGGCTTCGCGGGCTTCACCGGCAGCACCTGGGCCGGCATGCTGGCGCCGGCGGGCACGCCGCGCGAGATCGTCAAGCGCATGTCGGAAGAGGTGGCGCGCATCATCAAGAGCGACGAGACGCGCGCCAAGCTCGACGCCATGGGCACCTTCCCGGCGGGCAGCACGCCCGAGGAGTTCGACGCGTTCATCACCGCCGAGACCGCCAAGTGGGGCAAGGTCATCCGCACGGCGGGTGTGAAGGCGGAATAGCGGCGCCTCCTGAAGTGCGGGCAAAACACCCTACATTGCCCTGATGAAGAACACTGCCTTCGAACACAACATGCGGCCCGGCCTGTCCTTCGTTGCCATCGCCGCCCTGGGTGCCTGCACCGCACCGGCCTTCGCGGCCGGTCTCGATTGCGCCCGCGCCGCCACCGCCGTCGAGACGGCGATCTGTACCAGCGAGAACCTGCGCAAGCTGGACTTGCAGTTGTCGTCCGCTTACGGCCGGCTGGTCGCTGCCCAGTCGCAGCAACGAAGCACGCTGCGGCGCGCCCAGTCGGATTGGCTCAAGACCCGCGACCGATGCGGCACCGACGCGGGCTGCATCGCCATGCGGTATGAAGAACGGCTGGGGGTGCTTCGAATTCAACTGCGTGACCTCAATGCCTACAAGCCCGACGGCGTGGACCGCGAGGCTCTTGAAGAGTTGCACCAGGCCGTGGAAGCGATGCGCAAGACCGATGCGGAGTTTCCGCTCGAGAGGGTCATCGATGCGTTGAGCATCAAGACAGGAACGACCTCGTTCTTCAACACACACGATGGCAACCGATCCCGCGAGGATGCGCATTTCCCCACCATTCAGCCCAAGGGCGTGACAGCCGACGAATGGCGCGCACTTCGCGCGTCGGGGATCGAAGGCGGCGGCGAGAACGGCGCCGGGTCCTATACCTTGATGGACATTGATGGGGACGGTCAGCGCGACCTGGTGATCGACTCCTACGTAGGTGGCACCGGGCTCTTCAATGAAATCAGCGTGCTTCGTCGCAAGGGCGCGAAGTTCGGGGGCATCGGTGCGCCGACCCGGGCGGGCCAGGCCGATGACAGCGGCCCGTCGAGCCTCTACACGACCAACGGCCGCGGCGGCAACCAGGCAGGCGAATGGATTCGCCTGCGCGGGCGCGTCTATGCGGCGTACCGGAACAGCCAGTACGGCATGGACAACGTCTATCTGCTGAGGCCTCTGATGATCGTCGGCGACGTCCCGACGCTGACGGTGCGCTACCGTTATCGGCTTTCGATCCCCAAGGTCCAGAAAAACGAGGAGAAGGGGACCGCGACAACGCTCGACAGTACTCTGCACGCGGCGCTGACCCGTGCGCTCGGCCTGATCGACACCCGTGAGGCTCGCGATGCGGGCACTGCGGACAAGCCTCTGTGCCCGGTCCCCGAAGGTACCAGCGACGACGACCGCAGCAACTACACCAGCTACGGCCCCGGCCACTACAGCTACGAGATCGTGGGAGACGTTCCCGTCCGCGTCGGGCAGCAGTGCTACATCGGACGGCTGGTGGACTGGTTCGGCGGCTATTCAGAAAAAAACAAGCTGTTCGCGTCGTTCTCGATGCGCAAGCCCGCCGATTTCGGTTCCGAAGGTGAGCAGACCTACACCGTTCAGGGCGTGCGATCCGTTGTCGGAACTGCTGCATCGATCTCGAAATTCGAGATCGGCAATTGATCGAAGCCGTCGCGCATGACGCACAGAGCCTGCGACGGCGCTGGCCCTACATCGACGCTTCGAGCATCGCCCTGTAGTCGTCGCGCGTCGCCAGCCGCGGGTTGGTCTTGTGGCAATGGTCGGCCATGGCGCCGTCGATGATCTGTTCGAACATCGCAGGCGTCACACCCACTTCGGCCAGGCCCTTGGGCAGGCCCAGGCGCGCGTTCATGTCGCGGATCGCATCGCCGAGATCACCGGCCGAATCCAGGTGCATGGCCTGCGCCATGCGCTGCAGGCGCTGTTCTTTCTGCACCGACTCGGCGCCCGAATTGAAGTGGATCACCGCCGGCAGGAAGAGGGCGTTGAGCGTGCCGTGGTGCAGGCGCGGATCGACGCCGCCCAGGCTGTGGCTCAGCGAGTGCACGCAGCCCAGGCCTTTCTGGAAGGCCATGGCACCCTGCATCGACGCGCTCATGAGGTTCAGGCGCGCCTCGCGGTCGCTGCCGTCCTTGGTGGCGCGTTCGATGTGGCCCCAGGCGCGCTCCAGGCCGTCGAGGCCGATGCCGTCGGCCGGCGGGTTGAAGGCGGCCGACATGAAGGTTTCCATGCAGTGCGCGATGGCGTCCATGCCGGTGGCGGCCGTGAGCCGGGGCGGCAGGCCGAGCGTGAGTTCGGGGTCGCAGATGGCGGCCTTGGGCATCAGGAACCAGCTGTGGAAGCCCAGCTTGCGGTGGTCGTCGACGATGACGATGGCGCCGCGCGCCACCTCGCTGCCGGTGCCGCTGGTGGTGGGCACGGCAATGAGCGGCACCGCGCGCTCGGTGATCTTGGGCGAGCCGCCTTCGATGGTGGCGTAGGTCTTGAGCGGGCCGTCGTGCGTGGCCGCGATGGCCACGCCCTTGGCGCAGTCGATGGCCGAGCCGCCGCCCACGGCGATGAGGCCGTCGCAGCGGCCGCTGCGATAGAGCTCGACGGCGGCGCGCACGGCAGCCTCGGTCGGGTTGGACGGCGTCTGATCGAACACCGAGACCTCGAGATCGGCGATGGCGTCGAGCGCCTTCTGCAGCACGCCGGCCGCACGCACGCCGGCGTCGGTGACGATCAGGGGGCGGTTGATGCCGATGCGCGCGCACTCGCTCGACAGGAGCTGGATGGCGCCGAATTCGAACTGGATCTGGGTGAGGTATTGGATGAGGGCCATGAGGGGGAACGCCCGAGGGCAGTACGATTGCTGACCGTTCGAATCTAACAAGAGGGGACATTCTTGCCCATCAACAAAACCCTTGCGTGTGTCGCGCTCGGCTCACTGCTGGCCGTCTCGGCCCAGGCCGCTTGCCTCAGTGACTCCCAGATGGCCGACTTCGCCGCCGCGCAGGCGGCGCGCACGCCCGCCGCCGACATCGAGAACCTCGACGAGGCCGACGCCGCCTGCACCCGTGCCAAGCTCAACGTGCTGCATGCGCGCAACCTCGGTGACGTGGTCGGCTACAAGGCGGGCCTCACCAACCCTGCGGTGCAGAAGCGCTTCAGCTACGACCAGCCGGTGTGGGGCGTGCTCTACCAGCGCATGCTGCTCGACACCGGCGCAGTGGTCGACGCGGCCTTCGGCGCGCGGCCGCTGTTCGAAGCCGACATGCTGGTGCGCGTGAAGAGCGCCGACATCCACAAGGCGAAGACGCCGGCCGAGGTGCTGGCCAACATCGACCAGCTGATTCCCTTCATCGAGCTGCCCGACCTCGCGGTGCAGACGCCGTCGAAGCTCAACGGCCCGGGCGTGGCGGCGATCAACGTCGGCGCGCGGCTCGGTGTGCGCGGCCTGCCGGTCGATGTGCCGACGACCACCGACGGTCAGGCCTGGATGCTCGAGAGCCTGCGCGACATGCGCGTGGTCATGAAGGACGGGCAGGGCAAGGAGCTGGCCACCGGCAAGGGCTCGGACATCCTCGAGCACCCGCTCAATGCCGTGGTGTGGCTGGCCGGTGCGCTCGCCAAGGAAGGCATCGCGCTCAAGCCGGGCGACCTGATCAGCCTGGGCTCGTTCTCGCCGCTGCTGCCGCCCAAGGCCGGGCAGACGGTGGTGGTGAGCTACGAAGGGCTGTCGCGCATGCAGCCGGTGGTGGTGTCTTTCAAGTGAATACGACGACAGCGAACCGCCTCGCGCAACCCGCACTCACCCCGAAGATGGCCGGCGTGGTCGAGCGCATGGCGCGCGCGGGCCATCCGCCGCTCGACCAACTCACGCCCGACGAAGCCAAGGCCTCGTACGAAAAGGGCGCGGGCGTGCTCGAGGTGCCCAAGCCCGAACTGGCGCGCATCGAAGACTTCCACATCGCCGCGCGCGACGGCCACGCCATGCCCGCGCGGCTGTATGCGCCGTCGGCCGAGGTGCTGCCCGTGCTCGTGTATTTCCACGGCGGCGGCTTCACGGTCGGCAACATCCGCACGCACGACACGCTGTGCCGCGTGCTCAGCCTCAAGAGCGGCTGCGCGGTGGTGTCGGTCGACTACCGGCTCGCGCCCGCGCACAAGTTTCCGACCGCGTCGAACGATGCCTGGGACGCCTTCCAGTTCATCGCCACGCAGGGCGCGAGCCTGGGCCTCGACGGCACGCGCCTGGCGGTGGGCGGCGACAGCGCGGGCGGCACGCTGGCGGCCGTGTGCGCCATCCTGGCGCGCGATGCCGGCCTGCCGGTGGCGCTGCAGCTGCTCATCTACCCCGGCATGGCCGCGCACCAGGACACCGAGTCGCACCGACGCCATGTCGGCGGCCCGCTGCTGACCAAGGCCATGATCGACTTCTTCTTCGCCCAGTACGTGAACACGCCCGCCGACCGCGACGACTGGCGTTTCGCGCCCCTGCTGGCCGACGACGTCGACGATGTGGCGCCGGCCTGGATCGGGCTGGCCGAGGCCGACCCGGTGGTGGACGAAGGCATCGCCTACGCCGACAAGCTGCGCGCCGCGGGCGTGGCGGTCGACCTGGAAATCTACCGTGGCGTGATCCACGAATTCATCAAGATGGGCCGCGCGATTCCCGAAGCGCTGCAGGCGCAGAACGACGCGGCCCGCGCACTGAAAGAGGCATTGAACCCATGAGCGACAACAACAACACCCCGGTCCGCCGCGAGGACTTCCACTACTTCCACCGCCTGCGCGTGCGCTGGGCCGAGGTGGACATGCAGAAGATCGTCTTCAACGCGCACTACCTGATGTACTTCGACACCGCCATCGCCGACTACTGGCGCGCGATGGCGCTGCCGTACGAAGAGGCGATGCACTCGCTGGGCGGCGACCTGTACGTGCGCAAGGCGACCATCGACTTCCGCGCCTCGGCCCGCATGGACGACGTGATCGACGTGGGCATGAAGTGCGCGCGCATCGGCAACTCGTCGATCATTTTCCAGGGCGGCCTGTTCCGCCAGGACGAGTTCCTGGTCGGCTGCGAGCTCGTCTATGTGTTCGCCGACCCGGCCACGCAGACCTCGAAGCCCGTGCCGGCGGCCCTGCGCGAGACGCTGACGGCCTTCGAGGCCGGCGAGCCGATGCGCACCGTCGAGACCGGCGACTGGGCCACGCTCGGTGAAGGCGCGAGCGCGCTGCGCCGCGCCGTGTTCATCGAGGAACAGAACATTCCCAAGGAGCTGGAGTGGGACGCGCACGACGCGGTCGTGTTGCATGCGGTGGCGCGCAACCGGCTCGGCCAGGTCATCGGCACCGGCCGGCTGCTGCCCGCCGAGGACGGCGTCTCGCACATCGGCCGCATGGCGGTGCACCGCACCTTGCGCAGCGGCGGCCACGGCGCGGCCGTGGTGCAGGCGCTCGAAGACGCGGCCCGCGCGCGCGGCGACCGCGAGGTGGCGCTCAATGCGCAGCGCAGCGCCGAGCGTTTCTACGCGCGGCTGGGCTACGCGGTGCACGGCCAGCCGTTCGAGGAAGCCGGCATTGCGCACATCGAGATGCGGCGCGCGCTGCGCTGAGCGCAGCGCTTTCGATCAGTAGCGGGCCGGCGGGTCCGGCACGTAGCCGGGGTCCGAGCCGGGGAAGGGCGACGGGCCCGACGGACGCGGCCAGCGCTGCGGCTCGGGGATGACGCCCGCGGCGACCAGGTTCTCTCGGCTGTCGTAGCGGATGCGGATCACCTCGTCGGGCTGCGAGCTGGCGCGCTCGAAGGTCGTCTTGCCGACGTACGAGGTCTCGCGCCGTCCGTGGGCCGTGCCCAGGCTCGGGCTGGGCGCCGACTGGCGGGCCATGGCGCTGGCGGACGACTCGGCGGCCATGTCGGCATTGCCGGCGGGCGGGGCCGCCTTGGCGCGCGCATCAGCCATCGAGGACGGCGCCTCGCTGCGGCGCTCGCGGTTGCTGTTGCCGCCGCTGTACTCGTCACGCGACGGATAGGGCGTCACGACCGGCGGCGGCGGTTCCGGCCGGCGCTCGCGGAACATCGCGACGCCGATCACGCCCACGTCGTCGGGGCGGCCCGTGCGGCTTGCGTAGGAATTGCCGGCGGCGGCGAACTCGAAGGCCGCGATCTGCGAATCGCTCTTGCGCCAGCCCGCGATGTCGCTGCGCTCGCGCGGGCCGAACACGTAGCCGTTCTGGCCGACGCCGGCGGTTTTGCCGGTGACGACGTTGACGCCGTCCACCGACATCACGGCCATGATGCGTTCGCCCATCGCGTTGCGCGCCCGGATCGCATAGCGCGCGCCGGGCCGGCCGGCCACCCAGTACTCGCCGCGGTGGCGGTAGATCGGCAGCTCGGCGCCGTTCGTGCGGTCGACGATGCTGATGTTCATCAGGCCGCCGATGCGGCTGGCACCGGAGGGGTACGGCCGCATCGGGCTTTCCGCCCCCGCCGACAGCGCGGTCAGGGCCAGGACGGTGGTGAGGAGAAGTCTGCGCTGCATCATGGTGGCTTCCTTGCCAGGAGTGGATCGATGCAGGCTTCTACGGCGGGGCCTCGCGAACGGGGTTAAGCGTCGCGCAAAAAAAATGGCGCTGTCGGTGAGACAGCGCCAAGCGCCCCCGGAAAGAAGGCAGGGACGCAGGGGAAATCAGATGTCTTCGAGCAGCGGGTAGGGCAGCGGCTCGACCGACAGCGCCGGCCCGCCGGGCGCCCCCGCGTGCAGGCCGCCGGCCTCGAGCGCGGCGATCTGGATGGAAATGAGCGCCGACCAGCCACCATCGGGCGCGAGCGCGGCCTGCGCCACGGTGCCCACGGGCTGTTCGGCGTCGTTGGCGGCGAACACCTCCTGGCCCGCGGCCAGCGGGGCGTCGGTCTGCGCGAGGTAGGTGCGGCGCTTGAGCGTGCCGCGGAACTGGCTGCGCGCCACGATTTCCTGGCCGGGGTAGCAGCCCTTCTTGAAGTTCACGCCACCCACCGACTCGTAGTTGATCATCTGCGGCACGAAGGCCTCGATCACCGGGGTGGTCAGCGTGACGATGCCGCTGCGCACCTCGCTCCAGGGCCACAGCGCGGCGTCGAGCGTGGGGCCCACGGGCGCCTTCTGGTCGGCCGGCGCGATCCACAGCGCGCGCGGGACGCCGTCGGCCGGGTACAGCGACACCACGCTGATGTCTTCGCCGATGGCCGTGCGGCGACCGGGCGGCAGGGCCGCGTCGAGGCCGTTGGCGGTCAGGGCGGTGCCGGCCACGCCGTGCAGCGCGAACTGCTCGGTGGCGTCGGTCAGCTTGACCTTGGCGCGCAGCACGTACATTGACAGGCGCTTGAGCGTGGCCGCCAGGATGTCGCGGCTGCACACCAGCAGGATGAGTTCGGGTTGCGGCCGGATGCCGATGAAGCTGGCGATCACGCGGCCCTTGGCCGTGCAGAGCGCCGCCAGGCGGGCCTCGGTGGCGCCGAGCAGCGAGAAATCCTGTGTGAGCTGGCCATGCAGGAAGCTGGCGGCATCGGGGCCTTCGGCGCGGATCACGCCGAGGTGGGGCAGGGTGCTCACCCCGTTGAGAACGACTGTGGTCATCGCTGAATTATCATGGCCGTGCCTGTTCCTTCGGGGCGGCAGGGATTCCCCGTCGCAGCGACGGGGCCAGTCTTTCCCGCGGGTCTGTGTCCATCGTCTGGCAGGCCCTTTTTCTTCCTCCGTCTTTTCCTCGGATTCGTGCGCAGCTTCTTCCTCACGCTCTTCCTGCTCGTGGCCCTGGCCGTTCTGGCGCTCGGTGGCGCCGGTCTCTGGTGGGTGCACCAGCCGCTCAAGTTGCCGACGCCCAGCGTCGACCTGTCGGTGGAGCCCGGCACCACGCCGCGCGGCATTGCGCAGGCGGTGGCCGACACCGGTGTCGACGTGCAGCCGCAGCTGCTGTACCTGTGGTTCCGCGTCTCGGGCCAGGACCGCCAGATGCGCGCCGGCAGTTACGAACTGGAACGCGGGGTCACGCCCAAGCTGCTGCTCAACATCCTGGTTCGCGGCGAGGAAGCCACGCGCAGCGTGGTGCTGGTCGAAGGCTGGAACATCCGCCAGGTGCGCGCCGCGCTCGCCAAGGCCGAGCAGCTCAAGCCCGAAAGCGTGGGCATGAGCGAAGACGCGCTGATGGCCGCGCTGGGCAAGCCGGGCCTGCACCCCGAAGGCCGCTTCTTCCCGGACACCTACACCTACTCGAAGGGCTCGACCGACATCGCGCTGCTGCAGCGCGCCATGCGGGCCATGGACAAGAAGCTCGAGGCCGCCTGGGCGGCGCGCGCGGCCAATTTGCCGCTCAAATCGGCCGATGAGGCGCTTATTTTGGCCAGCATTGTCGAAAAGGAGACAGGCAAGGCCAACGACCGCGCGGAGATTGCCGCTGTCTTCACCAACCGGCTGCGCATCGGCATGCCGCTGCAGACCGACCCGACCGTGATCTACGGCATGGGCACCGCCTTCGACGGCAACCTGCGCAAGCGCGACCTGCAGGCCGACACGCCCTGGAACACCTACACCCGCGGCGGCCTGCCGCCCACGCCGATCGCCATGCCCGGCAAGGCTGCGCTCCTGGCGGCCGTGCAGCCGGCGCAGAGCAAGTCGCTGTACTTCGTCTCGCGCGGCGACGGCACGAGCCAGTTCAGCAGCTCGCTCGACGACCACAACCGCGCGGTCAACCGCTACCAGCGAGGTGGTGGCAGCAGCTCCCAACCCAAGGCGACCCAATGAGTTCGATCAGCAATGGCGGTCTGTTTCTGACGCTGGAAGGCATCGACGGCGCGGGCAAGTCGAGCCACCTCGACGCGCTGGAAGCCCGCTTCAAGGCACAGGGCCGCACCGTGGTGCGCACGCGCGAACCCGGCGGCACGCCGCTGGCGGAGACGCTGCGCGGGCTGGTGCTCGAACAGCCGATGAACCCGCTGACCGAATCGCTGCTGGTGTTCGCGGCGCGCTGCGACCACATCGCGCAGGTCATCGAGCCGGCACTGGCGCGCGGCGAGGTCGTGCTTTGCGACCGTTTCACCGATGCCACCTTTGCCTACCAGGGCGCGGGGCGCGGCTTCGACACCGCCGTGCTGGCCACCCTCGAACAGTGGGTGCAGGCGGGCCGGGCCGGTCTGCCGGCGTCGCAGCTGCTGCAGCCCCAAGTGACCGTGTGGTTCGACCTCGCCCCTGAAATCGCCGCCCAGCGCCTGGCCGGCGCGCGGGTACCCGACAAGTTCGAGGCCCAGCCCGTCGAGTTCTTCCGCCGCGTGGCGCAGGGCTATGCGGACCGCGCCGCCGCCGATGCGTCGCGCTTCGTGCGCATCGATGCGAGCCAGGCCCGCGACCAGGTCTGGCAGCAGATCGACACCGCGCTGGTGGCGCGCGGCGTGCTGACGCCGGCGCAGGGAGCCTCACGATGAGCGAGCCGGTGAATACGCTGACCCCGTGGCTGCGCCAGCCCCTGGCCGAACTGCTGCGCCAGCGCGGCCATGCCTGGCTGCTGCAAGGCCCGTCGGGCATCGGCCAGTACGAACTCGCGTTGGCGCTCGCCGCCGCCTGGCTGTGCGAACAACCGGTGGAGGAGGGCGGTGCCGCCTGCGGCCACTGCGCGAGCTGCCACGCCATCGAGGTCCGCACCCACGCCGACCTGTGCGTGCTGATGCCCGAGGTCGCGATGCAGGAACTGGGCTGGCCGCTCGACGAAAAGGCGCAGTCCGACATCGATGACAAGAAGCGCAAGGCCAGCCGCGAGATCCGCGTCGAAGCCATGCGCGACGCGGTCGGCTTTGCCCAGCGCACCAGCGCGCGCGGTCGCGGCAAGGTCGTGCTCGTGTACCCGGCCGAGCGCATGAACACCATCACCGCCAACGCGCTGCTCAAGACGCTCGAGGAACCCGTCGGCGACGTGCGCTTCGTGCTCGCCAGCGAGGCCGCGTGGCAGTTGCTGCCGACCATCCGCAGCCGCTGCCTGGGCTTCACGCTGCCGTGGCCCGAAACCGCCGAGGCCGAGGCCTGGCTGGTGGCACAAGATGTGCCGGCCGCCGATGCCGCGCAGCTGCTGCGTGCCGCGGGCGGACGGCCCAGCGATGCGCTGCGGCTGGCGCGCTCGGGCCAGTCGCCCAAGGCGTGGTCGTTGCTGCCCAAGGCCGTGTCGCGCGGCGACGTGGGCGCGCTGGCCGACCAGGCGCCGGCCCAGGCCGTCGTCTCGCTGCAAAAGCTCTGCCACGACCTCATGGCCATGGGCCACGGCGCCGAACCCCGTTTCTTCGATGCGGCCGACCTGCCGCCGGCCCCGCACAAGCTGGCGCTGGCACGCTGGTCGAAGTCGCTCGCCGCCGCCGCGCGGACCGCCGAGCACCCGTTCAACGCCGGCCTCATGCTCGAAGCGCTTGTGAGCGAGGCGCGAAGCACCCTAAACTCTGCCGCTCGCCGCCCATGAACCAACCTGTCGCTCCCGCCGCCGCTTCGTCTGCCACGCCCGCCCGGCCGAGCGTCATCCAGCTCGCCATCAAGGAAAAGGGCGCGCTCTACGCGGCCTACATCCCGCTGTTTGCCGAGGGCGGCATCTTCATTCCGACCACGCGCGAATACCGGCTGGGCGACGACGTCTACGTGCTGCTCACGCTGCCCGAAGACCCGCAGCGCTATCCGGTGGCCGGCAAGGTCGCCTGGATCACGCCGGCCCGTGCCGCCGGCAACCGGGCGCCGGGCGTCGGCGTGCGCTTTCCCTCGGACGAGAAGTCGCGCCAGCTGAAGGCGCGCATCGAAGCCGCGCTCGGCGGCTCCATGGCCTCCGACCGCCCGACCCAGACCATCTGAGTTCTTTCTCCGCCGCCGTCCCCGTGACGCGGAACTCCGGACACGGCGCGATCTCCCACAGGCGCGCCGCACTTCATCCTTTCCGATGTTCACCGACTCCCACTGCCACCTGACCTTTCCCGAATTCGCGGACCAGATGCCCCAGATCCGCGCCGCCATGGCCGCCGCCAAGGTCGACCGGGCGCTGTGCATCTGCACCAAGCTCGAGGAATTCGACGACGTACAGGCCCTGGCCGCCAGCTACGACAACTTCTGGGCCAGCGTGGGCGTGCACCCCGACAACGAGGACATCGCCGAGCCCACCGTGGAAGACCTGGTGCGCCTGTCGGCACGCCCGCGTGTCGTGGCCATCGGCGAAACCGGCCTCGACTACTACCAGATGGAAGAACGCAAGGGCGGTCGCAGCATCGCCGACATGGAGTGGCAACGCGACCGCTTCCGCGTGCACATCCGCGCCGCGCAGCAGACCCGCAAGCCGCTGATCATCCACACGCGTGACGCCTCGGCCGACACGCTGGCCATCCTCAAGGAGGAGGGCGAAGACGGCACGGGCAGGGCGGCCGGCGGCGTGTTCCATTGCTTCACCGAAACCGCCGAGGTGGCGCGCGCCGCACTCGACCTGGGTTTCTATATTTCCTTTTCGGGCATCCTGACCTTCAAGAAAGCCCAGGACCTGCGCGACGTGGCGGCCTTCGTGCCGCTGGACCGCATGCTGATCGAGACCGACAGCCCCTACCTGGCGCCCGTGCCGTACCGAGGCAAGACCAACAACCCGTCGTACGTGCCCTTCGTGGCACAACAGATCGCCGAACTGCGACAAATGCCCGTAGAGGACATCGCGAAGGCGACAAGCGACAACTTCGAAACATTGTTCAGGGAAGTCAAATCGTGAAAAATTACTTTAAGAAGTCGATATATCTTGTTGTTATGGCTGCATCTTTTGCAGCGCATGCCGGTTCCTTTGAGGACTTTTTCCGCGCCGTGCGCGGCGACAACGCCAGCGGTGTGCGCACCCTGCTGAACCGCGGTTTCGACCCGAATACGCGCGACGAACACGGCCAGACCGGCTTGATGCTCGCGCTGCGCGAGCCGTCGCCGAAGGTCATCGAGGTGTTGATGGCATCGCCGCAACTCAACGTCGACCTGGCCAACGCCAAGGACGAGACGCCGCTCATGCTGGCGTCGATCAAGGGCCAGCAGGACCTGGTGGTGCAACTGCTCAAGCGCGACGCCGCCGTCAACAAGACCGGCTGGACGCCGCTGCATTACGCGGCCAGCAGCGGGCAACTGTCGATCATGAAGCTGCTGCTCGAGAACCACGCCTTCATCGACGCCCAGTCGCCCAACGGCACCACGCCGCTGATGATGGCCGCGATGTACGGATCGAACGATGCCGTGAAGCTGCTGCTGGCCGAAGGTGCGGACACGGCGATGAAGAACCAGCTCGGCATGACTGCCGTCGACTTTGCGGTGAAAGCCAATCGGACGGAGTCCGCAGAGTTGATCAAGGCGGCTGGGGACGCCAAGGCGAATGCGGTAAAGGCGGTGCCGAAGGATGGGAAGTGGTGAGTGGCCGGACGGGTTGAATGCGGCCGGGATGGCTCATCTGAAATAAACACAATGTGCATTATGTAAAATCAAATGCACGGTGCTCGCGGTCGACTTCCAACAGCAATCTCTTTTGGAAGCTTGAGGCGCGCATAGGCGCCCCCTCCTTTCACAACGCCGCGAAGCGCGGCACCACTTGCGTATCGATCGCCCCCGAGGGCGTCTGAGGAAACAGACGGCGCGCCATGTTGTGCGGATGCACGGCGGCCTCCGAAATCGTCAGCACCGGCGCGAAGCACACGTCGCTGCCCTCGAGCAGCGCACACCATTCGTCGCGCGTGCGCCCCAGGAAGCAGACGGCAAAGCGCTGCTTCAGCGCCAGCCATTTCTCGCGCTGCATCTGCTCGCGCGGGTCCACGTCGGCCATGCCGAGCTTGTCGAGCAGCAAGGCGTAGAACTGCGGCTCGATGGCGCCGACGGTGACGAAGCCGCCGCCCTTGCAGGCGTACACGTCGTAGAACGGCGAGTCGTGGAACACGCTGGGCTGCGTGCCGCCGATGCTGCCGTTGGCATGCAGCCAGTGCACCAGCGTCCCCAGCATCGCGACCACGTCGAGGATCGCCGCGTCGACCACGCGGCCCTGCCCCGTGCTGCGCGCTCCCAGCAGTGCGCTGACCATGCCGAAGGCCAGGCCGAGCGCACCGCTGGCGTCGCCCAGGGTCGGCGGCACCATCGGGGTTGCGCCGGGTTGTGCCGACAGCGACAGCAGGCCGGTCAGCGCCACGTAGTTGAGATCGTGCCCCGCGGCCTGCGCCAGCGGGCCGTCCTGGCCCCAGCCGGTCATGCGGCCATAGACGAGGCGCGGGTTGCGCGCCGCACACACCGACGGGCCGAGCCCAAGGCGCTCCATGACGCCCGGGCGGTTGCCTTCGATGAGCGCATCGGCCGTGGCCACGAGGTCCAACGCCTGCGCCACGCCCTCGGGCGTCTTCAGGTCGAGCGTGACGACCTGCTTGCGCGCGCGCAGCGGGTTGTCGGTGGTGCTGCCCAGGCGCTGCACGGCGCCGCTGTGCGGGCGTGCGATGACGGTGACCTCGGCGCCCAGCGCCGCCAGGATGCGCCCGGCCACCGGGCCCGGGCCGATGCCCTCGAACTCGACGATGCGGATGCCCTGCAAGGGCTGGGAGAGCGCCGGGGCGGCGGAGGCGTGTTCGTTCATCAGGAGTTGCCTTTCTTGCGCGGCCTTCCGGGCCTCGCGTGTTCGCTGTTGCTCGGGGTCGACCGGTGGCGGCACCCCGCATCCGATGATCCGCGCGGCCACGGCCTTCTCACCCACTCCTGAAGAGTGGGGCCTTGGCGTGCGCGGCGGCATCTACTTGCGCCATGACCTCCCCTCACCCCCTGCTCCAGCGGCTGCGCCTGCCGGCCGTCGCCTCCCCCATGTTCATCGCCAGCGGCGTCGCGCTCGTGGTGGCGCAGTGCAAAGCCGGCATCGTCGGTTCGTTTCCCGCGCTGAACGCACGCCCCGCCGCCGAACTCGATGCGTGGATCGATGCCATCGCGCAGCAGCTTGCCGCGCACGACGCGGCGCACCCGCACGCGCCCGCAGCGCCCTACGCAGTGAACCTGATCCTGCACAAGACCAACGACCGCCTCGCCGCCGACCTCGCAACCTGCGTGCGCCGCCGCGTGCCGATCGTCATCACCTCGGTGGGCAACCCGGCACCAGTGGTGGAAGCCGTGCACGCCTACGGCGGCCTGGTGTTCCACGACGTGGTCAACCAGCGGCACGCACACAAGGCGGCGCAGGCCGGCGTGGACGGCCTGATCCTCGTGTGCGCGGGCGCCGGCGGACACGCCGGGCGCCTGTCGCCCTTCGCGCTGGTGGGCGAGGTGAAGCAGTGGTTCGACGGCCTGGTGCTGCTCGGCGGCGCGATCACGCGGGGCGACGACATCCTGGCCGCGCAGGCCATGGGCGCCGACCTCGCCTACATGGGCACGCGCTTCCTGGCAGCGAGCGAGGCGAGCATCGTGCCGGCCTACCGGCAGGCCGTGCTCGACGCGCCGGCCGAAGGCATCGTCTACACCGACCTGTTCTCCGGCGTGCATGCCAACTACCTGCGCAGCAGCGTGGCGGCGGCGGGCTACGACCCCGACGCCCTGCCCGCGCGCGGCGCCGTCGAAGAAGACTTCGGTTCGGAAAGCATGGCCAGGGCGAAGGTGTGGCGCGACATCTGGTCGGCCGGGCAAGGCGTGGGCTGCATCGGCGAGGTCCGGCCCGCGGCCGAGATCGGTGCCCGGCTGCGGCGCGAATACGACGACGCGCGGGCGCGGCTGGGGTTCGGCGTGGCCGCCTGAGACACGCGCCCAGTGCAAGGCATGGGGCGCGTGGCGCCCCTCCTCAGATCACGCCCTCTTCCCGCAGCCGCGCCTGCTCGTCCGCATCGAGCGCGAGCCATTCGCCGAACACCTCGGCGTTGTCCTCGCCGATCGCGCCGCCGGGCGTGTGGATGGCGCCGGGGTCGCGCAGGAAGCGCGGCACCACGCCCTGGATGCGCACCTCGCCGAAGTCGCGGTCGGGCACGCTGCACAGGAACCCGCGCGCCTTCACCTGCGGGTCTTCCACGATCTGGCGCGCCGAGTAGATGGGCGCCAGCGTGCCCTGGTGGCGCTCGAAGGAGGCCAGCACCTCGTCCAGATCGTGCGCCAGGAACCAGTCGGCGAACAGCGCATTGAGTTCCGCCGTGTGCGCGCAGCGCGCCGGGTTGCTGGCGAAGCGCGGGTCGGCCAAGAGGTCCTCGCGCCCGATGGCGCGGCAGTTGGCCGCGAACAGCGCGTTGGTGCTGCCCGACAGCGACACCCACTGCCCGTCGCGCGTGCGGTACACGCCGGTGGGGGCCGCGTACTGGCTGGTGTTGCCCGAGCGCTCGTGGCTTTCGCCGAGCAGGTCGTACTTGATCGGCAGGAACTCGATCAGCTTGAGCATGGCCTCGGTGAGCGACAGGTCGATCTCCTCGCCCGGCGCCTCGGGGTGGGCCGCGCGCTTCCACAGGGCGGTCATCACGCCGAGCGCGCCGAACAGGCCGCCGATCGAATCGCCGATGGGGTAGCCCGCATGCATGGGCTGGCCGTCGGCCTCGCCCGAGATGTAGGTCAGCCCGCCCATGGCCTCGAAGATGCGCGCAAAGCCCGGCCGGTCGCGGTACGGGCCGGTCTGGCCGAAGGCGGTGGCGCGCAGGATGACGAGGCCCGGCTTCAGCGCCCACAGCGTGTCGCGGTCCAGGCCCCAGCGGTCGAGCGTGCCGGGTCGGAAGTTCTCGATCAGCACGTCGAAGCGCGGCAGCAGGCGCTTGAACAGCGCCAGGCCGCGCGGCTTGCGCAGGTCCAGCGAGATCAGCTTCTTGTTGCGGTTGGTCACCTTCCACCACAGCGCCTTGCCGTCCTTGAAGGGCGGGAAGGCGCGGCAGCCGTCGCCCACGCCGGGCAGCTCGATCTTGAGCACCTCGGCGCCGTAGTCGGCCAGCAGCGCGGCGGCCGAGGGCGCCGCCACCACGGTGGCGATGTCGAGCACGCGCAGGCCGGCCAGCGGGCCCTGGCCCCGGGCGGGTTCTTGGCGGGAGGTCATGGGGTCGCGGCTCCTGCGGCGGCAAAGCGGCCGAGATGGAAGGTGGCATCGCCGAGCAGCACGTCGTTGGCCGTGAGGCGCTTGGCGTAGTGGCTGATGGCGGTCTCGTCCTGCAGGCCGATAGCGCCGTGCAGCTGCAGGCTGTCGAGCGCGATGGCGCGGCCCGCCAGGCCGGCGGCGTACTTGGCCGCGCTCACGCGCCGCACGCGTTCCTGCGGCGACACCGAGGGCCAGCCCTGCGCGGCCTCGCGCACCAGCGTGCGCGCCTGCCCCCACAGCCGGTAGTGCTCGACCACGCGGTGCTGCAGCGCCTGGTAGTCGGCCAGCGCACGGCCGAACTGCTTGCGCGTGCGCAGGTAGTCGACCGTGAGCGCCAGCGCGCGCCGCATCGCGCCGACGCTCTCGGCGGCCAGCGCGAGGGTGGCGAAGGCCACGGCCTCTTCGATGATCTCGCCGGCGCGCTCGGGCCCGGCCATGAGCGCGTCGAGGGGCAACGCCACGTCGTCGAACACGGCATCGCAGGCGCCGCGCCCGTCGTGCAGGCGGTAGCTGCGCCGAGCCACGCCCGCTGCTGCCGTATCGCAGGCGAACAGGCCGAGGCCGCCGTCTTCGAGCCGCGCGCTCACGAGCAGCGTCTGCGCGCCGTCGCCGCCCAGCACGAAGCGCTTGTGGCCGCTCAGGCGCCAGCCGTCGCGGTGGCGCCGCGCCAGGGTGTCGACGCGTGCGACATTGGCCACGCCGTTGCCTTCGCCGTGCGCGAACGCCAGGCGCATCGTGCCCTCGGCCAGGCCGTCGAGCAGGCGGCTGCGCAGCTGCGAAGGCGGCGTGTCGCTCACCAGCTGCGCGCCCAGCACCGTGCTCCAGAGCAAGGGCTCGAGCAGCAGCGCCTCGCCGGTCGCTTCCATGACGGCGCACCGTTCGACCGCGCCACCGCCGAAGCCGCCGTCGCGTTCGGGCACGCACAGGCTGCCGATGCCGAGTTCATGCAATGCCTGCCAGAACGACGCGTCGAAGCCGCCGTGGTCCGCCAGCACGCGCTGGCGGTGCTCGAAGGCGTAGCGCTGCGCCAGCAGGCGGCGCAGCGCCGCGTCGAGCATCGCCTGCTCGTCGTTCAGCGGCTCGCCGGCATCGCCGTCGAGCGCGCTCTGTCCGCCGAAGATGGCCTTGGCGACGATGCCGCGCTGCACCTCCGACGTGCCGCCGCCCAGCGTGATGCCCCGGTAGCGCCAGACATGCAGCGCCAGGTTTTCCGCATGGGTGGGCGACAACGGCGCGGGGTTGGGCACGCCCTCGATCGCGCCGGCATCGCAAGGCAGCGCCTCGAGGCCGGCGAATTCGAGCTGCAGCTGCTGCAGGTCCTGCAGCAGCGTGTTGCCCTGCAGCTTGAGCAGCGAGGCCTCCAGGCCCGCGTCGCCGCCCGCCTCCACCGTGCGCACGGCGGGCCACCAGGCGGCGTCGAGCGCACGGGCGCGCACGTCGAGCTCGGCGAAGCGGCGCGCATACACGTCCTGTTCGAGCAGCGAGGCGCCGCCGGGTCCGCGCCCGGCCGCCATGCGCCCGGTCTCGACCAGGTCGGCCTTGCACTCGGCCACGCGCGCGACGAACAGGCGCTCGATCACCAGCAGCCCCTTGGCCACGCTCCAGCCGGCATGCTCGACGCCGACGAGGTTCTCGACCGGCACGCGCACGTCGTCGAAGAACAGCTGGACGTGGAACTGCGCGCCGTTCATGAAGCGGATCGGGCGCACGGTGACGCCGGGCGATTCGAGGTCGATCAGCAGCACCGAGATGCCGTCCTGCTTGCGCGCCGCGCCGGCGTCGCTGCGCACCAGCACCAGCGCCCAGTTGGCCCAGTGGCCGTAGCTCTGCCAGATCTTGGTGCCGCTGACGACGTAGTGGCCGCCCTCGCGCCGCGCGGCCGTGCGCAGCGAAGCCAGGTCGGAGCCGGCGTCGGGCTCGGAGTAGCCCTGTGCCCAGTAGTCGTCGAAGGACAGCATGCGCGGCAGGAAGCGGGCCTGCTGCGCGGGCGTGCCGTGGCGCATCAGCGTCGGGCCGATGGTGTCGATGCCCAGGTTCTCGTAGCGCGGGGCGTCGCTGGCGGCGAGTTCTTCGCGGAACACGGCCTGCTGCACGAGCGACCAGCCGGGGCCGCCGTGTTCGCGCGGCCACCCGGGCGCGCCCCAGCCGCGCGCATGCAGGATGCGCTGCCAGCGGCTGGCCTGGTCGCGCGTGACCAGGCAGTGCGCGCGCACCGAGGCGCGGATGTCGGCGGGAATGGCTTCGTCCAGAAACTGCCGCACCTCGGCGCGGAAAGCCTCGAGGTCGGCGGTGGATGCATGAGGGGACATGATGGGGTGCTCTTTCTCGTTCTATTTCTGCTGCGGCGCGGCGCTGTCGCGGTCCCAGTCGAACAGGCCGGGCTCGCCGCGTGCGAAGCGCGCCGCCGCCTCGGCGTGGTAGGCCGAGGCCATGGCCACGCCCTGCGCGCAGGCCTCCAGCGTGGCCAGCGTGGCGTAGTCGGTCTCGAAGCTCTTGTTGAGCAGGCTGCGCGTCATGGCGGCCGCCTCGCGCGGGCCGGCCGACAGCCGGTGCGCGAAGTCGCGCGCGGCCTGCGGCAGTGCCTCGGGTTCGTGCACCGCATGGACGAAGCCCATGGCCATCGCTTCCTGCGCGCCGATGCGGCGCGCGGTGAGCATCACCTCCTTGGCGCGCGCCAGCCCCACGATGCGCGGCAGCGTGTACAGCGCGCCGTAGTCGGGCACCGCGCCCATGCGCGCGAACGACATGCAGAAGGCCGCGCGCGTCGACGCCAGGATGAAGTCGGCCTGCAGCGCCAGGCCGAAGCCGGCGCCGTAGGCCGCACCGTCCACCGCCGCGATCACCGGCAGGTCGAGCTCGCGCAGCTGGGTCAGCCACAGCTGCGAGTCCATGAGGCGGCGGCGCGTGGCGTCGGGCGAATTGCGTTCGGGGTCGGGGTCCTGCAGCCGCTCGTTCATGCCCTTGACGTCGCCGCCCGCGCAAAAGCTGCCGCCCGAGCCGGTGAGCACCAGCACGCGCAGCGCGCGGTTCTCGCGCACGCGCGCCAGCATCTCGGCGTAGTCGGCGCGCAGTTCCATCGACAGCGCGTTGCGCGCGCCGGGCCGCTGGTGGGAGAACTCGGCGACCGGGCCGTCGATGACGAGCCGCGATTCGCGCAGGGAAAGGATCTCGGTGTCGGATGCCATGGGGTTCTTTCGTTTCATTCCTTGAACGACACGCCGAGCTCCTGCGACAGCCGCGTGATGCGTGCGCGCTCGCCCAGGAAGTAGTCGGTGGCCGCGGCGGCCGTGCTGCCCTCGGGCTCGATGCCGGCTGCGCGCAGCGGCTGCTGCACCTCGGGGAGCCTGAGGATCTCGTTGACGTGGCGGTTGAGCAGCTCGACCACCGGCTTGGGCGTGCCCGCCGGCGCCAGCCACATGAACCAGGGCGTCATGCCCTCGATCTCGCGCGTGAGGCCCTGCTCGGCGCCGGTGGGCACGTCGGGCGTGAGCGCGAAGCGCTTGGGCTCGGTCACCGCCAGCAGGCGGATGTTGCCGCGCTCCACCATCGGGCGCACGGCGGCGTACTCGAGCATCGCGAAGTCGACCTCGCCCGCCGCCACGGCCAGCGCCGTGGGCGCATTGCCCTTGTAGGGCGCGCCGATGGCCTTCACGCCGAGCGAGCGCACCAGCGTGAGCGCGGCCACGTGCGGGTTGCTGCCCGCGCCGCCGTAGCCGAAGCTCAGCTTGCCGCTGTTGGCTTTCGCGTAGGCGATGAACTCAGCCACGTTGCGCACGGGCAGCGTGCTGCGCACGGCCAGGAACGACGGCGCGCGCCCGACCATCGACACCGGCACGAAGTCCTTTCCCGGCACGAAGGGGAAGTTGTCGAACATCAGCGGAAAGCTGGTCGAGACCGCGTTCGCCAGGCCCAGCGTGTAGCCGTCCGCCGGTGCGCGCGCCATGGTCTCCATGCCGATGCGGGTGGCCGCGCCGGTGCGGTTCTCGACGATGAAGGGCTGACCCAGCCGGTCGCCGAGCTTCTGCGCGACCAGCCGCGCGAGCGTGTCGGTGCTGGCGCCGGCCTGCACGCCCACGAGGATGCGCACGGGGCGCTCGGGGTAGCCGGCGGCCTGCGCCTGGGCGCACACCGCGAACGCGGCGCCGACAAGCAGCGCGCGGACCGCACCGGCAAAGGGAAGATATCGAATGGACATGGATGCGTCTCCTGGAAGTCGCTGTCGCGCTCAGGAACGACGCGACGCGCTGGAGGTCATCATCCGGTTCGGTGCGGCGAACACCCCACCCCTGTGGGGCGGCTCGGGAAAACCCGGGTGGGGTGGGCTACGGGGCGCCGGTCTTCATCGCAGCGGCGCGCAGCCGCTGCACCACGTCGTCCCGCCCGGTCGCGCCGAGCTTGCCGTAGACGTTCTTCAGGTGCCACTTCACGGTGTCGAGCGACACCCCGAGGGCGCGCGCGATCTTCTTGTTCGGCATCGACTGCTGCAGCAGCTGCACGATCTCGGTCTCGCGCGGGCTCAGCAATTCGAACGAGGCGGTACGGGCCGCGTCACTGCCTGCGCCCTGCCCGCCCCCTGCGTTCGCCTGCGGCAGGCGGGCCGAGGCCTGGACGCGCCGGGCGTAGAAGGCCAGCAGCGGGTCCGTGCCGGGCTCGTTGCCCACGGCCTCGATCAGCGCCAGCGCGTCGGGGTCGGCGTCGAGCAGCGAGCGCACCAGGCCCAGCCGGTGGCCGATGCGCAGGGCTTCGCGGGTGCGCTCGCGCGCCACGTCGTCGCGGCCCAGCCGACGCTCGAGCACGGCCGCCTGCAGGTGCAGGTAGGCCAGGCGGCGGATGCGCCCGCGCCGCTCGCACAGGACCCACAGCGCGTCGATGCGCCGCAGCGCGCCGTGCAGATCGCCGTCCCAGATCGCCAGGCGGATGCGCGCGCGCTCGGCGACCACCATGATCTCGCTCAGGGTTTCGGACTCGACACCCGCGTGCCGCGCATCGAGCGCGTCCAGCCGTGCCATGCACTGGCGCGCCGCCTCGGATTCGCCGCGCTGCGCGTGCAGCTTGAACTGCTCCAGCAGGCAGTAGGCCAGCACACGGTCCAGGCCGAGCCGCTGTGCGTAGTCCTCGACCTGCTCCAGGTGGGCGAAGGCGTCGAGCGGGCGGCCGGCCATGCCGTGGGCGCGCGTCAGCACCAGCATCACGCGCACCACCGTGTCGGGAATGGACACCCGCTCCATCACGTCCAACCGCTGCTCGATCAGGTGCGCCGCGGCGACCGGGTCGTTCAGTTCGTACAGCACCTCGGCCAGCAGGCCGGCCGCCATGCAGGCGGCGTCGACGCAGCTGCCGCCGCGCTGGTCGGCCTCGAACAGCACGTCGCGGTAGATGCGCTCGGCCTGGATCATCTGGCCTTCGACCCCGTGCGCGAGCCCGACCAGGCAACGGCCCACCAGAGCGCCGAACGGCGTGCCATGCAGCACCTGGCCTTCGACCAGCGGCGGCTCCTCGTCGAGCTGGATGCGGCGCGCGCGCTCGTACTCGCCCCGGTAGATGTACAGCCAGCTCAGGATGTTGCGCCGCCCTGCGCGCGCGATGCCGTCGGCCCCTTCGGGCGCGTGCTGCAGCTCCTGCAGGATCGCCATGGCGCCGAGCGTGTCGTCGCTTTGCACCGCCAGCAGGCCACGCAGTAGCGTGAGCCGGTAGCGCATGGCGGGCGGGGCGTCGGCCAGGTCGATGCGCAGCTGGGCGACGGTGCGCGCGCAGTCGGCCAGCCGGCGCTCGTACACCTCGACCCAGGCCATCCACAGGCGCAGCCCGGCGCGCTCACGCAGCAGCGCGGGCGGCAGCAGCCGCACCAGGCTCACCAGCTGGCGCAGCTCGCCGCGCACGAACAGGTCGCTCGCGCAGCCCTCGACCAGCTCGACGGCGGCGTCGGCCTCGCCGGCCTGCATCGCATGGCGCACGGCATCGTGGTGCAGGCCCTCGGCCGCGAACCAGTGCCAGGCCGCGACATGGACGCGGCGGCGCTCGGGCGCCGGCCAGGTCTCGAAGCGGGCGCGCAGCACGTCGCGCAGCAGCGGATGAATGCGCCACCACGCGGCCGGGTCGTCCGCGCCGGCGGCGCGGGTCATGAACAGCCCCTCGCCTGCGAGCCGGCCCAGCAACGCCGCGCAGCGCGCCGCGGCCTGTGCTTCGCCGAGCAGCGCGGCGCCCAGCGACGCATTGAAGCGCGACGACACCGCGCAGCACACCATCAGGCGCAGCTCGTCCGGCGCCAGGCGGGACAGCACCTCGTGCTCGAGGTAGGCGGAAAAAGTCTTGGGATCGCAGACACGCTCGAGCTGCGCCGGCAGCGCGCCCGGCCGGCGGCGCAGCGCCACGCTCAGCAGCTGCAGCCCGGCCGGCCAGCCGTCGGTCAGCGCATGCAGGCGCTCGGCGATGCGGTCGTCGGCGCCCGACAGCCGCCCGCGCAGGAACTCGGCCGATTCGTCGCGCGAAAAGCGCAGGTCGTCGGGGCCCAGCTGCAGCACCTGGTCGGCGGCGCGCGCCCGCGCGAGGAACAGCGGCAGCGCGGTGC
Organism: Variovorax sp. FW301-JW7; assembly: GCF_058788795.1. NCBI lineage: Bacteria > Pseudomonadati > Pseudomonadota > Betaproteobacteria > Burkholderiales > Comamonadaceae > Variovorax > Variovorax sp. FW301-JW7. Next base: position 1,054,215 of record NZ_JBYTBC010000001.1, read on the forward strand.
GCGTGGCCAGCGCGCAGCGAAGGTTGGCGGGCGCGTACTCGACCAGCAACTGGATCGCGTGCACCGCCTCGCCGCCGTGCAGATGGTGCGCGTCGTCGAGCACCAGCACGATGTCGCGCCCGCTGGCCGCGATGCCCTGCACCAGCGCGATGACCATGCGCTCGACCGCCTCGGCATCGCTGCCGCGCCCGGCCAGCAGCCGCGCCTCGCGCGTGATGGCGGGGTCGATCGCCTCCAGCGCCGCGAACAGGTCGTCGACCAGCCGCGGGATGTCGTTGTCGTCGCTGCCCAGCGCGACCCAGGCGACCTCCGAACCCGTCGCCACCAGTTCGCGACGCCACAGCTGCAGCAGCGAGGTCTTGCCGCAGCCCGCGGGCGCTTGAACGACGACGAGCCGGTGCGGCGCCGACGCAGACAAGGACAAACGCGCGAGCAAGGTTTCGCGCGACAGCAACAGTCCGGCGGATCGCGGAAGCGATCCGGACACGGGCTGCGCATCGTTGTGTTTCGGGCGCTCGGCGGGCAGGGTCGGCATCGGCGTGGATTCTCGCGCACCGTGCCCCGGCCCACCCGCAGGGGGTGGGGTCGCCCCGCCACGCTGCTGCACAATCGACCGCGATGCCGGTCCCACCCCCTCCCGCCTTGCCCGAGGCCGCGCGGCGCCCGGGTGCCGTCGCGGTCGGGCGCGAGCGCCTGCTGGCGCGGCTGGACGCGGCGCGGCAGCTGCGCTGCGTCGCCGTCACCGGGCCGGCGGGCGCCGGCAAGTCCACGCTCATCGCGGCCTGGCGGCGGGCGCTGGTCCCGATGGATGTCGACGTCGCCTGGTTCGCGCCGACCGCCGCCGACGACGCCCCCGCGCGCTTCCTCGCGGGCCTGCTGGCCGCCGTGGCGCAGGTCGATCCGGTGCTGGTGCGCGAAACGGCGGCGTGGCCTGCCGCCCCCGACCTCGGTGCCGACCCCGATGCGATCGAGCGGCAGGTCATCACGCTGGTGCGCGCCATCGCGGCCTCCCCGCGCGAGTTGGTGCTGGTGCTCGACGACCTGCACCGGCTGCGCCACCCTGCGGTCCTCGAGGCGCTGCAGTGGCTGCTCGACTACGCCCCGCCCCGCCTGCACCTGGTGCTCGTCTCGCGCGGACGCCTGCGGCTGTCGCTCGAGCGGCTGCGCAGCCAGGCCCAGACGCTGGAACTCGACCGGCATGACCTGCGCTTCACGGCGGCGGAGAGCGCGCAGTTCCTCAAGTCGCACCTGGACGACGTCGATGCCCGCACCGCGCGCAGCCTGCACGAACTCAGCGAAGGCTGGGTGGCCGGGTTGCGCCTTTTTGCACTGGACTGGAAAAGGAAGCGGCGCTCCCCCGCCAGCACCTCGACAGGCCAGCCCTTCGCCGGCCTGCCGGCCCGCGATGCAACGGCCCTGACCCGGTATTTCGAGCAGGAGGTGTACGCCCACCTGTCGCCCGGCGAAGTCGCGCTGCTCGTGCGCGCGGCGCCCTGCCATCGCCTGTGCGCACCGCTGTGCGCCGCGCTCGCCGACGCGCCCGACACCGTCGCCGACGTGGCCACGCTGCTGCTGCGGCTGGAGAGCGAAGACCTGTTCGTCGACCGCCTCGAGCACCCGCCGGGCGAGACCTGGTTGCGCCTGCACCCGCTGCTGCGCGACGCGCTGCTGACCCGCTTCGCCGCCCTCGCCGAGCCCGCGCGGCAGGCCGTGCACGCGCGCGCCTTCACCTGGTTTCGCGACCGGGGCCTGCTGCAGGACGCGGTGCGCCATGCCGTGCAGTCGGGCGATCCGGCGCAGGCCGCGGCGCTGGTCGACCAGTGCGCGCAGTCGCTCATCGTGCGCGGCGAGCGCCGCGAACTGGCGATGCTGCTGCGCCAGTTGCCGGCCGAGCAGCTGCAGCGCAGCTTCAGCATGCGGCTGTGGCTGGTGCGCACGCAGTTCTTCGAGCGCGACCTCGACGCCTGCGCGCGCACGCTCGACGAACTCACGCGCGACCTGCCAGCCGATGCGGTCGCGCACCGCTTCCACGTCGCGGCGCTGCAGGCCGCGCAGGCGCTGCAGCGCGACGACACCGAGGCCGCGCTCGCGATGCTGCCTCCCTTGCTGCAGGTGCCGCCCGACGCCGATCCGCTGGCCGTCGGCGTGCGGCACAACATCCTGTCGTGGCTCCACATCCAGCAAGGCGCCTACGAGCAGGCGCGCCGCGTGCAGCGCGAGGCGCCGCCGCTGATGGTCGACGGCGCACCGCTCGTGGCCACCGCCGCCGGCAGCCTGCAGGGGCGCTGCCTGGTCGGGCTGAGCTATGCGATGGAAGGCCAGATGACGCAGGCCGAGCGCGTGCTGCGCGCCGTGGCGGCCGAAGCCGAACAGGCCGGCAAGGCCGGCGCCGATGCGCGCTTTCTCGCGCTCAGCCTGCTCACCGACGTGCTCTACGAACTCGACGATTCGCGCCAGGCCCGCGCGTTGCTCGAGGACAAGGTCGGCATGCTGGAGCGCATCGCCATGCCCGATGCCGTGCTGCGCGTGTACCGGGTGCTGGCCGCGGCCGCCTGGCAGGCCAGCGACACGGCCGCTGCGTTCGCCCACCTCGAGCGGCTGGAGGCCTACGCCACGCGCCACCGGCTCGATCGGCTGCTGGCCCACCGGTTTGCCGACGAAGTGCATTGCCGCCTGCTGTGCGGCGAGCTGACGGCCGCGCAGGCGGCGCTGGCCCGGCTGGAGGCGATCGACGCGCGCCATGCGGCACCGGCCGCGGGGTCGACCGGCGAGATCGGCGAAGTGGCGCAGCGCGCGCGCATCCGGCTGGCGGTGACGCTGGGCGACTTCGAACGCGCCGCCGCGCAGCTGGCCGACCTGCTCGCCCTGTGCGAGGCGCGCGGGCGGCAGCGCAGCGTGGTGCACCTGCTGGTGCGCGGCGCGGCGCTCGACGCCCAGCGCGGGGGCGGCGAATCCGCCCGGCGCAAGCTGCGCGACGCACTGCGGCGCGGGCACCGGCTCGGCCTGCTGCGCAGCATCGTCGATGCCGACCCGATGGCGCGCCGCATGCTCGACGAGCTCGCGCGCACCGAATCGCTCGATCCGGTGCTGGCCTTCTACGTCGAGCGCCTGCTGGCCGTGCGCACCCGCCCCGAGACGCCCGCGGACGGCACCGGCAACACCGCCGCAGCCGGTGCAGCCGCTGCGGCACCGGCCGGCCTCGAGGCCTTCAGCGAGCGCGAGGTCGAGATGCTGCGCCTGCTGGCCCAGGCCATGCCCAACAAGAAGATCGCGCGCGCGCTCGGCCTGTCGCCCGAGACGGTCAAGTGGTACCTGAGCCGCATCTACGGCAAGCTGAGCGTGTCCGGGCGCGACGAAGCCGTGGCGCGCGTGCGCGACCTCGGGTGGGACGCCGGCGCCACCACCGCGCCGGACTGACGCAGCCCTCCCCCTTCGGGTCAACCCGCCCCCCATCGGGAGTGGTGGTCCCCCGCCCCCCCGGATTTACCTTTGGGTCTTGCCACGAGCCCCTCAGGAGACAAATCCGTGAACGTGACCCGCAACGTCTTTCGAGACGACCATGAGATGTACCGCGAGACGGTGCGCCGCTTCCTGGAACGCGAATGCAAGCCGCGCCAGGCCGACTGGGACCGCGCCGGCCAGGTCGACCGCGAGACCTGGCTGAAGGCCGGCCGCGAAGGCCTGCTGTGCGCCTCGCTGCCCGAGGACTACGGCGGTGGCGGCGGCGACTTCGGCCACGCCGCCGTGTTCAGCGAAGAGGTGGCGCGCTCCGGCGTGAGCGGCCCGGCCTTCGGCATGCACTCGGACATCATCGCGCCCTACATCCTGCGCGCCGGCACCGAGGAACAGAAACGCAAGTGGCTGCCCGGCGCGGCCTCGGGCGAGGTCATCCTGGCCATCGCCATGACTGAGCCCGGCACCGGCAGCGACCTGAAGGCGGTGCGCACCACCGCCGTTCGCGAGGGCGACCACTACGTCATCAACGGCAGCAAGACCTTCATCAGCAACGGCCTCACGGCTGACCTGGTCCTCGTGGTCTGCAAGACCGACCCGGCCGCCGGTGCCAAGGGCATCAGCCTGATCGCGGTCGAGGCCACGCGCGCGGGCTTCCGGCGCGGGCGCAAGCTCGAGAAGGTGGGCCAGTACGCGCAGGACACGGCCGAGCTGTTCTTCGACAACGTGCGCGTGCCCGTGGCCAACCGCCTGGGCGAGGAAGGCAAGGGCTTCGCCTACCTGATGGGCGAGCTGCCGCAGGAGCGCTTCACCATCGCCGTGGGCGCCGCCGCGCGGCTGGAACGCGCGCTGGAGAACACGCTGGCCTACGTCAAGGAGCGCCGCGCCTTCGACCAGACCGTGTGGGACTTCCAGAACACCAAGTTCAAGCTGGCCGACGTGAAGGCGCAGGCCGTGGCCGTGCGCACGCTGATCGACCACTACATCGGCGAGCACATGCGCCGACGCCTCACGCTGGAAGAAGCGGCCATCGCCAAGCTCTTCGCCACCGAGACGCTGGGCAAGGCACTCGACGAGATGGTGCAGCTGCACGGCGGCTACGGCTACATGCTGGAGTACCCCATCGCGCGCGACTTCGTCGACATGCGCGTCACGCGCATCTACGGCGGCACCAGCGAAGTGATGCGCGAACTGATCGCGCGAAAGCTCTGATTCGAACCACCCAAGGAACCCCATGACACACAAGGTATTCGTCGCCGGCGTCGGCATGATCCCCTTCAAGAAACCCGGCACCAGCGAGCCCTACGACGTGATGGGCGAGCAGGCCATCCGCAGCGCGCTGGCCGATGCCGGGCTCGAATTCAGCGACGTGCAGCAGGCCTATGCCGGCTACGTCTACGGCGACTCCACCTGCGGCCAGAAGGCGGTGTACCGCGTGGGCATGACCGGCATCCCGGTGCTCAACGTGAACAACAACTGCGCCACCGGCTCCTCGGCCCTGTACCTGGCGCGCCAGGCGGTGCAAAGCGGCGCGGTCGACTGCGCGCTGGCCTTCGGTTTCGAGCAGATGAACCCGGGCGCGCTCAAGTCGCGCTGGGACGACCGCGCACCGGCGCTGGAGCGCGCCGCCCAGGTGGTGGACGAGCTGGTCGGCCACCCCGAGATCCCCTCGGCCATCCGCCAGTTCGCCGGCGCGGGCCGCGCGCACATGCGCAAGTACGGCACCAGGCTGGAGACCTTCGCCGCCATCCGTGCCAAGGCCAGCCGCCACGCCGCCAACAACCCGCTGGCCGTGTTCCGCAACGTGGTGTCGACCGAGGACGTGATGAATGCGCCCATGCTGTGGGACGGCGTCATCACCCGCCTCATGGCCTGCCCGCCCACCTGCGGCGGCGCCGCGGCGATCGTGGTGTCGGAAGCCTTCGCCCGCAAGCGCGGCCTGCGCACCGACGTGCTGATCGCCGGCCAGTCGCTCGCCACCGACCTGCCCAGCACCTACGACGCCAAGGACATGATCCGCGTCGTCGGCTTCGACATGACGGCCCTGGCCGCGAAGCAGGCCTACGAGCAGGCCGGCGTGGGCCCGAAGGACATCGACGTCATCGAGCTGCACGACTGCTTCGCGCAGAACGAGCTGCTCACCTACGAAGGCCTGGGCCTGTGCGGCGAAGGCGAAGGCGAGAAGCTGGTGAACGACGGCGACAACACCTACGGCGGCCGCTGGGTCACCAACCCCTCGGGCGGCCTGCTGTCCAAGGGCCACCCGCTGGGCGCCACCGGCCTGGCCCAGTGCTACGAGCTCACGCACCAGCTGCGCGGCACGGCAGACAAGCGCCAGGTCGAAGGCGCCAAGGTGGCGCTGCAACACAACCTGGGCCTGGGCGGCGCCGGCGTCGTGACGATCTACAAGAGGGCCTGAACATGATCGACAAGAAGCACATCGGCATGAAGCTGCCGGTCTACCAGGCGACGGCCGAGGCGGGGCAGCTGCGCTTCTTCGCCAAGTCCATCGGCGAAACCAACCCGGTGTACCTGGACGAATCGGCCGCGCGCGACGCCGGGCACCCGGGCCTGCCGCTGCCGCCGACCTTCCTGTTCTCGCTGGAGTTCCAGATTCCCTCGAACGCCTGGCGCGAGACGCTGGGCATCGTGACCTCGCGCATCCTGCACGGCGAGGAGAGCTTCGCGTACCACCGCATGGCCTACGCCGGCGACACGCTGCAGTTCGAGACGCACATCGCCGACATCTACGACAAGAAAGGCGGCGCACTGAGCTTCGTGGAACGCAAGTCGCGCGTCACCAACCAGCGCGGCGAGCACGTGGCCGACCTGCGCTCCATCCTCGTTCACAAGAACGCATGAAGGCAACGACCATGCACACCCCTTCCCTTGCAACCACCCAGGTCGGCGACGCCCTGCCCCCGCTGGCACTGCCGCCCATCACCCGCACCACGCTGGCCCTGTTCGCCGGCGCCTCGGGCGACCACAACCAGATCCACATCGACATCGACTACGCCCGCAAGGCCGGCATGCCCGACGTGTTCGCGCACGGCATGTTGTCGATGGCCTACCTGGGACGCCTGCTCACGCAGTGGGTCGACCAGCGCCGGCTGCGCAGCTTCGGCGTGCGCTTCACCGGCATCACGCACCTGGGCCACCAGATCACCTGCGCAGGCCGCGTGGTCGAGAAGTTCGAGGTGGACGGCGAACAGCGCGTGCGGCTCGAGATCGAAACGCGCAACCAGTACGGCGAGGTCCGCATCGTGGGCGACGCCGTGGTCGCGCTCTGAACATCCATCAACCCCTTCATTCATTTCTGGAGACAGACACATGGGAACTCTCGACGGCAAGGTGGCACTGGTCACCGGTTCGGGCCGCGGCATCGGCCAGGCCATCGCACTGAAGCTGGCCAGCCAGGGCGCGCGCATCGTGGTCAACGACCTGGACGCCGACCCGGCGCAGGAAACGGTCGAGCTGCTGAAGAAGAACGGCGCCGAGGCTGTCGCCTGCGCGGGCAACGTCAGCGCGCCCGATTTCGCCGAGCGCTACATCAAGACGGCGATGGACCACTTCAAGGGCATCGACATCATCGTCAACAACGCCGGCTTCACCTGGGACGACGTGATCCAGCGCATGACCGACGAACAGTGGCACGCCATCGTCGACTGCCACATGACGGCGCCCTTTCGCATCCTGCGCGCGGCCTACCCCGTGATCAAGGCGCAGGCGCAGGCCGACCAGGAAAAGGGCATCGAGGTGTACCGCAAGGTGGTCAACGTCTCGTCGACCTCGGCGCTGAACGGCAATGCGGGCCAGATGAACTATTCGTCGGCCAAGGCCGGCGTGATCGGCATGACGCGCGCACTGAGCCGCGAGTGGGGCCGCTTCAAGGTCAACGTCAACGCGGTGGCCTTCGGCCTGATCCACACCCGCATGACCAACGCCGACGCCAAGGCCGGCGCCACCGTGAACATCGAAGGCCGCGACATCCGCGTGGGCCTGAACCCCGAGCTGCTCAAGTCGCACGCGCAGCGCAACCCGCTGGGCCGGGGCGGCACGCCGGAAGAAGCGGCCGGCGCGGTGTACCTGTTCTGCCTGCCCGAGTCGAACTACATCACCGGCCAGATCGTGGCGGTGGCCGGCTCGCCGCAGTAAGCGCGTGCCGGGCGGGGAAGGCCGCGGTTGGCCTGGCACGCCCGCGGCCTCGCGTTGGTCCAGAAAAATTCCGGAGACACGACACACATGACAACCCTCGCCGACGAACCCACCCGGGCCCCTGCCGCGGTGCGCTACCGCGCCGTGCCCTATGCGGTGCGCCAGACCCTGTGCGAACGGCGCGCCGACGGCACGCTGATCCTGCGCTCCCCGCTCACGCCCAAGGCCACGGGCCGCACGGGCTTCGCCGGCTACATCCCCCACTGGGCCGAACGCCGCGGCGACCTGCCGGCCTTCTGCGAACGCGACGCGCACAGCGGCGAATGGAAGCGCCTCAGCTGGCGCGCCCTGTGGCAGCAGGTGCAGATCGTGGGCGCGGGCCTGCTCGAACTCGGCCTGGGCCAGGGCCGCCCGCTGATCGTGCTCTCGCCCAACTCGCTGGAGCAGCTGGTGCTGCTGCTGGCCGCCGAATATGTCGGCGTGCCGGTCGCGCCGGTGTCGCCCGCCTACTCGCTGCTGAGCCGCGACTTCGCGCGCCTCAAGGGCGTGTGCGAGCTCGTGCCGCCGGCCGCGCTGTTCGTGCAGGACGGCGCCACCTTCGAACGCGCGGCGGCGGCCGTGGGCGGCCCCGACGTGCCGGTGATCGCGGTGCATGGCGCCGCGCCGGGGGCCATGTCGTGGCAGGCGCTTTCGGCGCGCGAACTCACGGCCGCGTGCCGCGACCGCGTAGCCGCCGCGCACGCGGCCATCCGCCCGGACGACATCGCGCGCATTCTCTTCACCTCCGGCTCCACCGGCGTGCCCAAGGGCGTGCCCATCAGCTACCGCAACCTGCAGGCCACCGCGGCGAGCCAGTCGGACATGTTCGCCAGCTTCGCCGAGCAGGACGAGCCTCCCGTGTTCCTCGACTGGCTGCCCTGGCACCACGCCCTGGGCGGCGTGCTCAACCTCGGGCGCGCGGTGCTGCTCGGCGCCACGCACTACATCGACGACGGCAAGCCGCTGCCGGGCCTGTTCGAGCGCACGGTGCGCAACCTGCGCGAGGTCTCGCCCACCGTGCTGACCAGCGTGCCTTCGGCGTGGACCCTGCTCGCCACCGAACTCGAGCGCGACCCGCAGCTGGCGCGCAGCCTGTTCGCGCGCGTCGTCAACTTCGGCTACGGCGGCGCCAGCCTGCCCCAGGACGTCAACGAGCGCATCCAGCGCGTGGCCGAGCGCACCGTGGGCGAACGCATCGTGTTCGGCACCGGCCTGGCCTCGACGGAAACCACCGGCGTGGGCACCTACCGCAACTGGGCTTGCGACGACCTCGCCAACATCGGCGCGCCCGCGCCCGGCACCGAGATCAAGCTGGTGCCGCTGGAAGGCGAGCGCTACGAGATCCGGGTGCGCGGCGCCCACAACTTCAGCGGCTATGTCGCGCAGCCCGCGCTCACGGCGGCGGCCTTCGACGACGAGGGATTCTTCAAGCTCGGCGACGCGGTGCGGCTGGTCGATGCGAACGACCCCACCCGGGGCATGCGCTTCGACGGCCGCGTGGCGGAAGACTTCAAGCTGGTCAACGGCACGTGGGTGCGCACCGGCGCCGTCCGCCTGGGGCTGGTCGAGCGCTGCGCGCCGCTGATCACCGACGCCGTCATCTGCGGCCACGACCAGACCTACGTCGCCGCACTGGCCTGGCCCAACGTGGCCGCCTGCCAGCGCCTGCTGCCCGAACTCGCGGGCCTGGACGCCGCCGAGCTCGTGGCGCATCCGGCGCTGGTCGCGGCCCTGGGCGAGCGCCTGCGCAAGGACGGCGGCAGCGCCAGCCTGCGCGTCGAGCGCCTGCTGCTCATGGCCGAGCCGCCTTCGATGGACGCCAACGAAATCGCCGACAAGGGCTACGTCAACCAGTCGGCCACGCGCGCGCGCCGGGCCGGCCTGGTGACGCAGCTGTTCGCGCCGCAGCCCGGCCCGCAGGTGGCGCGCGCCTGAACGCGCGCCCTGCCCCGCATTCACAGAAAAACGGAGACACCATGCACAGCACATCTCATTTCGCCAGGCGATGGATCGGCATCGCCGCCCTCGCCTGCGGCACCCTCGCCTTCGCGCAGGACTACCCGACGCGCACCATCACGCTCGTGCTGCCGGCGCCACCGGGCGGCGCCACCGACGTGCTCGCGCGCGTGATGGCCGACGAACTCGGCAAGCGCCTGGGCCAGACCGTCATCGTGGACAACAAGCCCGGCGCCTCCGGCCTGCTCGGCGCTTCGGCGGTGGCGCGCGCCGCGCCCGACGGCTACACGCTGTTCTTCTCGCATGCCACGCCGATCTACTACGCGCCCTACATGTTCTCGAAGGTGCCCTACGACGTGCGGCGCGACTTCGCCTTCATCACCGAGATCTGCTCGGCCAGCCTGGTGTTCGCGGTCGGCAAGGACGTGCCCGTGCAGAACATGAAGGAGCTGGTGAGCTGGGCCACCGCCAACAAGGGCAAGGTCAACTACGGCTCGTTCGGCGTCGGCTCTTCCAGCCACCTGCTGATGGCGCACCTGAGCGAATCGCGCCACCTCGACATGGCGCATGCCGCCTACAAGGGCGAAGCGCCGATGATCCAGGACATCCTCGGCGGTCAGATCCCGATGGGCATCGGCACCCTGGGCACCATGGCCCCGCACATCGCCAGCGGCCGCCTGAAGGCCCTGGCCATCGTCGGCGACAAGCGCCTGCCCGAGCTGCCGAACGTGCCCACCATGGTCGAGGCCGGTTTTCCGGACGACGAGTTCAAGCCGATCGGCGGCGTGATGCTGACCGCCCCCGCCAAGACCCCCGCGCCGATCCTCGCGCGGCTGGAGAAGGAAGCCCGCGCCGTCGTGCAGACCGCCGCCATGAAGGCACGCTTCCAGGCCTTCGGCCTCGTGGGCATGGGCAACAGCTCGGCCGAGTTCAGGAAGAACTTCGAGGCCAGCGGGCCGGTGATCCAGAAGCTGGTGCAGGTGTCGGGCGCAAGGGTGGACTGAGACGGCACCGGCTCGACTGCCAAACGGCCGCCGCGTGCGGCCGTTTGGCATGACGGCTATCCGACCTGCCTGTCCTGCCCCACCCAGTGCCTGGCGCGCAGCGCCTTCTTGTCCACCTTGTCGAGCGCGGTCAGCGGCAGCGTGTCGACGAAGCTCACCACCTTGGGCGCCTGCACCACGCCCTTGCGCTCGGTGACGAAGGCGATCAGCTCGTCGGCCTCCACCCGCGCGCCCTCCTTGCGCACCACCACCGCCATCACCGCCTCGCCCCACTTCGCGTGCGGCACGCCGATGACCGCCGACAGCGCCACGCCCGGGTGCTGCGCCAGGCAGCTCTCCACTTCGCTGGAGTACACGTTGAAGCCGCCGCTGATGATCATGTCCTTCGCGCGGTCGACCAAGTAGAGGAACCCGTCGGCATCGCGGCGTGCCATGTCACCCGTGTGCAGCCAGTCGCCGGCGAAGGCCCTGGCGGTTTCCTCGGGCCGGTCGAGGTAGCCCGACATCACCAGCGGGCCGCGCACGCACAGCTCGCCGATCTCGCCCACCGGCACTTCGGCGTGGTGGGCGTCGAGCAGGCGCACCTGGTTGCCCGGCAGGCTGCGACCGCAACTGCCCAGCCGCTCGGGGCGATCGAGGTCGTGCTCGTCGCGGCGCAGGTAGCTGATGGTCATGGGCGCCTCGGCCTGGCCGTAAACCTGCGCGAACACCGGGCCGAAGCGGCCCAGCGCCTGCCGCAGGCGTGCCGGCGCCATCGGCGCGGCGCCGTACAGCACGAGTTGCAGACTCGACACGTCGTGCGCGTCCAGCGCCTCGGAAGCGTCGAGCAGGCTGTAGATCTGCGTGGGCACGAGGAAGGTCGTGGTGATGCGCTCGGTCGCGACTGTGTGCAGAAAGCCATCGACGCTGAAGCGCTCCAGCAGATGCACCGTGCCGCCCTGCAGGAAGGTCGTCAGAAGCATCGCACCGGCTGCATGCGACACCGGCGTGGCCGCCAGGAAACGCACCTCCTGCGGCCACTCCCAGCCGGCGAGCTGCTGCAGCGCCGACGTCACCACCGTGCGGTGGTGATGCACGATGCCCTTGGAGCGGCCCGTGGTGCCGCCGCTGTAGGCGATCTTGAGGATGTCGTCGGGCCGCGCGTCGAGCGTGGTGTCGCTGCCGTCCAGGCCGCGCGACGCCGCCAGCAGGTCGATGCCGAAGGCGGCCGGCCCCAGCGTCAGCACATGCGGCACCAGCTGCCGCTGCGCCAGCGCCGCCCCGCGCCCGGCATGGTGCGGCACGCCGATCACCAGCGCCCTGGCCTTCACGTCGCTCAGGATGAAGGCCTGGTCTTCTTCCGACCCCAGCGGGTGCAGCGGCGTGTAGACCAGCCCCATGAGGTGCGCCGCGATGATGACCATCACCGATTCGGGCCGGTTGGCGGCCAGCACGGCGATGCCGTCCTGCCGCTGCAGGCCCATCGCCTGCAGGCAGCGCACCATGCGATGGCAGCCTTGCTCGAGTTCGCTGTAACTCATGCGCACGCCATCGCCCACGAGCGCTTCGCGCATGGCGAAGGCCTTGAAGGCGCCGCGGTAGAGCTCGGCGAAGGTGGCGCCTTGGTGCAGGGTTGGACTGGGAAGTGGGTGCATGGCGGCCGGGCTTTCGTTTCTCGGGGCTGCGGGCGGATTTCGACCCGTGGGCTTGAGTAGGCCGTCTGAACCGGCCGGGGCGGCCACCCGCGTTGGGGGGCAGGCGCCGTTCTCCAGCGGTCGTGCGCCAACGGTCGCTGCGGCCTTCCACACGGGCCCCAGCGCCTTGCTTCGACGGTGGCGCCCAGGCTTCTTACGGCAAATCGGCTTGCGCTCGCGAATGAGCGACGCCGGTCGCATACCAGCAACCAGCGTCGGCATCTGGCGAAAACGACTCCCAAGGAACTTGTTTGCAGCTGTCCGATTTCTGTTCAGCGAAAGGCGCATTGCATGCGCCAAAGAATCGACAGGCGCCGCCCCGCGCCTTGGTCGTTGGCAGGATGAGGTTCCTTCCGATGTGGCTGTTCGCAAACTACCCGGGAAATCTCTTCTACGGCCGCTGCAGTTGACGTCATGAAAATGATTCCAGAGATGTGACGAGATTGACTCCGAAGACAGTGCGTAGCTCTCGGGTCGTTTCGCTGCGCGCACCTTCGGTGGAGAGAGGATATGCCCTCCGTTCATCCGCCCCCTTGCATCCACGCCACCGCTTCATCCCGCCCTGCCACGCCCAGCTTCCCGTAGATGTTCTTCAGGTGCCACTTCACGGTGTCGATGGACAAGCCCAGTGCCAACGCGATCTTCTTGTTGGGCATGGCCTGAGCGAGCAAGCCCAGCACGTCGCGCTCGCGTTCGCTCAACGGCTCGACCGGGCGCCTGCCCGCCTCGGGGGCCACACCCACGGAGACCGTCGCATCGGCAGCGACAGGCACGAGTCCCACGCGACCCAGGCGCTCCGCATAGAACCCGAGCACCGGGTCCAGCGATGCGTCCTTGGCCACTTCTGCCACCAGCGTCATCACGGCCGGGTCGGCGTCGAGCAGGCTGCGCACCAGGCCCAGCCGGTGGCCGCTGCGCAAGGCCGCGAGCGTGCATTCCCGCGAGGCCTGCGCCCTGCCCCTGCGCTGCTCGATCAGGGCCTGCAGCAGCTTCATCTGCGCGATCAGCCGCTGCCGTCCGCGCAGTTCGATGTTCGCGATGAGTGCTTCGATCCGGCGCGCGGCGTCGTCGGTGTCGCCGCGGGCCAGCGCCCAGCGGATGCGCGCGCGCTCGGCCACCACGGCGATCTCGCCGAGTGCGCTGTGCGCGGCGTCGGCATGCCGCGCGTCGATCTCGTTGGCGCGCGACAGCGCCGCTTCGGCGGCGGCCGCATCGCCCATCTGCAGGCGGTAGTGCACCTGCATCGTCAGGCTGTGCACCAGCAGCCGGTCCAGGCCCAGCGCGGCGCTGTAGTCCTCCAGCCGCTCCAGGCAGGCCATGGCTTCCATCCGCCGCCCGGCCGCCCAGTGCGCGGAAGCCAGCGAGCGGTGCACGCGCAGCACCGAGTCGGGAATGGACACGCGCTCCAGCGCGTCCACGCGGTCTTCGAGCAGCGCCAGCGCCGCGTCGATCTCGCCGTGCTCGTACAGCACCTCGCCCAGCAGCGCGGTCGACAGGTAGGTGGCGTCGACGCAGGCGCTGCCACCCTCGTTGGCCTCGCGCAGCACCTCGCGGTAGACGCGCTCGGCCTGGGTCATGCGCCCTTCCATGGCGTAGCTCAGGCCGGCCAGGCTGCGGCCCTGTAGCGTGCCCGACGAGCTGCCGCGCAGCGGCTCGCCGTCGATCAGGCGGATCGGGTTGTCCTGCTGCACGCGCCGCGCGCGCTCGTAGTCGCCGCGGTGCATGTACAGCCACGACAGGATGTTGTCGCGCGCGCCCGTGGCCAGCGCGTCCGCACCCTCGGGCGCGGCCTGCAGGCGCGGCAGCAGCGCCTGGGCGGCGTCGGTGTCGTCGCGCTGCAGGGCCAGCGAGGCCTCGAGCAACGTGAGCCAGTAGTGGCTGATGGCGTCGTCCGGCGGAATGTCGGGCCGCAGGCGCGCGATGTGGGCCGAAAAGGCGTCCAGCTCGCGCGCGAACAGCTCGATGCGGATCATCCACAGCCGCAGTCCGATGCGTGCCTGCACCTCGGCCGGCGGCAGCTGGCGCACCAGGCCGATCAGCTTGCGCAGCTCGCCGCGCACGGCCAGGCCGTGGGCCGACTTCTCGACCAGCGCGGCAGCGGCGGCGCCCTCGCCCGCCGCCACGGCCTGCCGCACGGCCTCGTCGATGAGGCCGTGGTCGCGGAACCACTGCCACGCGATGCGGTGCACCGCGCGCTGCGCGGCCTCGCTGCGCTGGCGCAGGCGCCCGCGCAGCGTCTCGCGCAGCAGCGGGTGCAGGCGGTACCAGGTCTCGCGCTCGGCGCTGCTCTCGATCGGCACGATGAACAGGTTCTCGCCCTCCAGCCGCGCCAGCAGCGGCGCCGTGGCGGGGTCGTCCGCAGGGCGGCCGAGCAAGGCCGCGCACAGCGGCGCGCAGAAGCGGCTGCAGGCCGACACGCTGATCAGCAGGTCGAGGTCGGCCGGCGCCAGGTGCGACAGCACCTCCTTCTCGAAGTACGCGGCAAAGGCCTGCGGGTCTTGCACGTGGGCGCGCACGAAGTCGCCCGGCACCTGGCCCGCGCCCACGCCCAGCTCCTGGCGGCGCTTCTTCCAGTTGATGGCCAGCAGCTGCAGCCCGGCCGCCCAGCCGTCGCACAGTTCGTGCAGCGCCAGCGCGTCGCGCGGCGCGATGCTGCCCAGTTGCGACTGCAGGAAGCGCTCGGACTCGGCCGGCGAAAAGCGCAGGTCGCGCACGTCGATCTCCAGCACCTGGCCCTCGGCGCGCAGGCGGTCGAGCGACAGCGGCAGCGCCCCGCGCGAGGCGATGGCCAGGTGCAGGTTGCCCGGCGCGTAGTCGAGCAGCCATTGCAGCGCCTCGTGCAGGCGCGCATCCATGAGGTGCTGCAGGTCGTCGAGCACCAGCACCAGTTCGCGCGGATGGGCGGCAATGCCGCGCACCAGCGCGATCAGGGCGCGTTCCACGGCTTCGCTGTCGACGCCGCGGCCGGCGTAGTCGGCGGCCTCCTGCGTGGCGACCGGCGCCACCTGCGCCACGCTGGCCAGCAGGTAGTCGAGCAGGCGCGTGGGCTCGTTGTCCTCGGGGGTGAGGCTGAGCCAGGCCACGTCGAAGCCCAGCGGCAGCAATGCCTGGCGCCACGCGACCAGGGTGGTGGTCTTGCCGCAGCCGGCGGGGCCCTGCAGCACGACACAGCGGCGGCGGCGCCCTTCCATCAGCCGCGCCAGCAACGCCTCACGGGCCACGGCGCGCCCGGCGCTGCGGGGGGGAACCATCTTGGTGGCGACCAGGGCCTTGAGCCCGGAGGCGTCGGGCGAACGCGAGGGGAAAAGTGGCTTGTTCTGCATGTCTCTGGCCGGCATTGTGGCCTGCCCGCCACCCGATCGGGGTAGTGGGGTTAAGGGGGTGCGGCGCCCAGAATCGCTGCAAGACAAGGAGACCTGCATGAACATCCACCGCACCGTGTACCGCGAAGACCATGAGATGCTGCGCGACACCGCACGGCGATTTTTCGAGCGCGAATGCCTGCCGCGCCAGGCCGCCTGGGACGCCGCCGGCCGCACCGACCGCGAGACCTGGCTCAAGGCCGGCCGCGAGGGCCTGCTGTGCGTCACCGTGCCGGCCGAATACGGCGGCGGCGGCGGCGATTTCGGCCACTCGTGCGTGCTGGCCGAAGAGCTGCACCGCTCGGGTGTCTCGGGCTTCAGCCTGTCGGTGCATTCGGACATCACCGCCCCGTACATCGTGCGCTTCGGCACCGAGGAGCAGAAGCAGCGCTGGCTGCCCAAGATCTGCCGTGGCGAGACCATCATGGCCATCGCCATGACCGAGCCGGGCACGGGCTCCGACCTCAAGTCGATCCGCACGAGCGCGGTGCGCGACGGCGACGAGTACGTCATCAACGGCAGCAAGACCTTCATCAGCAACGGCCTGAACTGCGACATGGTGCTGGTGGCCTGTAAGACCGACCCGAGCGCGGGCAGCAAGGGCGTGAGCCTGATCATGGTCGAGGCCGACCGCGCGGGCTTCCGGCGCGGGCGCAAGCTCAACAAGGTGGGCCAGCCGGCCGCCGACACCACCGAGCTGTTCTTCGACAACGTGCGCGTACCGGTCGACAACCTGCTGGGCGAAGAGAACAAGGGCTTCGTCTGCCTCATGCAGGAGCTGGCACAGGAGCGCCTGATCATCGCGGTGTACAGCGCCGCCAAGCTGGAGCGCTTGCTGGAGCAGACGCTCGAGTACGTGAAGGAACGCAAGGCCTTCGACGGCACGGTGTGGGACTTCCAGAACACCAAGTTCAAGCTGGCCGACATCAAGGCGCAGGCGGTGGCAGCTCGCACGCTGGTCGACTACTACATCGGCGAACACATGCGCCGGCGCATCAGCGTGCAGGAGGCGGCCATCGCCAAGCTCTTCGCCACCGAGACGCTGTGGAAGTGCATCGACGACATGGTGCAGCTGCACGGCGGCTACGGCTACATGCTGGAGTACCCGATTGCGCGCGCCTTCACCGACTACCGCATCACGCGCGTGTTCGGCGGCAGCAACGAAACGCAGCGCGACCTTATTTCTCGAAAACTCTGACTCCACTTCCTCGCAGGACCACACACATGACCGAAAAAGTAATCGTCGCCGGCGTCGGCATGATCCCCTTCGCCAAGCCGGGCCAGAGCCTGAGCTACACCGAGATGGGAGCCGAGGCCGTGCGCCGCGCGCTGGCCGATGCGGGCATCGGCTACGACGCGGTGCAGGAAGCCTACGTGGGCTACGTGTACGGCGACTCCACCTGCGGCCAGACGGCGCTGTATGAAGTCGGCATGACGGGCATCCCCGTGGTCAACGTCAACAACAACTGCTCCACCGGCTCGACCGCGCTGTACCTGGCGCGCAAGGCGATCGCCTCGGGCGACGCCGATTGCGTGCTGGCGCTGGGCTTCGAGCAGATGCAGGCCGGCGCCCTCAAGTCGCACTGGGACGACCGCCCACCCACGCGCGAGCGCTTCCTGCCGGTGCTGCGCGGCCTCACGGCCGACATGGACGGCATGCCGCAGGCCCTGCGCACCTTCGGCGGCGCGGGCCGTGAATACATGGAGCGCTACGGCTGCCGCATGGAAACCTTCGCCGCCGTGCGCGCCAAGGCCAGCCGCCATGCGGCCAACAACCCGCTGGCGCTGTTCCGCAAGGTCGTGACGACCGAAGAGGTCATGAACGACACCGTGCTGCTGCCCGGCGTGATGACCCGCCTGATGGCCTGCCCGCCCACCTGCGGCGGCGCTGCGGCGCTGCTGGTGTCGGAGCGCTTCGCGAAGAAGCACGGGCTGCGCACCGACGTGCAGATCCTGGCGCAGGCCATGGCCACCGACCCGGTGCAGTCCTTCGAGCCGCCGTCGATGCTCAGCTGGATCGGCACGCACATGACGCACACCGCCGTCACCCGCGTGTACGAGGCGGCCGGCGTCGGCCCCGAGGACATCGACGTGTGCGAGCTGCACGACTGCTTTGCGCAGAACGAGGTCATCAGCTACGAGACGCTGGGCTTCTGCCCCGAGGGCGGCGCGGAGCAGTTCGTCAACGACGGCGACAACACCTACGGCGGCAAGGTCGTCATCAACCCCTCGGGCGGCCTGCTGTCCAAGGGCCACCCGCTGGGCGCCACCGGCCTGGCGCAGTGCTACGAGCTCACGCACCAGCTGCGCGGCAGCGCCGACAAGCGCCAGGTCGAGGGCGCGCGCCTGGGCCTGCAGCACAACGTGGGCCTGGGCGGCGCCTGCGTCGTGACCCTCTACGGCAGGAACTGACATGGACCTGCAGCTGCCCGCCGACGCCCTCGCCTTCCGCGACGAGGTGCGCGCCTTCATCGCCGAGCGCCTGCCCGCCGACATCCGCGCGCGCCTGCGTCGCGGCCATGCGCCGCGCAAGCAGGACACCGTGGCCTGGCAGCGCATCCTGCACGAGCGCGGCTGGGCCGCGCCGCACTGGCCCGCCGAATACGGCGGCGCCGGCCTGGGCACCACCGAGCGGCTGGTGCTGTTCGAAGAACTGCAGCGCGCCGGCGCGCCGCTGCCCCTGCCCTTCAACATCGCGATGCTCGGCCCGGTGCTGCTGCGCTTCGGCACCGAGGCGCAGAAGCGCTTCTTCCTGCCCCAGCTCGCGCGGCTCGACCTGTGGTTCTGCCAGGGCTTCTCGGAGCCCGATGCCGGCTCCGACCTGGCCTCGCTGCGCACGCGCGCCGTGCGCGACGGCGACCACTACGTCGTCGACGGCCAGAAGATCTGGACCACCTCGGCCCACCAGGCCGACTGGATCTTCGCGCTGGTGCGCACCGAACAGACGGCGCGCAAGCAGGACGGCATCTCCTTTTTGCTGATCGACATGAAGACGCCGGGCGTGTCGGTGCGCCCCATCGTCTCCATCGACGGGCAGCACCACCTCAACGAGGTCTTCTTCGACAAGGCGCGCGTGCCGGTCGCCAACCTCGTCGGCGAGGAAGGCCGCGGCTGGGACTGCGCCAAGTACCTGCTGGCCAGCGAGCGCACCAACATCGCCAACGTGGGCCTGTGTTGGGAGCGCCTGGACGCCGCCCGCGAACTCGCGGCCGGCATCCGCCAGGGCGGCACGCGGCTGCTCGACGACCCGAAGCTGGGCGCCGAACTGGCCGAGCTGGGCGCGGAGATCCGCGCGCTGGAGCTGACCAACTGGCGCTTCCTGCTCGACCCCGAGATCGGGCGCAAGAACCCCGGCTTCGCCTCGGTGCTCAAGCTCAAGGGCTCGGAGCTGATGCAGGCGTTGACCACGCTGGTCGCGCGCCTGGCCGGCCCGGCCGGCCTGGAGCGCCACGACATCGAAGGCGATGCCGGACAGTTGCCTGCGCTGGCCGCCACCGCCCCGCGCTACTTCTTCTACCGCGCGACCACCATCTACGGCGGCTCCAGCGAGGTCCAAAAGGACATCCTGGCCAAGACGCTCCTGGGATAAGAAGCCATGCAATTCGACCTGAACGAAGACCAGCAGGCGCTGGCGCACAGCCTGTCGCGGCTGCTGGACGACCACTGCGGTTTCGAGCAGCGCCGCGCCATCGCCCGTTCGCCGGCCGGCTGGAGCGAAGCGGCCTGGGACCGGCTGGCCGCGCTGGGCGTCACGGCCCTGGGCATTCCCGAGGCCTTCGGCGGCCTGGGCGGCGGCGCGGGCGACCGGCTGCCGGTGATGCGGGCCTTCGGCCGCGCGCTGCTGCTCGAACCCTACCTGGCCTCCAGCGTGCTCGCCACGACGGCCGTGCTGTCGGCGGGCAGCAACGCGCAGAAAGACCGCCTGCTGCCGGCCCTGGCCGACGGCAGCCTGCGCATGGCCTGGGCGCACGACGAAGCGCCGGGGCGCCACGCGCCGCTGTGGGTCGAGACCCGTGCGCGGCGCGACGGCGAGCGCTGGTACCTCGACGGCGCCAAGTCGCTCGTGCTGCATGCCGGCGCGGCCCATCGCTTCGTGGTGAGCGCGCGCCTGAGCGGCCAACCCGGCGACGAAGACGGCCTGGCGCTCTTCCTCGTGGAGGCCGCCGATGCCAAGCTGCGCCCCTTCCGCCTGATCGACGACACACCCGCCGGCGAACTGCGGCTCGAAGGCACGGTCGCAGAGCCTTTGGGCGACGTGGCCGATCACGCACAGGCCACGGCCGCCCTCCACGCCACCGTGGCCGCCGGCACCGCCGCCGTCTGCGCCGACATGGTCGGCGCCATGGAGGCGGCCTTTGCGCTCACCACCGCCTACGTCACCACGCGCAAGCAGTTCGGCCGCCTCATCGGCGAGTACCAGGCGCTGCGCCATCGCGTGGCCGAGATGGCCGTCGCGCTCGAGATGGCGCGCAGCATGGCGATCGCCGCCGCGGTGGCCGTCGACGACCCGGCCTCGGACCAGGCCGCCACCGACCTGCCGCGCGCCAAGCTGGCCATCGGCCGCCATGCGCGGGCGCTGTGCCAGCAGGCGATCCAGTCGCACGGCGGCATCGGCATGACCGAGGAATACGCCGTGGGCCACTGCCTGCGCCGCGTCCACGTGCTCGACCAGCTGTTCGGCGACGTGGACGCACAGGCCGCGCGACTCGCGCGCCTTTGATTCAAGAAACCGAATGGAGACACGACATGAACCGCCGCCACACCTTTCGCCTGCTGGGCGCCGCACTGGCCTCGCTCTGCGCCGTCGCGACGGCGCCCGCGCAGGCCGCCGACGCTTTTCCCTCGCGCCCCGTGCGCTTCATCGTGCCGCTCGGGCCGGGCAGCGGCTCGGACACGGTCACGCGCCTGGTGGCCCGGCTCGTCACGCCGGAGCTGGGCGGCCAGTCGACCTTCATCGAGAACAAGCCGGGCGGCGACGCCGTGCTGGCGGTGCAGAGCGTGCTGGCCTCGCCGGCCGACGGCTACAGCGTGCTCATGCTCTCGCCCTCGTCGATGGTGATCAACCCGCTGATCAACGACAGCCTGCCCTACGACGCGCAGAAAGACCTGCGCCCGCTCGCCACCATGCTGCGCAGTGCGGCGGTGCTGGTGACCGGCGCCAACTCGCCCTACAAGACCTACGCCGAAGCGATGGCCGCGGCGAAGAAGAGCCCGAAGACCGTGAGCATGGCCAGCTACAGCAACCACTACCGCATCGGCGCGCTGATGCTGCAGCAGGGCGCGGGCGTCGAGTTCAACTACATCCCCTACAAGTCGCCCGGCCAGGTGCAGACGGACCTGATGGGCGGCCAGGTCGACCTGGCGCTGCTGGACGTCGGCGGCGCGCTGCCGCTGATCGCCTCGGGCAAGGTGCGACCGCTGGCCGTGACCGGCAAGGAACGCCACCCCAAGCTGGCCAGCGTGCCCACGGTGCGCGAGAGCGGCCAGCCGACCTACGACCTGTACGTATGGATCGGCCTGGGCGTGGCCGCCAAGACCCCCGAGCCCGCCGTGAAGACGCTGGAGGCGGCGCTGCTCAAGGCCATGAAGCAGCCGGAGTTCGCCACCTACGTGACGGAGACGGCGGGCGCCGAAGTGTTCACCGTCGGCAGCAAGGAGATGGGCGAGATGATCGCGTCGGAACGCGCGCGCTACCGCGCCTTGTCGAAGCAGGTCGACCTCTCGCAAAAGTAAGGAGCGCATCGACATGAATCAGCAACTCTGCAAGGACCGCGTGGTCGTGATCACCGGCGCGGGCCGTGGCCTGGGCCGCGAGTACGCCCTCGAATTCGCACGCCAGGGCGCCAGGGTCGTGGTGAACGACCTGGGCGGGCGCGGCGACGGCAGCCCCGGCGCGGCCAGCGGCCCGGCGCTGGAGGTCGTGGCCGAGATCGAAGCGATGGGCGGACAGGCCATCGCCAACGGCGACGACGTGGCCGACTGGGCCGGCGCCCAGCGCATGATCGACGCGGCCGTGACCACCTTCGGCGGCCTCGACGTGCTGGTCAACAACGCCGGCATCCTGCGCGACCGCACGCTGGTCAACATGGACGAGGAAGACTGGGATGCCGTGATCCGCGTGCACATGCGCGGCACCTTCGCGCCCTCGCGCCACGCCGCCGCCTACTGGCGCAACGAGTCGAAGGCGGGCCGCCAGCGCGACGCGCGCATCATCAACACCAGCTCGTCCTCGGGCCTGTACTGCAACGCCGGCCAATCGAACTACGGCGCGGCCAAGGCCGGCATCGCCGCCCTGTCGGTGATCGCCTCGCGCGAGCTCGACCGCTACGGCGTGACGGTGAACGCCATCTACCCCACCGCCATGAGCCGGCTGACCGAGGACATCTTCGCCAGCCCCAAGTGGCAGGCGATCCGCAACGAGACGCCCGACTTCGATCCGCTGGACCCGTCGAACGTGGCGCCGCTGGTGGCCTGGCTGGGCAGCAGCGCATCGAGCGGCATCACGGGGCGCGTGTTCGGCGCGCGCGGCGGACGCATCACGGTGGCCGAGGGCTGGCACGCCGGCCCGCGCATCGAGAAGCAAGGGCGCTGGACGGTCGAGGAACTGGGTGATCTGATCCCCGGGCTGGTGAAGCAGGCCGCGCCCAACGCGCTCACCACCGGTGAGATTCCCACGGAGCACTAGCATGAGCCCACTGCTCGAGTCCTTCCGCCTCGCCCAACTGCCCGCCGAGGCCGAGGCCTTCCGCGCGCAGGTGCGCGAGTTCCTCGCGACGAACCTGGCGCCGGCCGCGCCCGCCGTGCGCGCGCGCACCTGGATGGGCTTCGACGCGGCCTTCAGCCGGCGGCTCGCGCAGCGCGGCTGGGTCGGCATCACCCTGCCCGCCGCGTATGGCGGCGCGGGCCTGGATGCCTTTCGCCGCTTCGTGCTGGTCGAGGAACTGCTCTCGGCCGGCGCGCCCGTGGCCGCGCACTGGATCGCCGACCGGCAAAGCGGCCCGCTGATCAACAAATTCGGCACCGCGGCGCAGAAGGATTTCTACCTGCCGCGCATCTGCCGCGGCGAGGCCTTCTTCTGCATCGGCATGAGCGAGCCCAATGCCGGCTCCGACCTGGCCAGCGTGCGCACGCGCGCCACCCGCGTGGACGGCGGCTGGCGCCTGACGGGCCGCAAGATCTGGACGACCAACGCGCAGCGCTCGCACTACATGATCGCGCTGGTGCGCACCTCGGGCGCGCCGGAAGACCGGCACGCCGGGCTGTCGCAGCTGATCGTCGACCTCTCGCTGCCCGGCATCCAGGTGCGGCCCATCGTCGACCTCACGGGCGACGCGCATTTCTCCGAAGTCACCTTCGACGACGTGTTCCTGAAGGACGACGCGTTGATCGGCGACGAAGGCAGCGGCTGGATGCAGGTGAACGCCGAGCTGGCCTTCGAGCGCAGCGGGCCCGAGCGGCTGTATTCGAGCGTGGTGCTGCTCGACACCTGGCTGCGGAGCCTGCGCACGAGCGGCTTCACGCCGGCCGACGCCGTGCTGCTCGGCGGCTTCACGACCCAGCTCGCCACCTTGCGCAGCCTGTCGATCGCCGTGACCACCAAGCTGGCGCGCGGCGAGAGCCCCGTGGTCGAGGCGGCGCTGGTCAAGGACATCGGCACCGAGTTCGAGCAGGCGATTCCCGCCGCCATCGAAGCGGCCGTGGCGGCCGACCCGGCGCGCGCCGCCGAGGTCGATGCCGACCTGCACCGCACGATCGCCTACCTGAGCCAGATCTCGCCCACCTTCTCGCTGCGCGGCGGCACGCGCGAGATCCTGCGCGGCATGATCGCGCGCGGCCTGGGCCTGCGCTGAGCACGCCCCTCAAGGAGACATGCACATGTTCACCGAAGCCATCGAGGCGATCCTCGTCGACCACTGCACGCCGGGTGCCATCCGCGCGATCGAGAACGGCGGATCGGCCGCAGCGCTGTGGGGCGCGCTGGCCGAGAGCGGGTTCCTCGAACTGATGGCCAGCGAAGACGCCGGCGGCGCCGGGCTCGACCTGGACGCGGTCTTTCCGATCTTTGTCGCTTTCGGCCGGCACGCGGTGCCGGTGCCCGCGGCGCAGCGCATCGCAGCGCGCGCCTTGCTGGGCGACGTGGCACCGCCGCCCGGCCTGCTCACGCTCGTGGGCCATGCGCGGCGCGCGGCCGACGGGTCGGTGAGCGCGGCCCACGTCGCGTTCGGCGCCATCGCCGAGCACGTGCTCGCCAACGTCGACGGGCAGCTCGTGCTGCTCGACGCCGCCCGCGCGCAGCGCACGACCACCGGCGTTCGCGGCAGCCTCGGCGCATCGCTGCGCTGGACCGCAGATGCTGTCGGTGCACCGGTCGGCGACAAAGGCGCGCAGGTCGCCGTGTTCAGCGTGGCGCTGCATGCCGCCGCCCTCGCGGGCGCCATGGAGCGCCTGTTCGTAATGACGCTGGGCTACTGCAACGACCGCGTGCAGTTCGGCAAGGCGATCGGCAAGTTCCAGTCGGTGCAGCACCAGCTGAGCGTGATGGCCGAGCACGTCGCGTGCGCCGGCGTGGCGGCCGAGCTGGCCTTCCGGGCCGGCGAAAAGATCCCGCCGCTGCTGGCCGCCGCCACCGCGAAGGCGCGCACCAGCGCCTCGGTGCCGCTGGTGGCATCGACGGCGCATGCGCTGCACGGCGCCATCGGCGTCACCGAGGAGTTCGACCTCCAGCTCTACAGCCGCCGCTTGCACGAATGGCGCATGGCCGACGGCTCGGAAACCTACTGGAACCGCATCGTCGGCGAGGCGCTGCTCGGCAGCGCGACGCCCTCGGTCCTGCAATTCACCATGGAGGAGATTCTTTGATGACCGACTTTCTGAGCTACGAACAAGACGGCCACATCGTCACGCTGACGATGAACGACCCTGAGCGCCGCAACCCGCTCACCGGCAACACGGCCGTGCCGGAGTTCCTGGCCGCCATCGACCGCATCCACGCCGACCACTCGGTGCGCGCGGTGATCCTCACCGGCGCGGGCTCGGCCTTCTCCTCGGGCGGCAATGTGCGCGACATGGGGCGCTACAGCGAACTGCCCGCGATGGAGCTGCGCCGCGAATACCGCCTGGGCATCCAGAAGCTGCCGCTGGCGCTGTTCAACCTCGAGGTGCCGGTGATCGCGGCGGTGAACGGCCACGCCATCGGCGCGGGCCTGGACCTGGCCTGCATGTGCGACATCCGCGTGGCGGCCGAAGAGGCGAAATTTGCCGAAAGCTTCGTCAAGCTGGGCATCATTCCCGGCGACGGCGGTGCCTGGCTGCTGCCTCGCATCATCGGCCTGTCGCGCGCCACCGAACTCACCCTGACGGGCCAGACCATCGACGCGCGCCAGGCCGCGGAATGGAACCTGGTGTCGCGCGTGGTGCCGCGCGATCAGCTGATGCCCACGGCCCGCGCCATCGCCGAACAGATTGCTGCCAACCCGCCGCATGCCGTGCGCCTGGCCAAGCGCCTGCTGCGCGAGGCGCTGCACTCGCGTCTCGATACGCTGCTGGAAATGTCGGCGGCCTTCCAGGTGATGTCGCACCAGACGGCGGACCATCACGAGGCCGTGGCGGCCTTCGTGGAGAAGCGCGCGCCGGTGTTCAAGGGCTGAGTTCAGTCGCCGTGATGTGTTGTCGCGCGAAGGCCCCTGCGGCCCGCGCGGCATCGCGCATCAGGCGCTCCACGATCTGCGCGGCCGGCACGATCTCGTCGGCGAACGCACCGCCCGGTCCGAAGGAGACGATGCCGCCGTCCACGTCGCCGTCGGCATACACGCGCTGGCGCGTGCGCGAAGACAGGATCAGGTCGCCGAACCCGGCATGGCTGCGCACGCCTTGCGCTTCCAGGCGCTGCACTTCGCGCGCGGCCTCGTTGTGCAGCACGCGCCAGGTGTCGCCGATGGAGCCGAGGATGGCCGTCGAGCCCTCGGGCCCGGTCTCGACGATGCGTCGCTTCAGCGCCTCGTGGGCCCGGACTTCGCTCGCCACCAGGAAGCGGCTGCCCATCACCACGCCGTCGGCGCCCAGCGCCAGCGCCGCCGCGATCTGCCGTCCGCTGCCGATGCCGCCGCCGAGCACGAGCGGCAAGCGGATCTGTTCCAGCGCGAACGCGCCGTTGACGAAGGCGGACAGCGGGTTGGCGCCGGGGTGACCGCCCTCCTCGCAACCGACCAGCGCGATGGCATCGACGCCCAGGCGCGCCGCGCTCTGCGCATGGCGCACGCTGGGGCACTTGTGCATCAGCAGGCCGCCGCCGCGATGGATGGGCTCGACCAGCGCTTCGGGCGAATCGCCGGCGCTCTCGAAATGCCGCACGCCTTCCGCCAGCGCCACCTCGATCCAGCCCGGCACCTGCGCGTTGGCGCCCGCGCGGCGCGACAGCGTCAGGTTGACGCCGAAAGCCCGGCCGCCCGTGAGCGCGCGGCAGCGGCGCAGGTCGGCACGAAAGTCGTCGAGCGTGTCGAAGGAACGGGCGGTGATGAAGCCCATCGCGCCGGCATTGACCACCGCCGCGACGATGTCCGACTGGCCCAGATGGTGCATGCCGCCGAGCAGGATCGGATGGCGGATGCCGAAGCCTTCGGTGAGGCGGGTGCGAAAGCGCGCCACGGTTCAGCTCACCTGGCGGGACTGCCCCGCCCAATGCGGCTCGCGCAGCTGGCGCTTGAGCACCTTGCCCGCGGCGGACAGCGGCAGCGATTCGCGGAACTCGATGCTCTTGGGGCACTTGTAGCCCGCGATGGCGTCGCGGCAGTGCGCGTGCAGGGTCGCGTCGTCGAGCTGCGCGCCGGGCTTGCGCACCACCACCGCATGCACCGCCTCGCCCCACTGGGCGTGCGGCACGGCGATGACGGCGCAGGCCTGCACGGCCGGATGCCGCGCGATCACGTTCTCGACCTCGGCCGAGTACACGTTCTCGCCGCCGCTCACGATCATGTCCTTGAGGCGGTCGACGATGAAGATGTGCCCGCCTTCGTCCATGCGGGCGCCGTCGCCGGTGTAGAGCCAGCCGTCGCGCAGCACGCGCGCCGTTTCCTCGGGCTTGTTCCAGTAGCCGCGCATCACGTTGGGCCCGCGCACGACAAGCTCGCCGACCTCGCCGCGCGGCAGTTCCCGGCCGTTGGCATCGACCACCTTCACCACGACCCCGACGTTGGCGCGGCCGGCCGAACGCGACAGGCCCGAGGCGCGGCCTTCGGCGCCGTGGTTGCCCGGCGGGTTCGAGGTGGCGCCGCCCAGTTCGGTCATGCCGTAGGAATGGGTGAAGGCCACGCCCGGCAGCAGGGCCATCGCACGCTCGAGCACCGGCTCCGCGATCGGCGAAGCGCCATAGACCAGGCGCTGCAGGCTGCCCAGGTCGAAGCAGTCGAACTCCGGGTGCGTGATGAGCGCCTGCAGCATGGTGGGCACCAGCAGCACGTCGGTCACGCGCTCGCGCTCGATGGTCTGCAGCACCTCGCGCGCGTCGAAGGCGGTGGCCAGCACGTGCGTTTCGCCGGCGATGAACTGCACCAGCGCGCGGCCGATGCCGCCCATGTGGAACAGCGGCGCGACGTGCAGCGCGATGCTGCCTTCGGGCATGGGCGTCTGCGCGAAGCGCTGCACGCCGATGGCCCACAGCGTCCAGTGGCTGTGCATCACGCCCTTGGGAAAGCCGGTGGTGCCGCCGGTGTAAAGGATGCAGGCCAGGTCGTCGCCAGAGCGGTCGGCGTCCTCGACCGGCGCGGCGGCGTCGATGAGTGCGGCCAGCGACGGCATGCCGTCTGGCGCGCGGCCCTCGCCCGCATAGACGAAGACCGGCGGCCGTTTGGCGCTGGCGCGGATGCCTTCGACGCGGTCCAGGAAATGATCGTCGACCACGAGGATGCCGGTGTCGCAGTCGTCCAGCGAGTAGACGATCTCGGGCACGCTCCAGCGCGTGTTGACGGGGTTGAGCACGCCGCCGCCCCACCAGACGCCCATGAGCACTTCGAGCCAGCGGTCGGAGTTCACGCCCAGCAGGCCCACGCGGTCGCCCGGGCCCATGCCGAGGGACTGCAGGGCGCCGGCCAGGCGGGCCACGCGGTCGCCGAAGGTGCGAAAGCTCTGGCGCCGCTGGTAGAAGACGGTGGCGATGCGCTCGGGCGTGGCCTGGATCGAGCGCCGCAGCGCAAGGGTCATGGACATGGTGCGGGGCCTTCGGTCAGTGGGCCGGTGCTTCTGCGTCGGCTTCGGCAGCGTGCGCATCGCGTGCCTCCTGCTCCTGCAGTTCGCGCCAGGCGATCTTCCCGGTGGCCGACTTGGGCAGCGCCTTGACGATCTGCACGATGCGCGGCGCCTTGTAGGCCGCCATGTGCTCCCGGCACCAGGCCAGCAGGCCGGCGCTGTCATCGCTGCAGCCGTCGCGCAGCGTGACCACGGCCTTGACCGTTTCGCCGCGCCGCGCATCGGGCGCGGCGATCACGCAGGCTTCGAGGATCGACGGGTGCGTGTGCAGCGCGGCCTCGACCTCGGCCGGCCAGACCTTGAAGCCCGAGGCGTTGATCATCCGCTTCAGGCGGTCGCGCATGAACACGTAGCCTTCCTCGTCCATGCTGGCGAGGTCGCCGGTGCGGAAGAAGCGCTTGCCGTCGCGCACGAAGAAGCTCTCGGCATTGGCCTGCGCGTGGTTCCAATAGCCCAGCATGATCTGCGCGGCGTGCACCACGATCTCGCCGGCCTCGCCTTGCGGCAGCGGCGCCAGCGTCTGCGGATCGACGATGCGCAGGTCGACGCCGAAGGTGGGCACGCCCAGGCAGCCCTTCTTCGGCTGGTGCATGGGGTTGGCGCACAGGAAGTTGGCGCTTTCGGTCAGGCCGTAGCCCTCGATGTAGTCCAGGCCGTAGCGCTGCTTGAGGATGTCGTTCACATGCTGCGGCGTGGCGGCCCCGCCGCCGGTGACCACGGCCAGGCTCGACAGGTCGCGCTGCTCGATGCCGGGCTGCGCGAAAAAGTCGACCAGCATGGCCGGCAGCGCGGCCCAGAAGCTCACGCGGTGGCGCTCGATCAGCACCGCCGCGGCCTCGCGGTCCCAACGCGGCATGAGCACGATGGTGCCGCCCCAGAAGATGGCCGAGTTGACGTTGTTCTGCAGCCCCAGCAGATGGAACAGCGGCGCCACCGCGAGGTACACCGACGACGGGTGCGTGCGCCGCCACAGCGAGGAGCCCACGCACGAGGTCATCACGGTGCGGTGCGTGTGCACGCAGGCCTTGGGCTTGCCGGTGGTGCCCGAGGTGTAGGGCAGCATGCACAGGTCGTCGGGCCCGGCGCGGTGCGGGTGCGGCACCTGCCGGCGCGCCAGCGCGGCCTGCCAGGACACGGCGGCCGGCGGCAGCGCCACGTCGGCGATGCGCGCGCGCACCCAGTCGGGCGGCACGAGGGCGGCGTCGTCGTCCGCGTCGCCGAGCGCGTCGCCGTAGGCATGCACCACGAGCTGGCGCAGTGCGCCGGTGCCCACGAGCGGCGCGATGCGTTCGAGCAGCTCGCTGGCCACGAAGGCCGCCACCGCGCCGCTGTCCTGCACGATGTGTTCGAGTTCGTCGCGCAGCAGCATGGCGTTGACCGGCACAAACACCGCGTCGGCCCGCAGGATCGCGAAGTAGGCGGCGATGAACTGCGGGCAGTTCTGGCTGAACACGAGCACGCGGTCGCCGGGCGCCACGCCGCACGCATGCTGCAGGTGGCCGGCCATGGCTTCGGTCTCGGCCAGCAGTTCGTCGTAGCGCACGGCCTTGCCGAAGAACTGCACCGCGGTCTTGGCCGGGTAGCGGCGGGCCGAGGTCTCCAGGTTGCAGAACAGGCTGGTCTCGGGAATGTGGGCCTCGCGCGGCAGGCCGCCGCGGGCGCGCGCCGGGTCGATGCACAAGGCGCCGACGGGGCGCTCGGTCACGCCCGCGGGCGTGGGGCAAGGGTGTGTGGCGCGGGGGGCTGCTGCCTGCATGGTGGGGTCCGGGTCGGCCTCGTGTCTGGGTCTTGGGGATGAAGGCGAGTAGAACGCGCACCCGCACCGGCGCGGCCACCCCGATCGGGTGGCCGCCGGAACGGCCTCGCGGCCGCGACCACCCACCGTGGGTAGTGCCCGCGCGGCGCCGTTTGCGCACCATGGACCCGCCCACTGCACAGGACCCCACGCACATGACGACGGACCGCCCCACCCCGCCTCCCGCGCCCTCGCGCCGCCCGCTCCACACCCGCGAGATCGCCTGCCACGGCTACCTGCGCGACGACGGACTGGTCGATGTGGAAAGCACGATGCGCGACATCTCGCCCCAGGGCTCCGACCTGTTCTTCAAGCGGCTGGGCGCGGGCGAGGACCTGCACCGCATGCGCGTGGTCCTGACGGTCGATGCCGAACTGGTGATCCGCGCGCTGCAGGTGCACTCCGACGCCGCCCCCACGCCCTGGTGCAGCGAGCGCAATGCCGTGTACGACGCGCTGGTCGGCCTGCAGATCGGCCCCGGCTTCACGAAGAAGGTGCGCGCGCTCGTGGGCGGCGCCCAGGGCTGCACCCACCTCACGGAACTGATGGGCCCGGCGGCCACCACCGCCATGCAGGCGCTGTTCGCGCTGGGCCGCGAGAAAGGCGGCATGCGCGCCGCCCATGCACGGCCCGGCCCCCTGCCCCGGCCCGGGCTCGTCAACACCTGCCAGGCGTACCGCGAGGGCAGCCCCGCGCTCGAAGCCATCTGGCCGCTGACGCGGCGCGGGCCGCAGGCCTAGGACACGCCCAGGTGCTGCGCCAGATGGCGCTGGCAGTAGTCCAGGTAGGCGCGCACGAGGCTCGACGGATGGCGGTGTGACGGATAGAGCAGGTGCACCTGCTGCTCGGGCAGCGGGTGCACCGGCAACAGCGCGCACAGGTCGCCGGCCTGCAGGCCCGCCGCGGCCAGGAACGGCGGCAGCTCCGTGACGGCCTCGCCGGCCAGCGCCTGGCTGCGCAGGTGCAGGTAGCTGTTGGTCGACAGCACCGGCCGGGGCTCCAGCACCTGGTCGCCCAGTTGCCAGGTGCCGCGCGCGCTCACGTCACGGCACCAGACGGCGCACGGAAAGCGGTGCAGGTCGTCGGGCGACGCGGGCTGGCCCAGCCGCTGCACGAGCCGCGGGCTGGCGACCAGCACATGGCGGTAGGTGGTGATGTGCCGCGCCACCATCGACTCGTGGACGATGGTGCCCACGCGCAACGCGACGTCGATGCCGTCCTGCACCAGGTCGACCCGCCGCTCGGTGGTGTAGACCGACAGCTCGATGTCGGGGTACTGCTGCTGGAAGGCGCGCAGCAAGGCCCACCAGGGCTCGAAGCCCGGCGGCAGTGACAGCCGCAGACGGCCCTTGAGCCGGGCCTGGTCGCTCATCACGGCCTGCTCGCCTTCGGCCAGGGCCTCGATGCCGCGGCTGGCGTGCTCGTACAGCCGCGTGCCGGCCTCCGTCAGGCTGGTGCCGCGCGCCGAGCGCTCCAGCAGTTGCACCTTCAGCGCGCGCTCGAGCTCGCGAATGCGCCGGCTCAGGGTGGGCAGCGGCATGTCCATGCGCTGCGCCGCCGCCGACAGGCTGCCGGCCTGCACCACGGCCACGAACATCTGTGCTGCGTTGAGGTCCATTCGATCCTTCCAGATATGGAAGGCAAGTTACCAGATATGCGTCTTCCTTGCCAACCATGAGCGACCTACAGTGAGTTCCAGCCGCCGGAAAGGCCGACGGCACCACCCCCTCACCCCCGAAAGGACCTCGCCATGAAAGCCTATGTCATCGAACAGACCGGCGGCCCGGAAATGCTCCAGCTGCGCGACATCGCCTCGCCCGAACCCGGCGCCCACGAAGTGCAGATCCGCGTGCGCGCCTTCGGCCTGAACCGCGCGGAAACCTACCTGCGCGCCGGCAAGATGGGCGCCATCACCGCCCCGCGCGTGCCCGGCATCGAAGCGGTCGGCGAGGTCATCCTCGACCCCGCCGGCCTCTTTCGCACCGGCCAGCGCGTGGCCACCGCCATGGGCGGCATGCAGTTCAGCCGCAACGGCAGCTACGCCGAGCAGGTGACCGTGCTGCGCGACAACGTGATCGCGCTGGACGACATCCCGCTGTCGTGGGAAGAACTGGCGGCGCTGCCCGAGTCGTACCTCACCGTGTGGGGCGCGCTCGACCGGACGCTGGCGATCCAGCCGGGCCAGACCCTGCTGGTGCGCGGCGCCACCGCCTCGCTGGGCTTGGCCGCCGTCGCCTATGCCAAGGCACGCGGCCTGAAGGTGATCGCGACCACGCGCTCGGAACAGAACACGGCGCGGCTGCGCGAGGTGGGCGCGAACGAGGTCATCGTCGACACGGGCGAGATCGCCGCGGCCGTTCGCCAGCGGGTGCCCGCCGGCGTGGACGTGGCGCTCGAGGTCGTGGGCGCCTCGACGCTGCGCGACACCATTCAGGCCCTGAAGCCCTTCGGCGCCGTCTCGGTCGTGGGGCTGCTGGGCGGCCCTCCGGTGCTGTCGCAGTTCCACCTGATGCAGGACCTGCCCGATGCCAGGCAGCTGAGCTTCTTCCAGAGCGGCCTGCTCGGCACGCCGGCCCTGCCGCTGGCGAACGCGCCGCTGCGCTGGATCGCCGAACAGGTTGCCGCGGGACGCATCCCGTCGCTGCGTTCGCGCACCTTCGACTTCGACGACGTGCGCCACGCCCACAGCCTGATGGAAAGCGACCGCGCGCTCGGCAAGCTCGTCGTGCGCCTCTGACCTCCCTCCCCTTCCCCACCTCTTCAAGGAGCTTCTCATGCGTGCCTTGCTTCACACCACCTTGGCGACCGCCTTGCTGGCCGCCGCCCTTCCGATGGCCGCGCTCGCGGCATCGCCCGCCGCCGACCACGCGGCCACGGCCGCCATCGGCCAGCAGCTGCGCCGCTACGAGCAGGCGCTCAACAGCTCGGACGTTGAGGGCGTCATGGCGCTGTACGCCGACGACGCCGTGTTCATGCCGCAGAACAGCCCGCCGGCCGTGGGCCGCGACGCGGTCCGCAGCGCCTACCGGCAGGTGTTCTCGGCGATCAGGCTGGACGTGCGCTTCCAGCTCGACGAGGTCCGCCCGCTCTCGAAGGACTGGGCCTATGCGCGCCCGCTCGAACGGCACGGTGAAGCTGCTCGCGGGCGACCAGCCGCCCGGGGCCGAGGCGAACCAGGAGCTGTTCCTGTTCCATCGCGAGGCCGACGGCCAATGGCGTTTCGCGCGCTACATCTTCGCGACCACGAACGCGCCGGCCGCTCGCTGAGCGCGGCGGCGTGCGCCCCGGGGCGCACGCACGCCTACTGGGCCGCCAGCCCCAGTTCGCGCGTCAGGGCCCGGAAGCTGGGCCAGGTGCGCCCGATGAACTTCTGCAGCTCGGCGCCCGTCAGGGGCGCCGTCTCCACGCCAAGTTGCGCGAGCACGGCCTTGACGCTCTCCGACCGGGTGGCCGATTCGCGAGAGAGTTCAGCCAGCCGCTGCACCACCTCGTTCGGCAGGCCGGCAGGACCGAGCAGCATGTTGCAGTCGCGGATGTCCTCGAACGCCGGGCCGGCAAAGCCCTCGTCGGCCCAGGTGGGAACGCCCGGCAGCAGCTTGTCGGAGCGCCCGCCCGACACCACCACCATCGGCTTGAGCGTGCCGCGCTGGATGCCGCTGGCCAGGCCCGCCATCGAGCCCGCGCCCATGTCGATGTTGCCCGCCATGAGGTCGAAGACCATCGGCCCCGTGCCCTTGTAGTTGACGAGATCGAACTTGCCGCCGGTCTGCTTCGCGAGCTGGCTCAGCATGAGCTGCCAGCCGGAGCCGATGCCGAAGTTCCCCACGCTGACCGGCCGCTGGCGCGCCAGCGCGATCAGCTCCTTGAGGTTCTTCACCGGCAGGTCTTTCTTGACGACCATCACGCCGACGCCCGTGCTGAAGGCCGCGATGGGCAGCAGGTCCTTGCCGGTGTCCAGCGGCACCTTCTTGAGCAGCACCGGCGCCTGCGCCAGCTGGCTGTGCAGCGTGAGCAGCAGCGTGTGGCCGTCGGGCGCGGCGCGGGCCACCGCATCGGCCGCGATCATGCCGATGCCGCCGGGCCGGTTCTCGACGATGACCGGCGATCCGAGGCGCCCCGTCAGGTACTCGGCCAGCGCACGCGCCGTCGCATCGTTGGACGAGCCCGGGGCCTGGGCGGCAATGATGCGGATCGGCTTCGACGGCCATGCCGCCGCCTGTGCGCGCACCGCGCCGGGTGCCAGCAGCCCGCTGCCCATGGCGCCGAGCCCGGCCGCCAGCAGACGACGCCGCCGCAGTTGCCCGTCGATGGATGGCCCTGCCGATGCAAGCCTGGTATTCATGCGGTCCCTTTCACCGTGGCGTTGCCACGCACTGCCAACAAGAAAAACGCCGCCGCCCTCCTCCCTCACTCGGGGCAGCGGACACGCGCTCAGTCCGCCCTCGCCCCCGAGATCGCGATCAGGCGCTTCACCACGGGCTCGGTCTTCTCGAACTCCTGGCGGAACTGCTCGGACGTGCTGCCGATCGCTTCCGTCGAACTGCTCAGCAGACGCGTCTTCATGGCCGGTGTGTGCGTGGCGGCGCGCGTTTCTTTTTCCAGCCGGGCCAGCACCTCGGGCGGCGTGCCCGCGCGGGTCATCACGCCGACCCATCCGGCGGGTGTGAACTCCGCGTCGCCCAACCCCGACTCGGCCATGGTGGGCACGTTCGGCAGCACCTTGACCCGGCGGTCGCCGAACACGGCCAGCGGCCTCAGCCGCCCGCTGTCGACCAGCGGCGTCAGGGTGCCGAGCGAGAAGATGCCCCACGCCACGTTGCCCGCGCTCACGTCCTGCGCCACCTGCGCCTCGCCCTTGTAGGCCACGTGGACCATGTCGAGCCCGCGGGACCGGTTCAGGTGGGCGCCCACCAGGTGCGGGAAGGTGCCGACGCCGTAGGAGCCGTAGCTGATCGCGCCCTTGTTGGCCGCCGCCCAGGCAAGGAACTCCTTCATGTCCTTGGCCGGCACGTCCCGGTTCACGGCCAGCACCACCGACCCGCCGGCCACCAGCGAGACGAAGGCCAGGTCGCGGCGCACGTTGTAGGGCACCTTGGGCAGCAGGTGCGGCGTGTTGACGAGCGGCGCCGCGTGGGTCAGCAGCAGCGTGTAGCCGTCCGGCGCGGCGCGGGTCACGGCCTGCACCGCGAGCAGGCCCGCCGCGCCCGGCTTGTTGTCCACGATGACCGGCTGGCCCAGGCTCTTGCCCATCTCGTCCGCGAGCACCCGGGCCAGCGAATCGGTGGCACCGCCCGGCGGCGCCGGCACGATCATCGTGAGGGGCCGCGACGGGTAGGTCTGGGCGGCGCAGACCGCGGCCCACAGGAACGCGGCGACGGCAAGCAGGGTTCGGTTGCGCATGGACATGGCCTCAAAGTGGGAGTGCGACGACGGCGTCGCCAAGGATCTTGGTGTCGCCGTACTGGTTGGCGGTGCGGATCTCGAGCCGCAGGCGCTGCTCGCCCTGGCGTTCGAACGCCTCGACCACGTGGCCTGTGCAGGTGATCCGGTGGCCCAGGTGGGTGATGCCGACGAAGCGCGCGCCCAGCTGGCGAAGCTGCCGCTGGTCGACCCACAGGGTCAGCATGCGGGCCAGGTAGGCCATCGACAGCATGCCGTGCGCGAACACGTCGGGCATGCCGGCGCGGCGCGCGAAGTCCATGTCGATGTGGATCGCGTTGTGGTCGCCGGACGCCCCCGCGAACAAGGCCAGCGTGGTCCGGTCGATCGGTGCCAGGGTCAGCGGCGGCAATGTGTCGCCGACGCGGACCTGCGCGAGATTCAGTGTGCCCATGGCGGTTCTCCGTGTCGCATGTCAGTTTCAGTCAGGCGTTGCGCTGCACCAGCACGCTGCGCAGGTCCGCGACGTGCTCGCCGCGTGGGTCGGTCACCCGGGTTTCGCGCACCACGAATTCCAGCGCGCCGCCCTTCTTGTCGTAGATGTCGGCGATCCGGCTGTCGAAGCGCAGCACGTCGCCCGCATGCGCCATACGGTGGTAGGTGAACGATTGTTCGCCGTGCAGGATGCGCGCGGGCTGGATGCCCATCTCCTTGCGCCAGCTGCTCGCGGGCTGCTGGATCTCGAGCGAGAACAGGAAGGTGGGCGGCAGCGGCAGGCCGGGGTGCCCCGCATCGCGGGCCGCGGATTCGTCGAAGTAAATGGGGTTGGTCTCGCCCGTGGCCTTGGCAAAGAAGCGCAGCTGTCCCGCTTCGGCCACGACGTGGAAGCCCGGAAGCACTTTGCCGATGAATGTCCTGTCGATCATGTCTGCGCTCGGGGGTGCGAGGCCTTCGGCCCGGTTCGCGATGAGGTGGTTTTTCGCATGGGATTCAGGTTACGGGCGGGGCTGTACGGCGAGACCCCCCGGCGCGGGTGGGGGCGGGAATCCCCTCGCCCGCAGAGCCCCTGCGCAGGGCGCAAAAAGGAGGGTCGGCCTGTACCATCCAGAGCGATTCCTGCCATCCGCCTGCGCGGGTCGCCCCATGAATCGGTTCCGGATGCGAACGCGAGATTCCAGATGCACCCCCCTCTTCCCTCCAGCCCGCCGCACGCCGTGCCAGGCGCGGCCTCCGACACCGACACGATGGCCGGCGACAGCCGCCTGGTGCCCCGCGGCGCCACGCGCGTCGTCGCACGCGAACGGCTGCTGGCCCGGCT
The DNA here is from genome assembly GCF_058788795.1 of Variovorax sp. FW301-JW7. Taxonomy (NCBI): domain Bacteria; kingdom Pseudomonadati; phylum Pseudomonadota; class Betaproteobacteria; order Burkholderiales; family Comamonadaceae; genus Variovorax; species Variovorax sp. FW301-JW7. The sequence goes on from NZ_JBYTBC010000001.1 coordinate 1,090,589, forward strand.
GACCGAGGCGCGGCACCGGCGCTGCGTCGTGCTGCAGGGCCCCGCGGGCTGCGGCAAGAGCGCCACCCTGGCGGCCTGGCGCCAGGCCCTGCTGCTGCTGGGTTTCGACGTGGCATGGCTGGGCCTCGGCGCGGACGACGACGAGCTGACGCGCTGGCTCGACAGCCTGGTCGCCAGCCTGGAAGAAGTGGACCCGGCCATTGCGCGCGAGGCCGCCATGCTGGGCGGCCGGGGGACCGACGCCGAGGCCGTCGAGCGCACGATCATCTGCCTGCTGCACGGCATCGCCGCGCACCCGCGCGAGTTGACCCTGGTGGTCGACGACCTGCACCACATCGGCTGCGAGCGCATCCACGAAGCGCTGCAGTGCCTGCTGGACTACGCGCCGCCCAACCTGCACCTGGTGCTGCTGTCGCGCACGGCGGTGCCGCTGTCGCTGGCCCGCTTGCGCGACCAGGAGCTCGTGCTCGAGCTGCACCAGGGCGACCTGCGCTTCACGCTGGCCGAGTCGCAGCAGTTCCTGCAGGCGCAGCTCGGCGAGATCGCTGCGCGCGACGCGCGGCACCTGCACGAACTCACCGACGGCTGGGTGGCCGGCCTGCTGCTGTTCGCCAACCTGCGCAAGCGAAAAAAGCAGCAGGCGCGCGGCAACCCGGTGGCCGAAGTGCCGGTGCGCGAGCACGTGCACAACGCGGGCGCTTTCGCGCAGTACTTCGAGCGCGAAGTGCTGTCGCACCTGTCGCCCGCCGAGATCGAGCTGCTGGTGCGCGCGGCCGTGTGCCGCCGCTTCTGCGCCGCGCTGTGCGCGGTGCTGGCGGAGCCCCCGCTCGAACCGGCCGACGTGGTCGCCCTGCTGGCGCGCCTGGAAAGCGACAACCTGTTCATCGTTGCGCTCGAGGGCCCCGGGCGCGAGCCCTGGTACCGCCTGCATCCGCTGCTGCGCGAAACGCTGCTCGAGCGCTTTCGCGCGCTCGGCGAGACGCAACGCCGCCGCGTGCACACCGCCGCCTGGCAGTGGTTCCACGCGCACGGCCACATCGAAGATGCCGTGCACCATGCGGTGGCGGCGGGCGCGCCGGCGGCCGCGGCCGACATGGTCCAGCAGTCGGCCAAGCTCCTGTTCAGCCAGGGCAACCTGCGCCAGGTGGTCCGGCTGGTTCGCCTGCTGCCGGCCGAGCAGGTGCAGGCACGCCCCGCGCTGCGCATCTGGACCCTGCGCATGCAGCTGTACGCGCGCGAGTTCGAGGCCGCCGCCGCCGGCATCGAGCGCCTGCAGGCCGACCTCGCGCCCGACGACATCATCTCGCGCGACACGCTGTGCCTGCTGCGCGGCGTGCTGGCCCTGCAGCGCGACGACACTGACGCGGCCATGGCGATCCTTCCGCAGCTGCTGCAGCCGCCGCCGGAGGCCGACGGCATGGCGCTCGGCGCGCACCGCATGCTGCTGTCGTGGCTCTACATGCACCGCGGCGAGTACGAGCGCGCGCGCAGCGTGCAACTCGAGGCCGCGCCCCTGCTGTTCGAGGGCGCGCCGCTCACGGGCACCACCATCGGCAGCCTCGGCGGCCGCTGCATGGTGGGCTTCAGCTACGCGCTCGAAGGCCAGATGATCCAGGTCGAACGGATCTGCCGCGACGTGCTGCGCAAGGCCGAGCAACGCGACGAAGCCCACGCCGACCCCGCGTGCTTCGCCACGGCCCTGCTCGGCGATGTCCTGTACGAGCACAACGACGCCGAAGGCGCGATCCGGCTCCTGGAAGACCGGGTCGACATCCTGGAGCGGGTGTCGATCCCCGACTCGGTGCTGAAGGTGCTGACCGTGCTGTCGGCCGCGCACTGGGCGGCCGGCCATCCGCTGGACACCTTCGCCTGGCTCGATCGCCTCGAGGAGTACGCGGTGCAGCTCGGCCTGGACCGGCTGCTGGCGCACGCCCTGGCCGAGCGCGTGCACCGGCACCTGCAGTGCGGCGAACTCGACGCGGCCGACGCCTGCCTGGCGCGGCTCGACGCGGTCGATGCACGGCACCGCCCCGACGGCCCGAGCGCGCTGGACGAAATCCACGCGGTGACGGCGCACGCCCACGTGCGCTGGTGCATCGCGAACGAAGACCTGCACGGTGCCTCGGTGCGGCTGGAGCAACTGATCGCCCTGTGCGACGCGCGCGGCTGGCAGCGCCGCGTGGCGCTGCTGCGGCTGCAGAGCGCCTTCGTCGACTTCCGCCGCCAACGCGTGGACACCGCCCGGCGCCACCTGAACGTGGCCTTGCGGCAGGGACACCGGCTGGGCCTGGTGCGCAGCCTGCTCGACACGGACCCCGATGCGCTGCAACTGATCGGCGAGATCGAACAGGGCGAGCCCCTGGACCCGGTGCTCAGTTTCTACGTGACCCGCCTGGCCGCCGCGCAACGCACGCCGGCCCCGGCGGCATCGGCGACCACCGCCGATACCCCGCGCGCCACGCGCACGGCCCCGGGCCTGCAGGGGCTGGACCTGAGCGAACGGGAAGCGGAAGTGCTGCGCCTGCTGGCACAGGCCCTGCCCAACAAGAAGATCGCGCGCATGCTGGGCCTGTCACCCGAAACCGTGAAGTGGCACCTGCGCAAGATCTACGGCAAGCTGGGCGTGGCCAGCCGGGACGAGGCGGCCGCGCGGCTGCGCGACCTCGAGTGGGAGACGGGCACGCCGCCCAGGACCTGAGCGGCGCCGCCTCGGTTCAGGCGTAGCGCCGCGCCACACTCTCCACCACGGCGGCGGGCTTGTCGGCCCCCTCGCACTCGATGGTGACCTCCATCGTGATCTGGAAGCCCGACAGCGCGCCCAGCGGCGGCAGGGCCTCCATGGCCAGCAGGCGGATGCGGGCGCGCACCCGGCTGTTCACCCGCACCGGCGACGGAAAGCGGACCTTGTTCAGGCCGTAGTTCACGCCGAGCTTCGTGCCGTCGATCTTCATCGCCTGGGCGGACAGCATCGGCAGCAGCGAGAGCGTCAGGAAGCCGTGCGCGATCGTGCCGCCGTACGGGCCGGCCTGCGCCCGCGCCGGATCGACATGGATCCACTGGTGGTCGCCGGTGGCTTCGGCGAACAGGTCGATGCGCTTCTGGTCGATCAGGACCCAGTCGCTGTGGCCGATGTCCTGGCCGACGCAGGATTGCAGTGCGTCGAGGCTGCTGAAATGTCGCATGGGCGGTTCCTCCGGATGGCGGCGTCAGAACACCGTGTCGCCGGCGAGCAGGCGCGCGGCGATGGTGCGCCGCTGGATCTCCGCCGTGCCGTCGGGGATGCGCATGGTGCGCGCCAGTCGGAAGCCCGCTTCGAGCCGCAGCTCGTTGGTCAGCCCCATGGCCCCGTGGATCTGGATGCAGCGGTCCATCACGCGGTTCAGCATCTCGGTGGCGAAGGCCTTGGTCATCGAGACCTCCTTGGTGGCCGGCTCGCCGGCATCGATGCGCTGCGCGCAGTTGCGGGCCATGCACTTGGCCGCGTAGATGTCCATGGCCGACTCCGCCAGCATGAACTGGATCGCCTGGTGCTCGGCGATCGGGCGGCCGAAGGTCTTGCGCACCTTGGCGTAGTCGATCGCCTGCTCCAGCGCCCAGCGCGCCAGCCCCACGCAGGTGCCGGCCATCGACAGCCGGCCCACGCTCACGCCGCCGATCGCCACCGACAGCCCGCCGCCCACGGCGCCCAGGCGGTGGCTGTCGGACACGCGCACGCCGTCCAGCGTGACGATCCCGATCTCGGCGCCGAGGTGGCCCATGGTCGGGATCACGCTCGGCACGCTGAACCCCGGGGCTTTCGTGTCCACCAGGAAGCCGGTGATGCCGCCCTTGCGTTCGCGCGCCTTCGCCTCGTCGGTGACCGCGAACACCATCGCCAGGTCGGCATAGGGCGCGTTGGTGATCCACTGCTTCGTGCCCGTCAGCACCCAGTCGTCGCCCTCTTTGGTGGCGCGCGTCTTCATGGCGAAGACGTCCGAGCCGGCGTCGGGCTCGCTCAGGCCGAAGCACATGGTCTTGTCGCCGCTGGCCAGGTCGTCGCGGTAGCGCGCCAGGACCTGCGGGTCGAGATGGCGCAGCACCGGCGACAGGCCGTTGGTGAACGCGGACGGCATGACCACGCCCTGGACCAGCGCACGCGCCGGCCCGCACGCGGCATTCAGGCGCTCCTGGATCACCAGCGCGGCTTCCGCGCCGAGCCCGCCGCCGCCGAGTTCCTCGGGGGCGAACAGGTTGTAGAAGCCGAGCTCCGCGGAGCGCATGCGGACCCGGCGGCGCAGCGCGAGCATCGGCTCGGTGAAGCGCCCGTCCGCGCCGTAGATGGTGCGCTCGCTGGCCAGCAGATCGTGGTGTTCGCGCTCGAGCGGAACGATCTCGCGCTCGATGAAACGGATCAGCGAATCCGCGAGGACGCTCGCCTCTTCGTGCAGGGAACTGTTCATGGCATCTTCCTCCTTGTGGGCGTGGCGCCGCATCTCAGACCGGGTCCCAGGAAAACACATCGGACGAGCGGTCCAGCGGTGCGAACGACGCCTTCACGGCGGGAAGCATGTGCTCGGCCAGGGTCTGCGGCGTCCAGCCCTCGCTGCGGTGCATGGACCGGATGGGCCGGGGGTGGTTGATCAGGAACACCTCGTTGCGGCGCACCGCGAAGATCTGCCCCGTGACCTCGCGCGCGGCATCGCTGGCCAGGAACACGGCGACGGGCGCGATGGTCTCGGGCGTGAGCGTCTTGGCCTTGGCGATCCGCTTTTCCTGGTCCGCCGTGTTCGGGATGCTGCCGACCATGCGGCTCCAGGCAAAGGGCGAGATGCAGTTCGAGCGCACGTTGTAGCGGCCCATGTCGAGCGCGATCGACTTGGACAGCCCCAGGATGCCCATCTTCGCGGCCGCGTAGTTGGCCTGCCCGAAGTTGCCGACCAGGCCGGAAGTCGACGTCATGTGCACGAAGCTGCCGCTTTGCTGCGCCTTGAAGTGATCGGCGGCGGCGCGGCTGACGTTGAAGCTGCCGAACAGGTGCACCTTGAGCACGGACTCCCAGTCGTCCTCGGTCATCTGGTGAAAGATCTTGTCGCGCAGGATGCCCGCGTTGTTGATGACGGCGTCGATCCGCCCGAAGGTGTCGACCGCCGTCTCGACGATGCGCCGCGCGCCGTCCCACTGCGCCACGCTGTCGCCGTTCGCGACGGCCTCGCCGCCGTTCTCGCGGATCAGGCCGACGACCTCGTCCGCGGGCTTCTCCGCGCCGAGCGCGCCGTCCACGGACACGCCCGCGTCGTTCACCACCACCCTGGCGCCGTGCGCCGCCATCATCAACGCGATCGCGCGGCCGATGCCGCGACCGGCGCCCGTGACCACAACGACTTTTCCTTGCATCGTGCTTGCGTTCATCTCGATTTCTCCTTGGGGTTGGCCGGGCCGACCTCGGCCCGGTCCTGTTTCGACGATCGTGTTCGCCCCTGCGGCGCGCCCGCCCCCGCGCGTGCAGGGGCCTGGCGCATCGCGGTGCCTGTGTGTCTGTTTCCTTGGGGGGCCCGCCACAGCGGCGGGCGGGGCGCTACAGCCGCATCTCGGCGTCCTGCAGCTCGCGCCACGCGACCTTGCCGGTCGCCGAGCGCGGCAATCGCTCGACGATCTCCACGAGGCGCGGGGCCTTGTAGCTGGCCATGGTCTCGCGGCACCACGCCAGGATGTCCGGTGCGCGGATGTCGCGCGCGTCGGCGCGCAGCACCACCACCGCCTTGACCGTTTCACCGCGCCGCTCGTCGCGGCTGGCGATCACGCAGGCCTCCTGGATGGCGGGGTGGCCGTGCAGCATGGCCTCCACCTCCGCCGGCCAGACCTTGTAGCCCGAGGCATTGATCATTCGCTTCAGGCGGTCGCGCATCGCGAAGTAGCCGTCTTCGTCCATGCAGCCGAGGTCGCCGGTGCGGAAGAAGCGCTTGCCGTCGATGACGAGAAAGCTCTCGGCGTTCGCCTCCGGCTGGTTCCAGTAGCCCCGCATGACCTGCGCGCCGTGCACCACGATCTCGCCGGTCTCGCCTTGCGGCAGCTCCTTCAGGGTCTCGGGGTCGACGATGCGCGCGTCCACACCGAAGGTTTGCACACCCAGGCAGCCGGGCTTGGGGCGATGCAGCGGGTTGGCCAGCAGGAAGGAGGCGGTTTCGGTCAGCCCGTAGCCTTCGCCGTACGTGAGGCCGTAGCGCTCGCGCATCAGCCGCGCGGTGCCCTCGGGCATGGCCGCACCGCCGCCGCCGACCTGCACCAGGCAGCGCAGGTCGCGCGCCTCGATGCCCGGCTGCGAGAAGAAGTCGACCAGCATCGGCGGCGGCGCGCCCCAGCAGGTGACCCGGTAGCGCTCGATCAGCTCGGCGGCGGTTTCGCGGTCCCAGCGGGGCAGCAGCACGACGGTGGCGCCGGCGTAGACCACCCCGTTGACGCAGTTCTGCAGCCCGAGCAGGTGAAAGAACGGCGCCGAGGCCAGGAAGATCGATTCGGCATTCGTGTGCCGCCACAGCCGCGCGCCAGCCACCGAGGACATCGCCGTGCGATGGGTGTGCATGCAGGCCTTCGGCGCCCCCGTCGTGCCCGAGGTGTACGGCAGCATGCACAGGTCGTCGGGGCCGGCCAGCGCGGGGCCGGGTCGGGCCTGCGCCGCCACGGCGTCCTGCCATCGCACGCCACCGGCAAACCCCGCCTCGGCAGGGGCGCGCTCGCGCAGCCAGTCCGGCACGGTGAATCCCGCGTCGTCGCCGGGCAGCGCGTCGCCGTAGGCATGCACGACCACGTGCCGCAGCGAGGTCGTGCCCACCAGCGGCGCCAGCTGGCCGACCAGCTCCTGCGCCGAGAAGGCCGCCACGGCGCCGCTGTCGGCCACGATGTGGCGCAGCTCGTCTTCCAGCAGCATGGCGTTCACGGGCACCACGACGGCATCGGCGCGCAGGATCGCAAAGTAGGCGCTGATGAACTGCGGGCAGTTCTGGCTGAACAGCAGCACGCGGTCGCCGCGCTGCACGCCGCAGGCACGCTGCAGGTAGCCCGCCAGGTGCTCGGCCTCCTGCAGCAGGGCCGCATAGCTCACCGTGGCGCCGTAGAAATGAATGGCCGGCTTGCTCGGGAAACGCCGGGCCGCCATCTCGAGGTTGGCGAAGAGACTGGTCTGCGGCACATGCACCTGTTCCGGCACGCCGTCGCGGGCGCAGTGCCGGGCCAGACGCAGCGGGCTCTCGGGCCGCTCGATGACGCCGGGGTGGGTCGCAGGAATGGGTTCCATCGTCTGTCTGTCTCCTGATCGGCCGCTTGCAGGAACGCTTGCACAGCCTGGCACGTAGTTGATCACCGCCGCCCCGGGCTTTCGCCCCCCGCGTCGGGTGGGGCGCGCATCGCCGCCCGGCATCGGCACCCCGCGTGCCACTCCACACGGGGGGTCCGCGCAACGGCACGCGTCGATATCTTTGCCGCCATGGCCCCTGCGGGCCGCGCCTTCCCCCCTTGACCACCGGAACCCCCCATGCAAATCACCCGAAGCATCTTCCGCGACGATCACGAGATATTCCGCACCACCGTGCGCCGCTTCCTGGAACGCGAATGCCTGCCCCGGCAGGCCGAGTGGGACCGGGCCGGCCGCGTCGACCGCGAGACCTGGCGCAAGGCCGGCCGCGAGGGCCTGCTCTGCGTCACCCTGCCCACCGAGTACGGCGGCGGCGGCGGCGACTTCGGCCATGCGGCCGTGTTCGCCGAAGAGTTCGCCCGCGTGGGCGTGAGCGGCCCGGGCTTTCGGGTCCATTCCGACATCATCGCGCCGTACATCCAGCGGCTGGGCAACGAGGAACAGAAGCAGCGGTGGCTGCCCAAGGTCTGTTCGGGCGAGTTCATCCTGGCCATCGCCATGACCGAGCCCGGCACCGGCAGCGACCTGAAGGCGGTGCGCACCACCGCCGTGCGCGAAGGCGACCACTACGTCATCAACGGCAGCAAGACCTTCATCAGCAACGGACTGAACGCCGACCTGGTGATCCTGGTGTGCAAGACCGACCCCGCCGCCGGCGCCAAGGGCGTGAGCCTGGTCGTGGTGGAGGCCGACCGCGCGGGCTTTCGCCGCGGACGCAACCTCGAGAAGGTCGGCTGCCCGGCGCAGGACACCTCGGAGCTGTTCTTCGACAACGTGCGCGTGCCCGTGGCCAACCGCCTGGGCGAGGAAGGCAAGGGCTTCGCCTACCTGATGGGCGAGCTGCCGCAGGAGCGCTTCGCCATCGCGATCACCGCGGCCGCCAAGCTCGAGGTCTGCCTGGAACACACGCTGGACTACGTGAAGGACCGCCGCGCCTTCAACCAGACCGTGTGGGACTTCCAGAACACGAAGTTCAAGCTGGCCGACATCAAGACCCAGGCGATCGCCGTGCGCCTGATGGTCGACCACTACCTGGGCGAACACATGCGCCGGCGCCTCACGCTGGAAGAAGCGGCCGTCGCCAAGCTCTTCGCCACCGAGACGCTGGGCAAGGCGCTGGACGAGATGGTGCAGCTGCACGGCGGCTATGGCTACATGCTGGAGTACCCGGTGGCCCGCGCCTTTGCCGATTCACGCGTGAACCGCATCTACGGCGGCACCAGCGAGGTCATGCGCGACCTGATCTCAAGAAAGCTCTGACTCCACCCTCCCCCCAACACACACAGACAGACAGGAAGAGATGACATGACAAGCAAGGTTTTCGTCGCCGGCGTCGGCATGATCCCGTTCAAGAAGCCGGGCACCAGCGACACCTACGACGTGATGGGCGCCCACGCGGTGCGCCAGGCGCTGGCCGATGCCGGCGTCGACTACCGCGAGGTGCAGCAGGCCTACGCCGGCTATGTGTACGGCGACTCCACCTGCGGCCAGAAGGCGCTCTACCACGTGGGCATGAGCGGCATTCCGGTGCTCAACGTCAACAACAACTGCGCCACCGGTTCGTCGGCGCTGTTCCTGGCGCGCCAGGCGGTGCAAAGCGGCGCCGTGGACTGCGCGCTGGCGGTGGGCTTCGAGTACATGCAGCCGGGCGCGCTGAAATCGGTCTGGACCGATCGCGCGCGCTCGCTGGAGCGCGCCGGCCACCTGACCAACGAACTGGTCGAGCGCCCCGACCTGCCGGGCGCGATCCGCCAGTTCAGCGGCGCGGGCCGCGCGCACATGCACAAGTACGGCACGCGGCTCGAGACCTTCGCCCGGATCCGCGCCAAGGCCAGCCGCCACGCCGCCCACAACCCGCTGGCCGTGTTCCGCAACGTCATGACGCCCGAGGAGGTGCTGGCCGCCCCGGCCCTGTGGGACGGCGTGATGACCCGGCCGATGGCCTGCCCGCCGACCTGCGGCGCCGCGGCGGCGGTCGTGGTGTCCGAAGCGTTTGCGCGCAAGCACGGCCTGCGCACCGACGTACGGATTGCCGGCCAGGCCCTGACCACCGACACCCCGAGCACCTACGACACGCGCGACATGATCCGCGTGGTGGGCTTCGACATGACGCGCGCGGCCGCGACGCAGGCCTACGAACAGGCGGGCATCGGCCCCGCCGACGTGGACGTGATCGAACTGCACGACTGCTTCGCGCAGAACGAGCTGCTGAGCTACGAGGCCTTGGGCCTGTGCCCGGAAGGCGAAGGCGAGAAGCTGGTCGACGACGGCGACAACACTTACGGCGGACGCTGGGTGGTCAACCCCTCGGGCGGCCTGCTGTCCAAGGGCCATCCGCTGGGCGCCACGGGCCTGGCCCAGTGCTACGAGCTCACGCACCAGCTGCGCGGCACGGCCGAGGCGCGGCAGGTCGAGAAGGCCCGGGTGGCGCTGGCGCACAACGTCGGCCTCGGCGGCGCGTGCGTCGTCACCGTGTTCACCGCAGCCTGAGCTGCACCCACTTTTTCACGAGGAGCAAGACATGGGAAAACTGGACGGCAAGGTGGCGCTGGTCACCGGATCGGGTCGCGGCATCGGCCAGGCCATCGCACTGAAACTCGCCAGCGAAGGCGCGCGGCTGGTGGTCAACGACCTGGACGCGGAGCCTGCGCACGAGACGGTCGAACTGCTGAAGAAGAACGGCACCGAGGCCGTGGCCTGCGTCGGCAACGTGACCGCGCCGGACTTCGCCGAGCGCTACATCAAGACGGCGATGGACCACTTCAAGGGCATCGACATCATCGTCAACAACGCCGGCTACATCTGGGACGACGTGGTGCAGCGCATGACCGACGAGCAGTGGTACGCCATCGTCGACTGCCACATGACGGCGCCCTTTCGCATCCTGCGCGCCGCCTACCCGCACATCAAGGCCCAGCACCAGGCGGACCTGGAGGCCGGGCGCGAGGTGTACCGCAAGGTGGTGAACATCTCGTCGACCTCGGCGCTGAACGGCAATGCCGGCCAGATGAACTATTCGTCGGCCAAGGCCGGCGTGATCGGCATGACGCGCGCGCTCAGCCGCGAGTGGGGCCGCTTCAACGTGAACGTCAACTGCGTGGCCTTCGGCCTGATCCGCACCCGCATGACCTCGGCCGACGTCGATGCCGGCGCCACCATCCACATCGAAGGCCGCGACATCCGCGTGGGCCTGAACCCGGGCCACGTGAAGGCGCATGCCCAGCGCAACCCGCTCGGACGGGCTGGCACACCCGAAGAGGCCGCCGCCGGCGTGTACCTGTTCTGCTCGCCCGATTCGAACTACATCACCGGCCAGACCGTCGCCGTGGCCGGCTCGCTGCAATAAAGTGTGGACAGGGCCCGCCGTCGCGCGCGCCCTGCCCCCTTTGCACAGAAGGAACCCGATGAGCATCAAGAGACAGGCCTGCATCGCAGGCGCCTACGAACACCCCACCCGCAAGGCCCCGGACAAGACGGTCGCGCAACTCCACGCGGAATGCGCCAAGGGCGCACTGGAAGACGCCGGCCTCACGCTGCAGGACGTGGACGGCTACTTCTGCGCCGGTGACGCGCCCGGGCTCGGCGTGCTCAGCATGGTCGACTACCTCGGCCTGAAGGTGCGCCACGTCGACTCGAGCGAGACCGGCGGATCGTCCTACCTGGTGCACGTCTCGCACGCGGCGCAGGCCATTGCGGCCGGCAAGTGCAACGTCGCGCTGATCACGCTGGCCGGCCGGCCGCGCAGCGAAGGCTCCAGCGGGCTGACCCCGCGCACGGCCAGCACCGCGACGCCCGACGTCGCCTTCGAGGCCCCCTACCGCCCACTCACCCTGAACATGTACGCGCTGGCCGCGGCCCGCCACATGCACGAGTTCGGTACCACCAGCGAGCAGCTCGCCTGGATCAAGGTAGCGGCGGCCGCGCATGCGCAGCACAACCCGCACGCGATGCTGCGCGAGCCGGTGACCGTGCGCGACGTGCTCGACTCTCCCCTGCTGTCCGACCCGCTGCACAAGCTCGACTGCTGCGTGGTCAGCGACGGCGGCGGCGCGCTGCTGGTCGTGCGCCCGGAGATCGCACGCGCGCTGAAGCGCCCGGTCGTCAATCTGCTGGGCACCGGCGAGACGGTGAAGGGCCAACTCAACGGACAGGTCGACCTGAGCTATTCGGGTGCCGCGATCTCGGGCCCCATCGCTTTCGCGGAAGCGGGCCTGACGCCGGCCGACATCCAGTACGCGTCGATCTACGACAGCTTCACGATCACCGTGCTGATCCAGCTGGAGGACCTGGGCTTTTGCAAGAAGGGCGAAGGCGGACGCTTCGTGGCGGACGGCAACCTGATCTCCGGCATCGGCAAGCTGCCCTTCAACACCGACGGCGGCGGCCTGTGCAACAACCACCCGGCCAACCGCGGCGGCATCACGAAGGTGATCGAAGCCGTGCGGCAGCTGCGCGGCGAAGCGCACCCGAAGGTGCAGGTACCGAACTGCGCGCTGGCCCTGGCCCAGGGCACCGGCGGACTCCTGGGCTCACGCCACGGCAGCGCCACATTGATTCTCGAACGGGAGGCCTGAACCATGACGACCCTCTACCAGGACCGCCCGCTGGCGGCACCCATCATCGACGCAGCCACTGCTCCCTTCTGGCGCGCGGCCGCCGAAGGCAGCCTGCTGATCAAGCACTGCCCCGCCTGCGGCAAGACCCACTGGTACCCCCGCTCGCTGTGCCCGTACTGCATGAGCGATGCGCTCGAGTGGCAACCCGCTTCCGGGCTCGGCACGATCTACAGCGTGAGCGTCACGCGCGCGGCCAACCCCGCGCCCTATGCCATCGCCTATGTCCGGCTGGACGAAGGGGTCACGATGCTGAGCAACATCGTCGACTGCGACCTCGACACCCTGCGCATCGGCGACCGCGTGAAGGTGTGCTTCAAGGCCGCCGAAGGGGGTCACGCGATCCCGATGTTCACGCCCGCGTGAGCTAGGGCCTGTTCACACTATTTCTGGCGTCGCGAAGGTCTGCCGCGGCGGGCCAATCAAGGCGCGTGACGCCGCGT